>JAITCL010000089.1 GCA_031283105.1 Treponema sp. | reverse complement strand
CTAACGCCAATTTCCCTCCAACCGTCGGTTGCTTCCTTCCCGAAAGTTTCAGGAGGATTGATTATGAAGAAACTGATTGCAATTTCAGTGGTTTTTGCGCTGGTTGCGGGGGCGGCGTTTGCTGCGGATGTTGGAGTTGAGGTTATTGGGAAGGTAGACCTTGCTAACGGCAGCACGGCCAAAAATGTTGTCGGTGATTCTCCCAAACCGGGAACCGACTACAGCGGGCGGCTTCGGGTGAGCGCGGGCGGCGAGAATGACGACGGTACCTTCGGCGGCTGGTTCCGCTACGAATCGGGTATTTCTGGCGCTGGTGACTCAGCTTATGCTCATGCTTGGTGGAAGCCCATTGAGCAGGTAAAGATGACTATCGGCACTAATGAAGACGGATGGTTCGGCCTTGACGGCGTTACCCGCTGGGGTTTCTATCAGGTGGCCGGTGATGTGGGCATTGCTAATGCCGGCAACGCGTGGGGAGGCGGTTATACCGCCCTGGGTGTAACATTCAGTAGTGCGTTCTTCGGCGGATGGACGAATGGGTTGTGGCTGAATATTGTCCCCATGGAAGCTCTGGAAATCAATATTGGCATTCCCTACGGCGGTGATTTGAGAGACGTGTATCCGAAATCTAATGTCCAGGTTGCCTATACTGCTGACGGCATCGGCAAGTTTGGTCTGACCTATGTCGGCGGACTGGGCCACCGGGATCCGGTAGCGCCGAAACTGTATCTTGATCCTGGAGCTGAGGCGACAGAGGGCGCATGGGACTGGGCGGTAGTAGTGGATGGTGATGACGTTTCTGTGGAATGGGTACAAGGTGAAGGGAAAGATGCTATAGGCCCAAGCTGGAAGTTGGTTGGCGCAGAAGGTGCAGTTGACGACCCCAGCAAGATTTATCTGTATGTCGGCCTGACGATGATTGAGAATCTGAGCATTGACATTGGATTTGGGTATACCTTTCCCATTTCGAGCGGCGGCATAACTAGAAGCGCGCCGATAGCCGCCGGTTTGGGCGCCCATTTTACCGCCGGTGATTTTGGGGTTAAAGCCCGCACCGTAGCAGCCTTTATGGGGAAAACATCAGGCGGCGAAGGGGAGGCTATTAAAGATCCCATGGAAGTATTGTTCGACGTAATGCCCTACTATGCGATTAGCGAAAGTCTGACTGCTCATTTCAGCCTCGGCGTTGGTTATAAAGCAAAGCAAGACAAGAATGATAATGATTATGCCAAGATGGGTTTCCATGCGGCGCCGTATATCACCATCAAATCAAGCTGGTGGGCTCCGAACCTCTATGCCGGTATCAGACTTGAGACCAATGGCAAGAAGTTTAAAGATGGCGGAGAGACCAAAGATGGCGCCACCTACATGAACTGGTGTGTGCCGATTGGTATTGTGTTTGCGTACTAAAATTAAAGCCGTTTAAGCAGCGGTTGTGTGTGTCTGTAAGCCCCCGGGGAAGCCTGGGGGCTTTTTTGTTGATGCCTTTCTTACTCCGTGTTCTCCGTGTCCTCCGTGGTGAAATTCTTCCTTGTTTTCTTGGTTCGCATAGCTTCGTTATTCATACAATTTCTGTAACC
This sequence comes from Treponema sp., assembly GCA_031283105.1. Classification (GTDB taxonomy): domain Bacteria; phylum Spirochaetota; class Spirochaetia; order Treponematales; family Breznakiellaceae; genus WQXQ01. The sequence goes on along the minus strand of JAITCL010000089.1, from coordinate 8,566 downwards.
TGCCGCATACCTCCCTTTGACCGCGGCGCGTACGGCGGGATAAATCCCGCCTCATTTTATTCGTCTTGTAAGATTTGTCCGGCGCCGGGGCATATAGCATTTATTCATCTACACCCTTGCGGGTGCGGTTACTGGTTCCCGTGTCCTCCGTGGTAAAGAATCTTCCCTGCTCTCTCACTACGCACAGTTTCCCGGTCACTTTGACAGGCTCAGTGACCACTACTCTGCGTCTGTACATTACCGTTTTTTCACGGTAGTATAAGCTACCCATGAACAATTTTGTGCATCTCCACGTCCATTCCGATTTTTCACTGCAAGATGCCGCCGTTTCGGTACACAGCCTGGCGGACAGGGCGGAAGAACTGGGGATGACCCACCTGGCGCTCACCGATCACGGCAATATGTTTGGAATCATGGAGTTTATTGCCGCCTGCCGGAAGCGGGAAAAGCCGGTAAACCCCATAATCGGGTGCGAGGTCTATGTTTCGCCGGATTCCCGCTTTGAAAAAAAAGGAACCGAAAACGAGAACAGGTACTACCACCTGGTGCTGCTGGCGGCAAACCGCGAGGGTTACTTCAATCTGGTAAAACTGTGTTCCCTTGCCTACACCGAGGGTTTTTATTACCGGCCCCGTGTTGATGAAGAACTGCTGAAGCAATACCACGGCGGGCTTATCGCTCTTTCCGCCTGCGTTTCCGGCGAGATACCGCGGCTTATTCGGGCGGGGAAAACTGCCGAGGCGGAACAGAAGGCACTGCACTATAGCGAGCTTTTTGGCGCGGATGAGCAGGGGAATCCCAACTTTTACCTTGAATTGCAGGATCACGGCATTCCCGCCGAAACGTTGAGAGGTCCCCTTTCCCAGCGGGACATCAATACGGAAATTATCGCCATTTCCCGCAAAACCGGCATACCGTTGGTTGCGACTAACGATGTGCATTACCTGAACCGTGAAGATTATATTGCCCACGACATTCTTTTGTGCATCGGCACTGCCAAATTCCGTACCGATGAAAAACGGAAAAAATATTACGGCGACCAGTTTTATTTTAAGACTGCCGATGAAATGGCTGAACTGTTTGCCGGTTATCCCGAAGCCATCGAAAACACCGTCCGCATTGCCCAGCGTTGTGTCGCCGATGTTCCCAATATCGGCGTCAAAGAATTAACCCATTATCTGCCTGATTTTGATATTCCGCCTGATTTTGAAAATGCCGATGTATATTTGCGCCATGTCGCGGGCGACGGTCTTGCCAAGCGTTATGCGCAAGAAAAAACGGACGGCGGCCTTGCGTGGCGGCAGATAGAGGAACGTTGTGAATATGAGCTGAAAGTTATTATTGAAATGGGTTTTACCGGCTACTTCCTTATCGTTATGGATTTTATCAACTGGGCGAAAGGGCGTGATATTTCCGTAGGGCCGGGACGCGGTTCGGGGGCAGGTTCCATTGTCGCCTATTCCCTGCGCATCACCGATATTGACCCCCTTAAATATGGCCTGCTCTTTGAGCGTTTTCTCAACCCCGACCGTATTTCCATGCCCGACTTTGACATTGACCTTGCCAATGAAGGCCGCGACGACGTGATTAATTACGTTACCGCTAAATATGGCGAAGACCGTGTCGGGCAGATTATCACCTTTGGAACTCTGGGGGCAAAGGCGGTGATTAAAGATGTCGCCCGCACGTTGGGCATTTCAATTGATGAAGCCGAAAAAATCGCCAAGCTGATTCCTTTCAGGCCGGGAATCACTTTGAAGCAGGCGTTTAAGGAAGAGCCGCGATTGCAGGAGATGGAGGCCGATCCCCGCTACACTGAAATGTTTGCCCTTGCCCGCAAGCTGGAAGGGCTTAACCGTCATTCCAGCCTGCACGCCGCCGGCGTGGTGATAGGCAAATCAGTCTTGCACAATTTGGTGCCTATCTTCAAGGATACCAAAACCGGGGCCATTGCGACCCAATACGACATGAATCATCTGGAAACCTGCGGTCTCGTAAAAATGGATTTTCTGGGGCTTAAAACGCTGGACGTGATTAGGCACACCGAGGAGCTTATCCGCCGCAGGGGAGGGGAATACGCCAACTTCAAAGTGGAAACCGCCCCTGAAAATGATGAGGCGACTTTCAAAATGTTAGGTGAAGGACAGAGTTTTGAAATCTTTCAGTTTGCATCTGACGGGATGCGCAATATTCTTAAGCAGGTGAAACCCGATAAAATTGAAGACCTGATTGCGCTTAACGCGCTGTACCGGCCCGGCCCCATGGAAAATATCCCCCAGTTTATTGATTCAAAAAACGGGCGGCAGGCTATTCATTATCCCGACCCCCGGCTGGAAGACGTGCTGAAAGAAACTTACGGCGTCATCGTATATCAGGAACAGGTTATGCAGGTGGCGCGGATTATTGCCGGTTACAGTTTGGGACAGGCCGACGTGCTGCGCCGGGCAATGGGAAAAAAGAAAAAAGAAATTCTTGACGCGGAAAAGATTCCTTTTCTTGAAGGCGCGGTACAGCAGGGCTATTCAAAAACCAGAGCCGGTGAAATTTACGATATGCTCGTCCCCTTTGCCGGTTATGGTTTTAACAAGACTCACGCGGCGGCGTATTCGGTGATTGCTTACCACACCGCCTACCTCAAAGCCAATTTTCCCGCGGAATTTATGGCCGCCAATCTTACCAATGAGATTCACAGCGCCAATAAAGAAAAATTATCTGAATGTATTGACGAGGCGCGTAGAATGGGCATTGCCATTGACCCGCCCGATGTCAACCGCTGCGAAAAACTGTTTACCATTGTGGACGGGCGTATCATTTACGGTCTTTTGGGGATAAAGGGTTTGGGAGACGCCCCCGCCGATGAAATTGTCCGCTGCCGCAAAGACGATTCTTACCATGACTTTATGGATTTTCTGTCAAAAGTTGACATCAAACTGGTGGGAAAGGCCGTTATTGAAAAATTGATTCAGACCGGGGCGTTTGACCGCATGGGCATAAGCAGGGAAAACCTTTTGGGAAATCTGGAACGGGCGGTGGAGTATGCCCAAAAACAAAAGGAAGAAAAAAAATTCGGCCAGACCAGCCTGTTTGGGGGAACCGATGAAAAAGAGTACACCGATTTTGTGTTTGAGGACTTTCCTGAAATAAGCCGCCTTGAAAAATTAAAAAATGAAAAACAGCTTATCGGTTTTTATTTTTCCGGCCACCCGATGGACGAGTACCGGGACTTGTGGGAAAAAACAGTCAAGGTTGATTTGGGTCATCTTGATACGATAGAACCGGGGAATCAAATTCTTGTTGGTATTATTAAAACAATCAGGGCGGTGAATTCCAAATCGGGAAAGATGGCGTATATAACCATTGCGGATTACAATGGCGAAATTGAAATGATATTTTTTTCCCGTGTGTGGGAGGCATGGCAGGGCAGAATACAGGAAGACCAGATTGCCATTGTCAGGGGCAAAATTGATTATCAGGAAAATAGGGACAAGTATAGTTTTATTGCCGAAGGATTAATCGACAGCCGGGAAGTCGGGACGGCAATCGCGGAAGAAGACGCGCTGCGGCGCAAGCGGGAAAAATTTCGTAATGCCTGGCTGTACATGGCGGATTTGAAAAGCGGCAGTCTTGCCAAAGCGGAGAAGGGCAGTTATACGATAATAGGGCAGCTTACCAACTTACGGAAAATGAAAGACAGAAACGACAACGAAATGGCATTCGGGACATTGCATGATTTTGAGGGTGATATTGATTTGGTGTTCTTTTCAAAAGTCTGGGCCGAGTGCCGCGACATTCTCAATCTTGATGAATTTACGGCCTTAAAAGGCAGTATTGACCCCGCCAACGACCGCAATCCGCAAAAACCGAGCCTTAAAGTCAACGCTATCGCCGACATCGCCGCTCTCAGCCGTTCCGCCGCGCGTAAGGCATCCGCCGGGGAAGAGCCGAAAGTCCCCGCATGGACGCCGCCTGTTGCGGCGGCTGCATCATCGGCTGCGCCGCAAGCTGTTCATGTCCGCCTGGACAGCGCAGCCGCGGGACGCGACGAAGGCATCTACGCACTGCGCAATTATATTTTGGGAAACCCCGGCCCCTGTCCGGTGTTTATTCACATTTCAGCTAACGGTGAAAAAATCATTCGCACCACTGCCGGAATCAGCCTTTCAGCGGAATTAAAAAATTGCGCGGGAGTTGTAGAAACATGGAAGGAACTATGCGTGTAATTATGGGGCTGCTGGCAACGCTTACCAGCCTGTACTCTCTGTTGATTATCATCAGAATAATACTTACCTGGTTTAGTAATGCCCAGTTCGGCAAACCGGCGCATATTCTCGCCGGTATCACCGACCCTTACCTTAACTGGTGGCGGCAAAAATTCAATCTGAAGGCGGGCGTTCTTGACCTTTCACCCATTGTGGCGCTGGCGTCCCTTTCCGTTGTGCAAACGGTATGTTCCACCATTGCCAGCCAGGGCAGAATCAGCCTGGGGATAATTCTCGCCGTCTGCCTGTCCGCCGTGTGGTCGGCGCTTTCCTTTATCGTAGGTTTTTCTTTCATCGTTCTTGTTCTGCGTTTTTTTGCATTTATAAGTAACAGTAATATGTACTCTACTTTTTGGCGGGTTATTGATTCCATTGCGCGTCCCCTCATGTACCGCATTAACCGGATTATTTTTGGCAAGCGTTTGGTGAATTTTACCACCGGCATTATTATCTCTCTTGCGGCGCTGGCGGGAATATGGATACTGGGGCGCGTTGCCGTACAGTTTCTGACCGGCCTGTTGCTCAGGTCATCCGTGTAAAATGCTGCTCCGCTCCATTGCCGCACCGTTAACTGTAATTCGGGGCATTGGCCCCGCGCTGATTCCAAAACTTGCGCGGCTGGGCATACAAAACGCGGCGGGTCTGCTCTGCCACTACCCCCGCGATTGGGAAGACCGGACGCTCACCGTCCCCATCAGTGAATTTCAAAACAGGCAAGTCTGTACCGCGGTGACTGTAACAGCCCGCGGCTGGATTGGCTTTGGCAGAACGCGGACGCTGAAAGTATATGTCGAGGATGAAAGCGGCAGCGCGGCGCTGCTCTGTTTCAACCGCCCCTGGCTGGATAAACAACTGGTGGAGGGCCGGCGCTTCCGTCTCTGGGGACGTTTTTATTACAGGTACGGCGAAATCCAATCCAGCTCTTTTGAGGTCGAACCGCTTACTGCAACGGAGAGCGCGAACTCCGGCAGTATACTTCCGGTTTATCCCCTCAGCGCGGGGCTGAATCACATAACGCTCCGCCGTTTGGTAAACAGTGCCCTTGATCAGTACGCCGCCAAACTTGAGGACGAACTTCCCCGGGAAATTATTGAACGGGACAATCTGCTGCCCAAAGCCGCCGCCATCAGGGCCATTCACTTCCCCGCTTCTGCCGCGGAACTGGAAATGGCAAAGAAAACTTTAATTTATGAAGAATTGTTTTATCTTGAAATAATGGTGGGTAAAAGGGCGTATGAAAGAAGGGGAATAGGGAACGGGGAACAGGGAACAGGGAGTGTTGTTAGCAAGCATAGCGAAGTTACCAACACGCAAAGCCAACAAACAAAAACCCCAGTCCCTAGTCCCCAGTCCCTAGTCCCTTTCCCCTTACAACAACGTTTACTCGAGCGACTGCCATTCTCCCTGACACCGGGGCAGATAAAAGCCATCGCTGAAATTAACGCGGATATGGCAGGTAATGTGTCGCCTAACGGAGCGTATTCTATGGCGCGTCTTTTACAGGGCGATGTCGGTTCCGGTAAAACGCTGGTGTCTTTTCTGGCGGCGTTACGGGCGGCACAAGACGGCGGACAAACGGCACTTATGGCCCCGACTGAACTGCTTGCCCGCCAGCACGCGGAAAATGCCGCTCGCCTGCTTGAACCGTTGGGGCTGCGGATTGCGTACCTTACCGGAAACATAAAAGCGGCGGGCAGAAAAGATTTACTGCGGCATTTGGCATCAGGTGAAATTGATATTGCCGTGGGAACTCACGCCCTTTTTTCCAAAGATGTCAGTTATAAAAACCTGCGCCTGGTAGTGGTGGACGAACAGCACCGTTTTGGCGTTACTCAGCGTTCCCTCATTATGGCAAAGGGAAACAATCCCCATTTGTTAATGATGAGCGCCACGCCCATTCCCCGCACCCTTGCTTTCACCGTGTTTGGCGACATGGACGTTTCGGTTATCCGGGACTTGCCGCCGGGCAGAAAGCCGGTTAAGACCCATCTGGCAAAAGAATCCAGCGAGGCCCGTGTCTACGATTTTGTGCGCAGAAAACTTGAGGCCGGCTCTCAGGCGTATTTTGTGTACCCGCTGATTGAAGGCGGCGATGAGGCAAATCAAAAAGATGCCAGCCTTAAAGACGCGGTTTCAATGGCCGAGCGGCTTGCCCAGGAAGTGTTTCCCCGTTTTACCGTAGCGCTGATTCATTCAAAACTCGATGACGAGGAAAAGCGGCAAACCATGGAACGTTTTCGCGCAGGTGAAATAGTGGTGTTAGTTGCAACCAGCGTTGTCGAAGTGGGGGTCGATGTGCCCAACGCAAGCTGCATGGTGATAGAACACGCGGAACGTTTTGGCCTTTCCGCCCTGCACCAGCTTCGGGGCAGGGTTGGCCGCGGGCAGGATCAGGCGTACTGTTTTTTGGTTTACTCCAACGACTTAACCGAAGACGGCAAGGCGCGCCTCAAGGTGATGTTGGAAAACGCCGACGGCTTTATCATTGCTGAAGAAGATTTAAAACTGCGCGGCCCGGGCCAGATTGCCGGAATCGAACAATCCGGCTACCTTAATCTGGGTATTGCCAACCCTATCCGCGACATTGACGAACTTGCCCGTGCCAGAACCGACGCTTTCTTTATTCTGAACAACGACCCCGGCCTTGTTCTGGACGATCACCGCATCATTGCCCGCGTTCTAAAAGAAGCGCCGTTGTTTGACGAAGTTGTATTGTAGGTATTCTGTTAAGACTAATACTTTACTACTGGACTTTACCCGATGAATTTCACACAAAGAGCACAAAGGAGACAAAGACACGAAGGAAGAAAGGAAAAAAAAGGGTTGCTGTAAGTAATCCATGCGTGAGCTTTACGCTAAGATTGCGGACAACAACCCCTTCTTTCCTTTCCTTTGTGTTCTTCTCTTTCTTCGTGTTCTTTGTGTGAAACTCTTCATCGGTTTTAATCTGCCTTATCACTGGTGGTAAATTTCACAATCATACCGTCTGTCACTGCGACATTCATTTTTATAAAGTTAAATCCACTACCGTTTAACTTAATATCTATCTGGTTGTGAGAAACAGAAAATGTTCTTAACTCATTATTACTCAACATGGTATACCCCCATAAGTCATTTCCCCAGTCATCTGTGCCTGATTGTCTTATAAAAATACCCGTTGAATAACCTGTGTTATTTTGAATAACAATAACAGGAGCTTCAATAGTTGCATTATCTCTGTCAGCGCCGGTAAAAAGTAATGTCAAACCATTTGTAATAGTAACATTAGTTTTGGTATATGTATTAGTCGGATTTGATGATTTCGCCTGAATATCAAACACTGTATAATTAGCCGGCGAAACAAGAATATTAATATCAGATTTATCTCTATTATTTAGTACCCCTCCAAAATTTTTTCCCCAGTCAGACGGATCCGACGGGTTTAAAGCCGATGGTACGATATTAATCGAATCAAAACTCTTACCCGTTCTGTTTTGTATAGTTATTTTTGGCAGAGAACTCATATCATTTAAATCATCTGTGGAAAAAGTGATTGTCATTTTATTTGAAACGGTAACGCCGTATTTTATAAAGTCATACTCCCCGCTACTAAATAAAATATCATATACTTTACAAACGGATAATGGTTGAGTAAGGGTAAAATCACGCGACTCACCGTCACTCATCATGCGATACCCCCAATAATTATCTCCCCAGCTTTGCGCTTCTGTTGACGGCTTTATAAAAATATCGCCAATATAATAGCCTGTATTATTCCTGATAGTAATAGTCGGTTTTATACCGCCTCCGCCGCCTCCACCACCACCTCCGCCCTCATTCCCTTCGCCTTCGGCCTCGCAAGCCGCCATTGAAAACCCTATTACCGCTGTCAACGCGATAATTCCCCAAAGTTTGAACATATTCTTCATATAGAACCCCTTTTTGTGATTCCCGCCGCCCTTTGGCGGGAATCGTGTAAAACTGCCCTTCCATACGGACGGGTTAGAAACAGCCGGTTGGCCAGCGTTTTTTATTAATAGCAGGAAATTCAAGACTTGTCAATACCTAGTACAAATAATTGTAAATAACAAGTTGTAAATGCTTGTTAATACCCTAAATTTGACTAATGAGGAAAAAATTCGACGAACCAAATGATTTAAGGCGAACCCTTTCGTTAAATATAAAAAAACAGCGGAAAATTCTCGGTTTGACCCAGGAAAAACTTGCGGAAGCCACCGATCTTTCATCCCAGACAATCAACGATATTGAAGGCTGTAGAATGTGGGTCAGCGACAAAACAATACTAAAACTGGCTAAGATATTGCATA
>JAITCL010000086.1 GCA_031283105.1 Treponema sp. | reverse complement strand
ATGGATAAAGAGTATGCCGCGCCTTGACAAGCGGTCAATATCCGCGGTGATTTTTATCCGCTGTATGATATTTTCGTTTAGAAGCGGCGTGGAAAACCGTCCGTACTGCGCTTTCATTTTTTTATGTTACATTAAATTTATAGATTGCCGCAACATAGGGAGAGGGGAAGAAATTTTACCACGAACCTCACGAACCAGCACGAACAGTGTCAATAAATTTTTATAGCGTTGTATCATTTTCGTATAACGCCAAATTGTTGAATAGGGTCGTTTTTTGAGCCTTTACGGACCCTGTAAAATTCGCCTCGTTTCATATATCAAGCGTCTGGTATGAAAGCACGTCTTCCATTTCCTTGTTAAGTTCGTCAGCGTGGCGGTTGATGAGTTCTTTGTCCCGACTTCCCGCCATCGCTATTTCTGCAGCTTCCTGTTGCGCTTTTTTCTGCAAATATCCGATAAAATCAACCGCTTCGCCAAAATATTTGGGCGGTAGCATCTCAATTTCTTTCTGTAATACTGCCTGGTTCATCATATTGTCTAATATGGCAGGAATAGCGAGGAAAAGCAAGAGGGAGTAGGGAAGAAAATTCAAAAAATACCCTAAATTAGGGGTACAACCTATTAAGAAACTGCATTTTAATAAAGTAAGAGGTTAATTAACTAATGAACAAGGAAAAATTCAAACTCTTTTTCTCCCGTCAGGCTCTTGTATACACCATGATGATAACCCTTGCCTTTTCATTATTGGTATTCCTCTGCATAGTCTTTATGGGCAACAATGAAAGCAGGCACATAAGGAACGACGCTAAAGCCGCCCTCGACACAACCGAACTCAACATCATATCCGATTTTGTGAAAATGGAAAAACTGCTCGTTTACATATCGGAAACCGTCCGCAAGATGATACTACAGGGCGGCAATTTCGACACAGTATCAGAATATATAACGCACATCACCGGTTTTATGTTCGCCGATGAAGAACTAAAATTATACACCTCAGGATTTTACGGCTGTTTTGACGTATTCGGCGGCAAGTCCCACTTCGGCATAGGCTGGCAGCCGCCGGAAGGCTACGCCCCCGCCGACCGCCCGTGGTACAAGGCGGCGGTTAAGGCAAACGGGGAAGTAGGAATAACCGACTCGTATTACCCAATGGGGGTACATGAAATCTCCCTGTCATTTGCCCGCCGAATTTTTGACGATAACGGCAAACCTTTAGGAATAGTCTGCCTTGACGTACTCCTTGACAAGATTAGGGAACTTGCCGTCAACACGCGCTTTGAGCATAACGGTTACGGACTGCTGTTGAACAGCCAGTTGGAAGTATTAGCCCATCCCGACAAAGAACTATGGGGTAAAAACATGAAAGACATAGACAGCGGGCTTGCAAGTCTTGCGAAAGAATTAATGCAGGGCATGCCCGTATTGGAACGCAGGGTAAAAAATTATAGAAACGACGCGTCCGTAATATTTACCCGGCAGCTTAAAAACGGCTGGTACATCGGCGTAGTAATACCGGAAAACGCCTATTTCCGTGATATGAACATAATGCGCCTTGTCCTTATCGCTCTGGGGACAATACTGGCCGCCCTGTTCATAACACTATACTTGCGACTTCAAAAAGCGCGGAAGGAACTCCAATATTATGAAGAAAGTTTAACAGACCTCACCCCCCGCGAAATGGAAATTTTTAACTTGCTATTGACAGGGCTTCCCATAAAGCAAATCGCCGATAAATTGGCATTAACCCATTCGGGAGCAACTTTCCACGCTCAAAACCTCTACCGGAAACTCGGCATACAAAGCCGGACGGAACTATTAGCCAAGTATGTAAATAAACCCGATTCATAATGAAAAACCATACCTATATAAATATATAGGGTCGAATTTTCCGTACCTGTATAAATATATAGTGTCAAATTTCCCAAAACCTATATAAATATACAGGTAAAAAAGCCCAAACCTGTATAAATATCTAGCTAGTAATTAAAATTTCCCGTGATAGCATTTTCAATATGACAAAGTCGTATACCGAAAAAACAACCGACCACTCGGACAGCGGGCATTTTTCGTTCAGTTTCTACTGCGACAAATGCGGCAAGGAATGGAGAAGCCCCAATCAAGACTTTACCGGCATGGGAAGCACCGCCGTAGAAAACAAAGAAGCCCTGCGCCTGCTCTGGGCGGAAGAACACCGCCTCGCCTATGAAGCCGCGAATTACGAAGCCCGCGGATATTTCAACGGCTGCCCCGTCTGCGGCAAGCACGTCTGCGATGCCTGTTTTGACATTGCGGAAATAGAACACGGCGGTGTATGTAAGGATTGCTCAAACAAATGAGGAATGAGGAAGTGATTTTGACAACAGCGTTACATAGAAGCCGCCGCCCTGCCCTTAATGTCAACCGGTTGTTTGACAAGGGTAAGACGATAACCGAGAGCGTTGGCTATTTTGGCAAGCGTACTGGCTCTGGGGTCGGTTTCGCCGGAAAGAATACGGTACAAGTTTGTACGGTCAACTTCGGCTTCTACAGCAGTGGCGAGCATACCTCTGGCGCGGGCGGCAGTTTCAAGCGCGTGAATAAGATACTTGGGGTCAGTATCGTTTTTCGCTTCTTCAATAGAAGCCTCGATAAAACCTTCAATATCTTCCTCGGTTTTGAGTTCGGCGGCAATATCAACAGATTCCATACCTACAGCGTAGGGAATTGGCTACACAAAGTCAAGGACGAGAAGGAATGAATAAGCAATAAGCGCTATTTTTTACATTCATCAGATAAAGTCTGTTTTATAGCGTTTATAACTTCATCAGTAATATTTTTGGCAAGAGATTCGTTCAGAGTTTTAACTTCGCAGATAATATCATTCCGCAGAAGTTCAAGTTCATTGTTGGCAGAAGAAGCAACCGCTAAAAGTTCATAAGTCTCAATTTCAAGGGCGGTTGCAAGGCGTTCCAGCATTTCGCCGGAAGGAAATTTACGCGCAAGTTCCAAAAGCGCAAGATATTGAAGCGACATACCGGCCTTTTCAGCCAATTTTTCCTGAGTTAGCCCCTTTTTTCGGCGTATTTTTTTGATATTTCCAGCAAATATTTCTTTTATGTCTATCATTGATTTGGTGTTTTTAACCCCTCATACAATAATAATTGTTTTTGAGTAGTTGACTTATTGCCTCACATTAGAGTATTATCGCATGTGGTGCGATAATCTTGGGTTTTTTGCGGTTCTTTAGGATAAATTCAGGTAATTTAATGCGCCAAAACATTTTTTTAAAGGAGTTTTCTATGAAGAACACACTTAAATCTTTCGGGATTATTGCCCTCGTGGCGGTAGTCATGTATGCAATGACAGGCTGTGAGGATCCGACGACTGATTCGCCGAAATCCACGGTGGTCAACATCGCCGCTATACAAGGCGTTACCGCTCCGGTAACCGGCGGAACCCCGGTAGCGGCTATTACCGAAAACGCGCAGTACAGCGGAACCGTAACGTGGAACGGCAACCCCGCTACCTTTGCCGCCGCAACCGCGTACACGGCGACTATTACCCTGACGGTAAAAACCGGCTACACCCTGCAAGGCGTAGCGGCTGATTTCTTCAAAGTTGATGGAGCGACGGCAAGCAACGCCGCAAACTCAGGCGTTATTACCGCAGTGTTTCCAGCAACCGCTGGAACTGGGGGCAACCTTGTAAAAATCGACATCGCCGCTATACAAGGCGTTACCGCTCCGGTAACCGGTGAGACTCCTGTAACGGCAATCACCCAAACGGCGCAGTACACCGGAACCGTAAGGTGGAACGGCAGCCCTGAAACTTTTGCCGCCAAAACCGCATACACCGCGACTATTACCTTGACGGCAAAAACCGGCTACACCCTGCAAAGCGTAGGGGCGAATTTCTTTACCGTCGCGGGGGCTACAACGGTAAACAACAGCGCCAATTCCGGCGTTATTACCGCCATTTTTCCGGAGACTGCCGGAATGTCGCACGGCATAGAAATGGTCTCCGTGCCCGGCGGCAGTTTCCAGATGGGGAAAGGCGATGGAACCCCAGTAGCCACCATATCGCCTGTGCATACGGTAACGCTGACGGGCTTTTCCATAAGCAAGTATCAGGTAACGCAGGCGCAGTACCTGGCGGTAATGGGAAACAATCCCAGCAGCTTTATTTCAGACCCTGCGGACGGGGAAATGCAGGAGAACCGCCCGGTTGAGACGGTCAGTTGGTATGGCGCTATTGAGTTCTGCAACACCTTGAGCATACAGGAAGGGTTAAGCCCCTACTATGTCATAGACAAAGATAATAAAGACCCGAATAACACTGATACTGGTGACACATATAAATGGACGATAACGCTTAACAGCGCGGCAAATGGCTACCGCCTGCCGACCGAGGCGCAGTGGGAATATGCGGCAAAGGGTGGGGACCCGTCAGCGCCAGGATGGACCGGGTACGCGTTTTCGGGGAGCAATACCAGAGGCGACGTGGCATGGGATAACAACAACAGTAACAGCAAGACTCACGAGGTGGGGAAGAAGGCGCCCAACGGACTTGGGATATACGACATGAGCGGGAACGTGTATGAGTGGTGCTGGGACTGGATGGCGAACTACGTTGATGAGGAGCAAACAAACCCTACAGGCCCCGTTTCCGGGCAATACCGGTTAATACGCGGCGGCAGTTGGAATTACGGTACTAACGACTGGTATTCGGTCTTCCGCCTCTACGGTGGCCCGACCGCCGCGAGAAACATTGTTGGGTTACGGCTGGTGCGTCCATAACGAATAACAGGTAACAAAGGGTGGGTGGCAGAGCAAAGGTATCTGTCACCCATCAATACAGGAGTAAAACGATGAAACGAAGTATTTTCGCGCTATTGGCGGTATTCGCGCTGTTGGCGGTAGTTTTCATGGGCGGCTGTTTTAGCCAGTTGGCCGAAGACGGCGCGACCATCACCATTCAAGTGGGCGGCGGCAGTCGGGCGGTTTTCACACCGGACGATGCGACTATGGCGCGTATCAGCTTCACGGCAATATTTACCGGCCCGTCAATCGTAACAGTTGGACCGACCGCGCCCGGTACGCGGACAATCAGCGCCTCGGTAGAGCCAGGCCGTTGGAACGTAACGGTTACAGCCTACCTGGACGGCAAAGTGTACGCCGAGGGCTCCGCATCCTTTGAAGCGCGGGCCGGACAGCGCAATAGGGTACCCGTTACCATCTGGCACGCGGGGGTGAAGGATACCGTCATCAGCATAGCCGCCATTCCCGGCGTTACAGTCCCGGCAACCGGTGCGGCTCCCGCAACGGCCATTACCGAAACGGCGCAGTACACGGGAACCGTAACATGGGATCCGGCAGTATCGGAAACTTATGAATTTTCAACACAGTACACGGCAACTATTACCCTTTCCGCAAAAGCCGGCTACACCCTGCAAGGCGTAGAAGCGAATTTCTTTACCGTTGCGGGGGCGACAACGGTAAGCAATTCCGCTGGTACCGGCGTTGTTACAGCGGTGTTTCCAGTGACTCCTGTTTTGAATCTCGACGACACCGGCCCCGGCGGCGGGAAAATCTTTTATGTCAACTTAGACGGCTTTACCATGACATATAACAATCAAATTTGCCACTACCTTGAAGCCGCGCCCGCTGATATGCCTGAGCTCCTTGCATGGGCATCATCAGGCTACTATGCTAATATTGATATTATCGACAATACCAATATTTCCAACGCTGAAGTATGTAAAGGTAAAACAGGTATAGGTACTGGCAGGGAGAACACCGCCCTCATCCTTGCCACGGACGCGAACGCGCCTGCGGCCAAAGCCTGCACTGGCTACCGGGGGCCGGATAACCTTGCGGACTGGTTTCTGCCGAGCATGGATGAATTGAATATGCTGTATGAAAACAAGGATTCCGTAGGGATTACGGGAACTCATTACCATTCTTCGTCGCAGTACAGCTGGAGTATGGCAAGAAATCAGGATTTCAGAGATGGTGAGCAGGGCATCATCGTCAAGACCAATAAAGATTCGGTTCGTGCGATTCGGGCTTTTTGATTGATAAGGAGTAAAATTGAAAAACGTTATTTTTATTTTGATTATGCTGTTTCCGGCGACGGGCTTCCTGTACGCGCAGACTGCGGCGGAACTGGAGGAGATACTGCAAATTCAAACAATAAGTTACGGGCAGGCGGCGCGTTTTGTGCTGGAGGCGGCGGATATGGCAAGCCCGAAAGACACGGGCGCGGCTTTTTCGTTTGCTACGGAGCGGGCGTGGCTGTCCAAAAAAGCGGCGGCGGAAAAACCCATAACGCTGGCGGAACTTTCTTTTCTTATAATGAAAGCCTTTGACATAAAAGGCGGCATGATGTACGCCATTCTGCCCGGACCGCGGTACGCTTACCGGTCGATGATTAGCCGTTCTTTCATACAGGACGCCGCCGATCCCGCCATGACCGTAAGCGGGGATCGTTTCCTGCTCATTTTGGGAAATGTCCTGAACTATGCCGGAGGCGAACTCGTTGCCGGAGGCAAACGGTGAAGAAGTTAGCGCTTGTATTCATTATGTTTGCGCTCAGCGCGGCTTTTGTCTTTTCCTTCGACTTCGGACTTTTGCTGGATCAAAATATCGAAGCGGAAAATAAATACTTTTCGTACACTCCCGCTTTTATCCCCTGGTTTTCGTGGGACAACGGACAGGGAATGTCGGTGTATCTTTCCGGTATGTTATCGCTTAAATACAATAATTACGATGACGGCATAAGCGATAATGACGGATTGCGAGAGCCGGTTGTTCTGCCGGAATTGTCCCGCTTTTCATTTG
>JAITCL010000050.1 GCA_031283105.1 Treponema sp. | reverse complement strand
AACTAAATCTTTACAATAATTACTTCCGAAAGACCTCACACAGCGGCACGGCGGCACAAAGATGAATGAAGGGGCTATGCGTTCAAAGTGAAGTTTTGGAAAATCCTCAATTATCATTCTTTCTTTTTCCTCCGTGTCCTCCGTGGTAAAAATTCTTCTGCTTTCTTACCTCGCATCGTTCCCCGGTCACTTCGACAAGCTCAGTGACCAACTCCCCACTCCCTATTCCCTATTCCCTTCCCCCTTTGTGTTCTTCTCTTTCTTGGTGTCTTTGTGAGAATCCAAAACAAAAAATCCCCATCTTGAAAAAAAACCCGTTTTTCCCTACACTATCCCCATGTACAAGCAAGTAGACAATAAAGTAAATTTCCCCCAATTAGAAACAGAAATCCTAAAATTCTGGCAACAAAACCACATCTTTGAAAAATCCGTCACCCAACGCGAAGGCCAAAGCGAATTCGTTTTTTACGACGGCCCCCCGTTTGCCACCGGACTCCCCCATTTCGGACATTTCATACCAAGCACCATAAAAGACATCATACCCCGCTACCAGACCATGAAAGGCAAAAAAGTCGAACGCAGATTCGGCTGGGACTGCCACGGCCTCCCCATCGAAAACCTCATCGAAAAGGAACTCGGCCTCAATTCCAAAACCGACATCGAAAAATTCGGCATAGCGCAATTCAACGAAGCCTGCCGCGCCGCCGTCCTGCGCTACGTCAAAGAATGGCGGCAAACCATCACCCGCCTCGGACGCTGGGTAGACTTCGACAACGACTACAAAACCATGAACTCAGATTACATGGAATCCATCTGGTGGGTCATGAAATCCCTCTGGGAAAAAGGCCTCCTCTACGAAGGCCACTACATACTCCCCTACTGCCCCCGCTGTTCCACCGTCCTCTCCAACCACGAACTCAACCTCGGCGGCTACCAGGACGTACACGACCCCGCAATCACCGTACGATTCAAAATAAAGGGGGGGGACGTATCCCCCCTCGCTGCGAACCCTTCGGGTTCTCCGCTCCCCCCCTCAGCAGGGGGCAAGCCCCCCGCAACGCCCCCCAACACCTATCTGCTCGCGTGGACAACCACCCCCTGGACGCTGCCCTCAAACCTCGCCCTCACCCTCGGCGCAGACATTGATTATGTCCTCATCGAAGACATCACAGACACCCCAAAGCCCGACACCAACAACCCGCCCGAAAATGCACGCGATACATTGAGCGTGTCCCCGGAGCAAATGCAGAACGGCGTAGGCCCAGTAAAAGCCGCTGTTACATCAAAAGCCGAAAGGCCGCCCACTCCCCACTCGCCACCCCCTACTCCCTACTCCCCACTCCCTACTCCCTCATATTACATATTAGCCGAAGCCCGTCTCCCCGCGTACTACAAAACCGAAACCGAATACAAAATCATCTGGCGCACAAAAGGCGCGGAACTCGCCGGACTGCACTACGAACCGCTGTTCCCCTATTTCAAAGATGCGCCCAACGCCTTCCGCACTTTTCTCGGCGACTTTGTAACCACCGAAGACGGAACCGGCATCGTGCATACCGCGCCCGGTTTCGGCGAAGATGACGCGCGGGTGCTTAAAGGAACAGGCATACCCGTCATCTGTCCCGTAGATGCGGAATGTAAATTCACCGCGGAAGTTTCCGATTATGCGGGGCTGTTTGTCAAAGACGCCGACAAGGCAATCATGGAGCGGCTCAAGGCCGAAGGCAAACTGATAAAACGGGAACAGGTACTCCATGCCTACCCCCATTGCTGGCGGTGCGGCCACCCGCTCATTTACCGGGCGGTTGGTTCATGGTTTGTCAACGTGGAAAAAATCAAACAAGATATGGTAGACGCAAACAGCCAAATCCACTGGGTTCCCGAACACATCAAGGACGGCAGGTTTGGCAAATGGCTGGAAGGAGCGCGGGACTGGGCCATCAGCCGTAACCGCTATTGGGGCAACCCCCTCCCCATCTGGAGATGCCCCGACTGCGGCAAAACCATCTGCATCGGCAGCCGGGACGAATTAAAAGAACTGTCCGGCATATACCCCGATGACCTTCACAAACATTTTGTCGATGACATTACCATTCCCTGCGATAATAAGAATTGCCGCGGGGTCATGCGGCGTATACCCGAAGTTTTGGACTGCTGGTTTGAATCCGGGGCCATGACCTACGCCCAGAATCATTACCCCTTCGAGAACAAGGAATTTTTTGAAAGCCATTTTCCCGCCGACTTCATCAGCGAAAGCCTTGACCAGACCAGGGGCTGGTTTTACACCCTCACCGTACTTGCCGCCGCGCTGTTCAAAAAACCGGCTTTCCGCAACTGCATCGTCAGCGGCATGGTGCTGGCATCAGACGGCAAAAAAATGAGCAAGCAGTTAAAAAATTATACCGATCCCGTTGATGTCATTAACGCTTACGGGGCAGACGCGGTCAGACTCTTTTTGGTACATTCCGCGCTCATTAAAGCCGACGACCTCCGTTACAGCGACGAGGGCGTACGCGAAGTGCTGAAAAGCATCATCATCCCCCTGTGGAACGCCTACAGTTTTTTTGTCACCTACGCCAACATCGACAAGGTAAGCCCCGCAGGAGCGCCGGAACGTCCCGCCAATCCTCTTGACCAATGGATTCTTTCCGAAGCGGAAAGCCTTAAAGAGCAGGTAGGTAACGCGCTGGACTCCTATGACCTGTCCCGCGCAGTTGACCCCATTCTTGCGTTTATTGACCTGCTCAACAACTGGTACATTCGCCGTTCCCGCCGCCGGTTCTGGCGCAGTGAAAATGACACCGACAAAATCGAAGCCTACGGCACGTTATACGACGCGCTCAAAACATTGATTACCGTCGCCGCTCCCTTCATGCCCTTCACCACCGACGCGATTTGGCAAAATCTGCGCCAGGATAGCGACCCCGTATCGGTACATCTGGCGGACTTTCCCCTGCCCCGAACAGAACGCCGCGACACGGCGCTGGAATTCCGCATGGCGACAGTCAGGCGCGCGGTTTCAATGGGACGTTCCCTGCGCTCGCAGTACAACATCAAAGTGCGCCAGCCCCTGCGTATGGCGGAACTCGTCACGCGCAATTCAGATGAAAAAAACGCCCTGCTTGAAATGGCGGAAATTATCCGCGAAGAACTTAATGTAAAAGACATCGTTTTCCGGGACAACGAAGAAGATTTGGTTGAATATGAAGTAAAAGCCAATTTCCGCGTATTGGGAAAAGAATTGGGCAAAGACATGAAAGCCGCCGCCGCCCGAATCGAGGCGTTGAATCAAACGGAAATTCAGGGCGTACTCGAAGGCGCTTCTCTTTCGCTGGACATCGAAACCGGCGATGGCACGCGTACCGTGGTCATTACCACCGATAAACTCGACATCAGGCGCAATGAAAAAGCCAATCTGCGGGTGATTAACGAAGGAACTCTTACCGTGGGCCTTGACACCGAGATTACCCGCGAACTTTCGATGGAAGGCGATATCCGCGACCTTATCCGCGGCGTACAGAACAGCCGCAAGGAAATGGGCTTCTTGGTTACCGACCGCATCAGGCTGACCGTTCACGGCTCTGATAAATTAAAAGAAGCCTGGGACAGCCTGAGCGATACCGCCGCCGCGGAAACCCTTGCTATAGAAACCGCATGGGCGCAGGTTGAAGGCCAAATCACAATGGAAGCGGGGGAAGATTCATGGCTGGTAAAAATAGAGAGGATGGGGAGTGGGGAGTGGGGAGTGGGGAGTGGAGGAGTTATTTGAGAATTATGCGAATACAACAAAGCAAGATTTTTACCCGAATTACCCCTCTGATTCCCGTCCCCCATTCCCTACTCCCTACTCCCTACTCCCTACTTCTTCTTCTCCTCGCTCTTCTCGCTCTTTCCTGCACAACCGCGCCCAAAACAACCGGCATGATGCCCGATGAAACCACTTCCATTCCCCTGGACACAGGCGCGTTGGGCTATATTTTTGCCGATGTAAAAAATGCGCGTCCCATTCTGGAGTATGTTAGTTTTAACGGCATGGACAATAAACAGCTTCAGCAGATGCTTGATGTAACCCAATTCGCCGCTGCCGCGGTGTATCCGCCGCAGTCGCCGCGGCGTTACCAACTCGCCGCCTGGGGCAGTTACCCTTCTTCCCGCGCAAAAATGGCATTGGGATTCAGCAATGACTGGAAACAAATACGTTCACCGTCATCGGGGGCGATGTATTGGTATAGCGGACAACAACGGCTTTCCATTGCCATAAACGCAAAGCAGGCATTTGTGTTAGCTGTCAGTGGAAACAGTTCCGCAGACGCTCCTTCAACCGATCCTTTTTCCGCCGCGCCGGGAGTCACGGCCCCGGAAGGTTTTGGTACATTCAGCAAAGACGCGGTTCTTTCATGCTGGTTCGATAATCCCGGCCCGGTTATCAATGAAAAACTTCAGGCAATGGGAATCCCTTTTGAGTTTCCGGCGCAGCGGGTTTTTATCAGCCTCTTCCCCGTGCATGAAGAACAACAACAAGAACAGCGTTACCAGGCGCATCTTAAGATTCAGGTTGCCGGCGAAACCCAGGCGCGCGGACTGGCAACGGTATTTAACCTTGCCCGTAATTTTCTTGTGCCGCAGGGAAACTCTGACGGCGCCGCAATTCTCGCGTCGATTCTTTTTGCCAATCCGCCCGTGTTAGAGGGTAAAAATCTTAACATCACCACCGCCGCTTTGAGCGGCAAAGAACTGGCTTTACTTTTCAAAATGTTTTCGCTATAGTACATTCATCATGCCAACCTACGAATATGAGTGCAAAAAATGCGGCCACAACTTTGAAGTTTTTCAGTCGATGAGCGATGAGCCGCTTAAAACCTGCGCCAAATGCGGCAACGAAGTCCGCAGACTCATCTTTGGCGGCGCCGGCGTAATTTTCAAAGGTTCCGGCTTTTATGTCACCGACAAGGCAACCGGCAAAGGCAAGAAGCCGGACAACAAAACATCTGCAACCGAATCAAAACCGGCGGAAACATCAGGCACGGCGCAGAGTACATCTGCATCCCCCGCAAGCGGCGATACTCCCAAGACCGCCGGTGACAGCGGGGCAAAGCCCGCCGCTAAACCGTCCGCCCAAACCGCCTAGGAACCGCCATTGAGTAAAAAGCCCCGTTTTTTCTGCGATAATTGCGGCGTTGAAGTTGGACAGAATGTCAAAGTCTGCCCGCGCTGCGGCAGATTTTTCGCGTCAATACGCTGTCCCTCCTGCGGTTACACCGGAGATGAAAAAGCCTTTTCAGGCGGCTGCCCCTCATGCGGCTATTCCGCCCCGCCCTCCGTCCCTCTGTCATCGCCGGAAAAAAAAATCCCCGCCGCGCCGCTCCCCCTGTGGGTATACATTCTTGCCGTTTGCGCCTTTATCGGCATCTGCGCGGTTTTATTTTTGACGCTGGCCGGGTAAGAGGGAGTTTCACCGAACACGCCAGGCCGGTCGAACAAGTCCATTGACAATAAAAAAATACAAATTATAATTACCGCATATATGGGCAAGTCCAATATATTAATTATTCTCTTTTGTGCGTTTTTTTTATTTCAATGCAAGGTTACGCAAACCGAATCAAACTCCACGAAGGAAGATGTTACCGGTAATCTTGTTTTATACGCGGATTATGACAGCAACGGAAAAAAAATATGGGGGTATATAAATGAAGATACAGGAAAAATTGAAGTTGAAGCACAATATGAATCGGCAAGCCCGTTTGTCGGTAATTATGCGGCAGTAAACAGGTATAATGAATGTTTAATTATAGACAAAAATCAAAAGACCGTTTTATCACGTAATTTAGCGGGCGGTTTTTATGATGTTTATCTCGTTGTTTCGGAAAGCGGAAAAAATCATTTGGCAATTTTGGTAAATCAGTATAAAAGAACAAAATTAGATACCGGGTTTAATTTTTTTGGCCCCCATGGTAAACCACATTTTTACAAAGAATCGTATTATAAATATACCGTGATTAATCTCTTGGACGGAAAAACGATTATTCCCGAAAGTGAAAATTATTTGGATCGTGAATTCGAGATGATGGGCGGTTATTTTCGCGCCGGCGCAGACCTGTATCAATTTTTGGAAAATGGCGATGTACAATGTATCGCAAAAGACGATATGGCGCTTGCCGCCGGAATATTGAAAGATTATTTTGATAAGCTTGGTATAAACGCCGGTATAACAGAATATTCAAAAATAGATTATGAGCCGTATTGTGACAGTTTAAGGATAGATTATGAACCCTATATTAAAGAAAAATTTGCCGATCCCGATTTGGAAAAAGCATTACAGGATTTAAAGGATTTAAATCCAGAATTTGACATACCTTTTGAAAAAGCTGTTCCTTTTTACCGGAACCACAAGATGTATTTAAACGCTCCGCTTGAAATAACCGAAAGAAAATTTTTGCTGTCATTTCGTGATGATAAAACCAAAAAACACGCGATTGGGCTATATAACGAAACAAAGACTGAATGGGAAATAATTCCCTGTTATACAGTCATTAATAAAGATGATGATGAAGATTTATATTATGTTACCGATATTATACAGACAAATAATCCCCATTTACATCACCTTCGTTTTAAAACGGATACTGTCGGTTGGATTAATCCCGACGGCCCGAATCACAGTTATTACATAACGATGGGAGGAAGTATATTTGATACTGTTAAAGGTCATATTATAGATGATTTATATTTATCCAGCAGAGAATTATCTGCATTTTATTTATTTTCTTTAAACCGTTTTAATGAGATTGCCCGATTCCCCGGAAACGGCGCGTATCTGTTTTATGATAAGAAATAAAGGGTATTATACCGCAGGGCAAGCCCTGCACCCGCCGCCTATGGCGGCTTTCCGCGGCAAGCCGCGGGGTATTAAACCCTTCGTTTCCTCACTCGCTCGGTCATGTCCGTGCAAGCACGGCCGCGACCTCGCTCTGTTCGTCAATAAAATAGACTTGCTTAATGGAGATGATAACAACCTTAATTGAAATATTCTTTACTTATTTTAGCGACCAATTTTTTTAAGGCATTGGCAGTTTCGGCGGAATGGACATCAAGGGCGAGGGTTAAGTCACGGGTAAAACGCTTTACTTGAGCGTTTTCTGACTTGTTATGCGCGGTAAGGGCGGTACCGGGGGGCATAAACAGTTCAAAAACATTGATATCAAATATTTGAGCGAGTTTTACCAGAGTGAGAGGGGAAACCCATCCCTTTCCGGTCTCAACTGACGACAGGTAATTGGCGGAAATATCCAGTTTTTCAGACAGCAGTAACTGGCTCCAGCCGCGTTTATTCCGGTATTTTTTGATATTTTTGGCCAAGATTGACCTTAATTCGTGTTCTTCCATAAAAGACAAATTACTGCATTCTATAATTACATTTATAGGATAATCCTTAAATAAAGTATTACTGGTACTTGACAATTCTGTATTATGGATTTATTATGGTAACTGGTACAATTTTTCTAAAAAGGTGGTTGCCGCGCGGCAGTGACACCGGAATCGCGGGGGGCGCAGTGAGCAAGCTACTCTCATATTGGTGACAGTCACCACATACGAACCAATAACAGGCGTCATGCAAGATCATTCAGCTAACGCCAAGTGCCAACTGCGTTCAAATAGTGCAGCGCGTGACGCCTGTTATTAGTTTGTTACGGTTCTTTCGTCCACACTGAACTGTCACTTAAAGGCAATGTTGTCGTGTATGTTCCCGGCGTTCCGTTGGTTGCGTTTGTCGCGTAAAACTTGTCGCGCAAGTCGCCCATGTTATTGAACACCATATTACTGCTAAACGCGCTTGCAGGAATCGTGCCTTGAAATATTACGCGGGTAAGAACGGAGCAAGTGGTAAAAGCATAATCCTCAATACTGGCAACACTGTTGGGTATGGTAACACTGGTAAGGCTGTCCTGACCGCCAAAAGCGCTATCCCCAATGACGGTAACGCTGTTGGGTATGGTAAAAGAAGAGACATCTGTTTTTCCTACCGGATATTGAATTAACCTGGTTTTAGCTTTGTCATACAATACGCCGTTTTGGGAACTGTATGCGGTATTAGCGGGATCAACAATTATTTCCGTAAGACCCCTGAGAGTAAAAGACCTATTCTTAATGTCGTTAACGCTCTTGGGTATGGTTATGCCAGTAAGTCTGTTGCAGCCGGCTAAATCGCTTGCGGCAATGACGGTAAACGTACTGCCGGAAAGATCAAGGTAGACATATTTGTCCATCGCGTTGGTAAGCGTTGTTTTTAGGCTGTCAGGAGATGAAATATCAGCGACATTCAGCGAAACTTTATACGCGGTGGCGGCAGTGTTAGTGTCTTGAATTGTTAGCCAAGTGTTAAAATCGGCGACACTGGTAAACGGTATTTTCGGAATGGAGCGTGTTTCCCTATGTGAGGGGTCAAGGGCGCATACTCTCTCATCTTCACCGTCTTCTGTCGCAGTGGGCGCTTTTTTCTGTGTCCATTCGCCCCAATCGTGGGTGTGGGCGGACGTTCCGCCTCCACTGTCAGCACAAGCGATAAACGCGCATACAAACGCAATTCCGATGATGAACGCAAAGATTCCTGTTTTTCTTGTCTTCTTCATATTAAACTCCTTTTTGTGCCTCCTGCCTCCGGGCAGAATTTGCATCAATGGGTGTTGTTTTTTTATCCCGCTTATAGTATGTTGTATACCACTCTTTTTTCTGTTTGAGACCTGTAATGGTTTAGAATTCGTACTTAAAGGAAAAAACTATAATGGATTCCAGTGTTCTGTCCAAAACAAATTTCATATTTGCTGTTCTTTTATTAACTCTTACAATGTCCTGTACGGAGCAGGACGCGGCAAAAGCCTTTGCCGGGGAAGATCAGTTTTATGTCGATTTGCAGAAATTTCCGCTGTACGTTAAGGCTGATTTTAACCCTTCCAATGCTGTTTCTCCCGATTTACAGGACGGCTCATGGCAGGTCAGGGAGCAATGGCGCGGCGCCGTTATACGCAGGCTTGGCTTGCATGACAAGCCTAGTTTGCCCGGATTGCCCAAACGCGCCTTTCTGTCGCCCTGGGGAAGACCGGAACAGGAATGGACTTTTGTAATTCCCTTTACAATGGACACGTCCTTAAAGGACGATGACGCTTTGGTAATTCCATGTTTGTATTTGGCGTCTATCGGCATCAACTGGGAAATATACCTGAACGGGACTCTGATCAAAAAGGAAATGCATTTGTCCGGCGGACATATCACGGAACAACACTATGAGCGCGATGTAATCGTTCCCATAAACAGCAGTCTGCTGCAAAAAGGCAAAAATATTCTTGCGTTCCGCATTATCGGAGACCCGACTGATTATACAACCGGTTTTACCTACAGGTCTCCTTATTATTTTGCCGACTATGATTACATAACGCGCAGTCATAACGATATTGAAAAAATAATTATAATATCAATACTTGCCATACTGGGGATATATCACTTTCTGTTTTTTGCCATTTTCCGCGAAAACCGGTATAACCTGATATGCGGATTTCTTTCCATTGGTATGGGTTTGTATTATCTGTGGCGGACTCACTGGATACATCAAATTATTCCCAATACCGATATTGTGATCAGGCTGGAATACTTTACGCTTTATTTTATGATACCAACGGCTATGGCTTATACGGACAAACTTTGCAACGGCCGTTATTCTATTGTAACAAAGATATACAGTGTTTTTTGTTTTATTCTGGCAGTGTCCCAGTTGTTTTTTTCACGGACTTACGGAAGTGAAGCGGCAGCTGTCTGGCAGGCTGCGAGTATTTTTGCAATAGTGTGGATGTATATTCATAACATTATTTTACCGTTTGCCTGTGAATTGAAAAACGGCAAAAAGTTCGCCGATGCGCTGGTTAATACTCATCCGGGGAATTTGTTGGTTACCTTTGCCATTATCGTTCTGACCGTAGTTTTTGATCTTATTGATTCTCTTGCCCTGCATTACTCGCTGAATTTAACCAGTTACGGTATGGTTGCTTTTGCGTTGTCGGATACGCTTATGTTATTTAGAATGTCCGTCATAAAAAACAGGGAACTTAAAGAAAAAAGCGCGCTGCTGGAAAAGGCGACTAATCCCGCGTCCGCGCGTGAAAAGGCGTTCAATTCATACGGTTTAACGGAACGTGAGAAGGAAGTTGCCCGGTTGATGATAGAGGGGCTTGATAATAAGGATATTGGCGGGCGTCTTTTTGTATCCAACAGCACCATCGCTTTTCACGTAACAAATATTTTCCGTAAATCAGGCATTATTGACGGCAAAAACAAGGGACGGGCGATGTTTTTGGCCAAGTTAATCAACTAATCCAGTTGCCGCGCACCGGGCGCCGGACATGCCGTTTAATCCTTAGTCAACTTTTCATTAATCGGGAAAAGAAGCCCTACCATTAAATATATCCCAATTCCCAGTTTTAAGAGAACGGGGAAGCCGCTGGCTACGGAAAGAAGACGCGCCATCGCGCTGCCAACAAGGGAAAGGCCGCCGTTCATTCCCCATGCCCAGGGAAGCAGGTGCGGTTTTGTTTTCTGAAGGCTGTCCAGGCCGTTTGGATACGGAATACCCATAAAGAAAGCCGGAGGGGCGATTATTAACGCGGAAACCAAAAACCGCGTCATCATGGAAGAAGAATGGAAAGCGGCAAGAAAATCACTTAAACCAAAAATGTAAAAGAAAAGCCCTGCCCCAATCAAAACGCACGCTGCCGGAACGACAAAAACCCGGTAGCGTTTCAGAAGCCCGCTGGTAATGTTTCCAAGCGCGGAAAAAATTAACATGACGGTAATCACCATGCTGGTTGAATACGTCGGGTTGGAAAGAAATACCGCAAGACGCTGGATAAGGTAAATTTCTATCAGCATATACCCAAGTCCAAGTCCGGCATAATAAAAAATTACCCCGATGGTTCCCCTTCTTCTTTTGAACAGGGTTTTCCTTCTGCCGATAACAGGGATTAAAATTACAATAAGGCCGAATATACACGCCTGAATCAACATCGCAAAGAGAAGGAGGTATCCCCATTCTTCCGAAATATCCTGCAGTTGATCCAGGTACATCGGCAGTTCGTCTATTTTCAAAAACCCTGTGTAATAAGGACGGGGATCTGTAACAGGACGAATATCAAAAATGTAGCCCTTTTCTATTTTTTTTGCTTCTCCCGCGAAGAAAAGCGGAATTACCGTTCTGTACATATCCGCATTGGTAATGGTTTCTATTTTATCCTCATCCGCGCCGGAATCAACAAACTGACTGCGGTAACTTGCCATAAGGATGTCAGGATCGCGTAACGGCAGCTCCGCTTCGGGAGCGTAAAAAAGCTCAAAAGAACATTTTTTGATAAAATTATTAAGATCGTCAATATCGCGCGGCGTAAACGTTCCTTTTTTAACAAGGATAGTCGAAGTAGACCGCAAAAGCCCGAATGAATAAAGGCATTTTTCGGGTTTTTCAAAACCGGCTTCATTCATCGCGCGGATTATGGTATTAAGAAGGCGCGGCACATTCCTCGGCGGATTCAGCCTGTCCCAGACAGTTACCGAAAGAATACCGCTGTCTTTAAGACCGCTGAAATAATCCTTAAAGGCTTCTACCGTGTACTTAAAATCTTCGTGTACCGCGTATCCCCCGGAATCCGTAAGGCCGACAGAATCAACCAGACTTATTTCGATTAAATCGTAAGAGCCTTCGTTATTTACGCAATGCGACCGGCCTTCTCCCCTGATTACGTTTATTTTTTCCGTTTCCAGAAGATTGCCGGTAAAGCGGGAAACGGAAGGATCGTCCCGCAACAGGCGGATTATTTCCGGCGAAGGTTCCGTGATGTCAATGGAACGCGCCCCGTTGTACAGGGCGACATTCGCGTTTATTCCGCCGCTTAAATTTACCAGCAGTACGTCAGGCTCTGTAATCATGGAGTAAGGGGCCGCCATCGGAAGATAATCCATATAAATTTTTTCATCTTCTTTTAAGTGACCCATTATTCCAATCGGGCCTGAGCCGTCAATAAACAAGCCCCAGTAAAGCTGAGTAGGCAGATTATCGATTCTGAGAACCGCGTTATCTGAAAGTCCCGGAGCGAAATGGAAATACCTTGACGCATAGACATGAAATTCACCGGCAGGTCCGTTGGAATGATGAACAAGGGTAGAGTCCGCGTATCTGCGTACATAACTTATGTCTTTATAGTCGGAAATCCTGATGTTTCCCCAGAAAAAAACAAGAATAATCGAACCAACG
The DNA here is from genome assembly GCA_031283105.1 of Treponema sp. GTDB lineage: Bacteria > Spirochaetota > Spirochaetia > Treponematales > Breznakiellaceae > WQXQ01. The sequence goes on along the minus strand of JAITCL010000050.1, from coordinate 4,013 downwards.
GTCGTTATACCAAGACCGATAACATAGGGAAGCGGAAAGTGCAGCTTTTCGCTTTTGCGCATCGAGCTTAAAAGGGCGGCAATAATGGTAAGGGCGAGAACCGGCAGTAAAAGGTACTGCGGAGGAAGAAAAAACATAAACAGAACGATAAACAGGCCGCCTGCGCCCGAACCTATCATGTTCCAGAAATACACGCCCTGGATTCTGTCGTTTAACGTAATAAATGAAATGCCGACAAACGCCGCAATTATAAAAAAAGGAAGTCCGTAAATAATATAATAAGCACCAATAAACCAAAGCTGCCGCGAGTCCGAGGCGAGAAATATCGGGTTAAACGAAACCATCTGCGCGATAATAACCGCCCCCGACATAAACAACGGAAGCAAAATCGCCAAAATTGACATATACATTTCCGGCCGCCGCCTGATACGTTCTTCAACAAAGGTAAGGATAATCCCGGCAAGCCCGATTCCCAAAAGAGCGGTAGAAATGACCAGCGAGCCAAAGTTTGACCAACTGCCAACCGAGAAAATCCGCATAACATAGAGTTCAAAGGCTATTCCGGCTGTAGAAATAAAAAATAACGCGGCTAATTGATTTCGTTTCATCAGGTACAAAATATATCAGATAATGGTTTCTTTTTCAATACAATTATTAAATTGTTCAGAAACTTCGGTTTCTGAACAATTTCCTTTAAAAAACATTTTGTAGGGCTTAAGCCCTACAAAATGTAAGACTTGTTAGACAACCAACCGGGTTGTCTAACAAGTCAATTGACATAAACCCTTATTGTCATTACATTTTAGGGTATTGATATGCCGCGTATTTTTGTTAATTTTTTTAAAAAATCCATACCGGCTTCCCATGTTTTTGCCGTATTTTCCGGCATCGTAATTGGTACGTTGTTTGGGCTTTCCATTCCGCTGATGGTGTTGGCCCATTCCGAAAGGGTAGCCAGTTATGAAGAAGTTGCCGCAGTCTCAATGGTTGAAGATGCTTTGCGGCTGGCCGGCAGGTCAAGTTCGGAAGAAGAAGGTTTTAGCTATATTACCCTTCCCGGAATACAAAAGTATGACGGCCCCCGTCTTGCCCAGTCCATGCCCATTGAAACCAAGGAAGCCTGGTTTTCATGGATGAGCAGAAACCGCGGCGACGCCCCTGTTTATCTTGAACAGCGCTGGGAGTGGGCGCAGAATCTGGTAATGACATCAGAGCTTAAACGCCCCGAGGACGTAAGGGCGTTTCTGCTAACCCCGCGGGAGCATTTTGTCAGGGCTGAAAACGTGAAAAAAGGGCTTGAATATGCCGATACGTGGCTTGCCATTGGATACGGAGCGACCATTACCGATCCTGACATTGTGTCCATGATGACGACAACCCTTAACGTTAAACCCTGGGATAAAGTTCTGGAAATTGGAACCGGTTCGGGGTATCAGTCTGCGATACTGTCCTATTTAACCAAGGACGTCTATTCCATAGAGATAATCAGGCCCCTCTATTTGGAAACAGACGCCCTTTACCGTGATTTGGAGAGGAACTTCCCCTCTTTTTCCGTCATTAACCGGAAGTTAGGCGACGGATATTACGGCTGGGAAGAATTCGCCCCGTTTGACAAAATTATTGTCACCTGCGCAATAGACCACATTCCGCCCCCTCTTCTGCGGCAATTAAACCCCGGCGGGATCATGGTTTTGCCCCTTGGCCCCCCCAACCGTCAATATATAATGGAAATAGTCAAACATGAGGAAGAGGACGGCTCCATTACCCTGAGCCGCAGGGATGTCTACAACGGTCAAAGCGTTAAATTTATCCCCTTTAGGGATGAAGTCGGGGCTTCTTACAGCGCCCCTGTTATTGAGACACCCAAATAAAGGGTATTATACCGCAGGGCAAGCCCTGCAAGGAAGTTGCTTACGCAACTTACAAAAGCCTACGGCGGCTTTCCGCGGCAAGCCGCGGGGTATTAACCCTTCGTTTCCTCACTCGCTCGGTCATGTCCGTGCAAGCACGGCCGCGACCTCGCTCCGTTCGTCAATAAGCATATAAACAGGTAGACAAAAGGCGCCGAAAATAGTATTATATGATAATGGGGAAGCTATATTCTCGTCAAAAAGGCATAAGGCGGGATAGTTTTTATGATTAAATGGCTTTCCGCTCCTGGAAGCGGCATCCTGCACATTCTCAAAGAAATCTTTTCCCGGTTATGGGGCATAATACGGTATAACCCGCTGTTCAGAAAAGTCGCCTTTGCTTCCTGTATTACAGCGCTCTTTACGGGGGCTGTTTTTCTGGTTTTATTTGCCGTTACTTCTCCCGAATTACCCCCCGAAAATTTATTTTCCGTTATAAATGATATTTCGGGAATCTGGGAATCTGATAATTCAATGTCCCATGTTGTACTTTCTTCTGATGATGATTGGGCGTCTTTGACTTTTTTTGACGGTACGGAACTTGAAACGGGCACAGGCTCTCAGACCCAGGATCGTTCCAGAGACTTTGAATATCCGGTAAGGCCGGGAGAAACATTGTCTGAAATTGCCTATTCCTATGACATTCCCTATGACTTCCTCGCGTGGTACAACAAAATAAACAACGCAAACCGTATCCGGGTAGGAACGAAAATAATTATTCCTTCCCTGCAAAATATCGAAAATAATAAACAGGAATATCAGCAGTATAAATCAAAACAACGGCAGACCGCGGCGCCCGCAAAAAAAACAAAACCGGCCAGATATATCGGGATTGCCTATGAAAGCCTGAACAACGGAACGGGTTCGGGGGTGACAGTTCATTTTTCGATAGTGAATCCCCCTTCCGATTTAAGGTCTTATGAATGGGATTTGGGAGACGGAAAACGCAGTTTCCGGGAAAGCCCCAGCAATGAATATTCGCAGCCGCGAACCTATCCTGTCCGCCTGACAGCCCAGGATAATGCGGGGAATATTTACCGGTCAAACCCTCTTTATATTGACATTCCCTATCCCGCTTCTATGGCGGAGTACAGTACCACCAGATTCATTACCCTTTCTTCTCCCGATGATTATTTTGTGGTAAACGGAGACATTATAAAGATTACCCATTATGCCCATATTGAAGACGTGCTGGATTTAAGCGAGTCGGATCAATTTTTAACCAAAGCGCGGTTTAAGAAAAATGGTTACTTCGGCGTTACCGTCCGTGAAAACAACGGAAGAGACCAGTACTATTCCATTTTTGTAAGCCCCATACCGACTATGCATGTCGATCTTGCGCTGAGTAATTTTAACTGGTACAGAACGCAGTTTAACTCCGGTACTCCTTCCAACTGCGGGCCGGCTTCGGCATCTATGGGAATAAGCTGGGGAACCGGAAAATATTTCCCGGTATCCGCGGTGCGCGAGTCTATAGGCTGGCAGGGAAACGGCGGTACAAGTTTTGACGAACTTTTAAAGGTTATTCAAAGCCAGGGTGTTTCCGCCGATATACAGCCCTTAAAAACAATGCAGGATGTCAAGAATGTAATTGATTCAGGGTCAATCGCGATTATTCTTTTTCTTACAGACGGGGTTAAATCTGCCCGCCATGATCCGGGATTTGATCTTTTTGGAAAGTACTATAACGATTCTGTCGGCCATTATGTGGTTGTAAAAGGTTACTCCATGAACGGTGAATATCTGGTTATCCACGATCCCATACCAAGCGACTGGAATTCCAACAGTTTCCGGTATGCGGACGAAATTAGCATGATGGGGCGCAACCGCTATTTCAACACCAATGAAGTCTTACGTTCTCTGCGCCGCGGTGAAATGATCGTCGTGCCAGGTTTAAATTAATCTGACCACTAAAAATACTATTAACCAATTCAATCATTCAGAAAAAATGGCGCTTAACTCCAACTGGCCCCCTTTTTTCTCATCAAATGTCCGCATATATTTAAACAACGCTTCATTATCACATACAATGCCATGATTGCCGCATGCATCGTATACCAGTTTCGTTAACGCATCATTATTATCGCTGGGTATTATATAATC
>JAITCL010000047.1 GCA_031283105.1 Treponema sp. | reverse complement strand
AATGATCAAAGTTTAGTACTTACTATTCGTGGCAGAAAATATACGCCTAAATTTGATTTTACGGCAGGAATATTTAATCAAAAAATTACAGTAGAAAGCGTACAGACTGAAGTAGATGCTGGTTATGAAGGCAAAACCCAAATTGTATTGATAGAAGCGAAAAATTCACAAACGAAAAATACAATTATTAGACAGTTATATTATCCATATAGACAATGGCAATATCATTCATCAAAAAAAGTCAATGTTCTTTTCTTTGAAAAAAGACATAATATATATTCTCTCTGGAATTATGAATTTTCCAAAATTGATAATTATAATAGTATAAAACTATTAAACAGCAATCAATATGAAATTAAAACATAAATATATTTTCCGTCTTTTGTTTCCGCTTTGATGGTACTGCTGGTTTCGGTAGTCGTGAATATTCACATAAACCATTATGAAGAGATGATTACCGAATCAACCCAGAATCACTTAATGGCAGCGGCGCAATATGTCAGTGTTGAAGAATTGGATCGTTATCATACTGTGGAAGATTCAAGAAAACAAAGTTACCAAGAGTTAAAAAGACGACTGGAGCAGTTTGCCAAAGAATACAATGTTCTGTATGTTTCCTATTTACGGCAATACGATAAAGACAATTTTCAATATATTATTGACAATGATTTTAATCAAGCAACCATCGTAGATCCGGGGACTGTTTTGCCGATTGAGGGTATCGCCAGAGCCGCCCTTGCCGGAAATGTAACGGCGACAGACCTGGGAAGCTATAACGAAAGCTGGAACGGACTTCTTGCGGGTTTTGCTCCGGTGTATGATAAAGACGGCAATTTCTACTGTGTCGCGGACGTGGATATAAGCGACAAAGTTATTTTAGATCAGCGCAAATATTCACTGACCATGATGATACTCCAGATTATCGCCCTTTCCGTTTCGGTGCTTTTCGGCATTTTGAATACGCTGTTGTACCGCAGTAAAGCGAAGCAGATCGAAGAGGCCCATATCAAACTTCAGTACTTCAACAACAATATGCGTACAGCTTTTTCCACCTATTTGTCAGAGGACGTGGTAGAAGAAATAATATCCGATCCTGCCCGCTTGCAGCTTGGCGGGGTAAACCGGCACATGACCGCTTTGTTTTCCGATATTAAAGGTTTTACCAGCATAGCGGAAAAACTTACGCCTAACCATTTGGTTGACCTTCTCAATTATTACCTTTCTACCATGAGCGATATTATTCTGGAGGAAAAGGGAACGATTGACAAATACCAGGGCGATTCTATTGTTTCCTTCTTTGGCGCGCCGCTGGAACTTGATGATCACGCCCTGCGGGCCTGTACGGCGGCAATAATTATGAAACGGATTGAAAGCGATGTAAACAAATATGTTCTGGAAAAGGGCATAAGCCCGTCGCCGCTGTTGACCCGCATCGGCGTTAACACCGGCGAAATGGTCGTGGGAAACATGGGAACGCAAAAAAAGATGAACTACACAATCATCAGCAACGCGGTCAATCTGGCTTCCCGGCTTGAAGGGGTCAACAAACAATACGGAACATGGATTCTCGCCTCGGATTCTACGGTACAGGAAACCAAAGGACGCATGCTTACCCGGCGGCTTGACCGTGTCAGGGTTGTCGGCATAAACGAGGCGGTGCGTATCCATGAGGTACTGGAACTCAAGGCTGACGCTACGGACGCTTTGTTTGAACGGGTTTATCTTTTTCACAAGGCGCTGGATATTTTTGAGGAGCGCAACTGGAAAGACGCGGAAAGCGCGTTTGCCCAGGTTCTCAAGACATTCCCCAACGATGGGCCTTCCAATGTGTATTTCAAACGCTGCCGCAAATTCCAGGAATATCCGCCGCAGGCCAACTGGGACGGCAGCTTTAGCGTTACGGAAAAGTAGGGACTCGCAATATTTCTCACAAAGACACAAAGAAGAGGGAATAGGGAACAAATAACAAATGAGGAAGTAGGAATGAGGAGTTAGGAATAACTATTTTAGTAGCTCCGCCCTGCTTACCGCGCCCCCTATTCCTAACTCCTAATTTCTCATTCCTAATTTTCTATATATTCATTATAAATATATGTTAATTTTTCTACTTTTTCAACTGCCTGTAAATCCCAGATACAGGCAGAAGTACAACACCATGTATCAAACCACAATCCCATATTATAAAGTTTGGGAATTATATTAGGCAGGGCTATACCCTGATAATCATTTATAATATCTTGCCATTTAATTGAAAGGTCGAGGGTGTATTCTTCATCGTGCATTTCTATGCCTTTGGGATAGTATGCGTATGTTTTTTCAAAGTCTTCAAAAACAACGTTATTATACAACATAAGGATTTGTGCATGGGGTTTGAGTTTTACTTGAAATTCATATTTTAGATTATCGAGGTTATCGTTATTATTAAGGCTATAAATTTCCCAGTCATTTATTCCACAAATTGACAGCCATAGCCCGTTGGGTGTATGGAATAACAGATTTTCTGCGGTTTGCAGGTATGTGCGGTTGAGGTCAAGCGTTTCTATATCCGCCGCCGTGTAGTGAATATATTCATAGGACGATGGAAATGCAGGGTTAGAATTCAATTACTGTTTTATACTCCCCGGTAATTGATATATAGATCCTTATAGGATAGTAGCTATTCTATATGATATTAGATAAAAAAACAAGCCATTTTAATACTATTTGTAAGCATGACACACAAAAAGAAAATGGGAGAAACCATAAAACGCCTTTTAAGCCACAATGTCAGGCTGTATAGGGAAACTAGTGGCTATTCGCAGGAAGAACTGGCGGAAATGGCCGGAATTTCACCGCCTTTTTTGGGGGCTATTGAGCGGGGAGAAAAATGGCCAAGCCCTGAAACGCTGGCGGGAATTGCTGCGGGTTTGAAGGTTAATCCCTACGATTTATTTAAACCCGAACATATTGTTTCAAGTAATGTTCACGGATTGACTGAAAAAATGCTGCAAGATATACAAGCAACGGTAAATCAAACCATTAGAGCTATCAATATTTCCTTACCGAGATTTGGAAGTGGTGACTGACACCGATACGCCGCTGGCGGGTCTGGGGGTGGAAAACGACCCGGCCCGATAATGCACGGCAAAGCCGTGTTGGTGGACAAAGGTAATACGGCCTAGCCCCAGTATATTCTACAATATGCTGCAAAGGCGGGCTTGCGTTAGCAAGACCGGCGGGCGGGAGCCACATTTGTTCATGGGGCGAAAGGGCGTGTTTACGCACCCAGACCAGCCATAATCGCAAAAGGTGTCTGTCACTTTTTATAGGGATTTCCCTATAAGTGAGGCTGTGCGGGATAAATATGTATAGTATTAGATGTTACAGACTGCCGGCTTGACATTATTCCTTGCATGGAATACTATAAAGCCATGTGGGAAGTCGAGTACACCAATGAGTTTGAAGAATGGTGGGAGACGCTGAACGAAGCGGAACAAGATGCGGTAGCTTTCACGGTCGGGCTTTTACGGAGTGAAGGCTCGTCCCTGAAATTCCCATACAGTACCGGTGTTAGACAATCAAAACATAAATCCATGCGGGAATTACGGAGCCAATGCAAAGGACGGCCATTACGGACATTTTATGCTTTTGACCCAAGACGCACCGCAATTCTGCTCATTGGCGGAGACAAGACCGGAGATGACAGGTTTTATGACGTTATGGTTCCGCTGGCGGATGCAATTTATGACAATTATCTGAGAGAAATTCAGGAGGAAAACCATGGCTAAAAAATTTTCGGAACTTGAAGCAAGAATGAGCCCTGAACGAAGAACAAGAATAGCAGAAGAAGTTAAAAAGGCTTTAGCCGAAATGCCGTTGAATGAATTGCGCAATGCCCGAGGTCTTTCCCAAAAGGTGCTTGCCGAAGCCCTGCATATACAGCAGCCGGCTATTGCAAAGATGGAAAAGCGTACAGATATGTATATTTCCACGTTACGGAGCCATGTTGAAGCTATGGGCGGGGAACTTGAAGTTATTGCGCGGTTTCCCGATGGAGATGTCAGAATCGCCAATTTTTCACAGATTTAGCCGCTGTTTCCCCCAAAATACCCCCGCCATGCCTTTTCCATGCCGGAAAGGGTTTCCTCCCGGCCCAGCAGGTTTTTAACATAATTCCCCCATTTCAGGTTGTCGCAAAAAAAGCCAAAAAAACGCCGTGCGCGGGAAATATGGAATTCCGGCGGCTGCCAGCGGGCTAAAAGTTCCAAAAACCGCAAACCGGTGTCAAAAAAGAGAGAAGAATTTTCACCACGGAGGACACGGAGTAACACGGAGGGGGAATTGGTGTCAGGCACTAATTGGGTGCCCCGCGCTTCCGCGAAAATCCAGGGCTGGCGGACTGCCGCCCGGCCTACCATAACGGCATCGCAGGGGCCGCCGGCCCGGTTATTCAAATTTTCGGTGTTGTCAATGTCGCCGTTTCCCGCTACCGGAATCCGTAACTCCTGCCGCAAAGCGCCAACGTAGTCCCAGCGGGCGCGTCGTTTCAGTTTTTCTTTGGCGGTTCGGGGGTGTAAAATAATCAATTCTGCCCCTTCTTCTTCCAAACGGCGGCAAAATTTGACCAAATATTCAAAGTCATCGCTGAATCCGGTGCGAATTTTAACGCTCAAACGCCGTTTTACCGCCTTCCTGACCTCTTTTACCAGTTCACCGGCCCTATCAACCGATGCCATCCAGGCGATTCCAGCCCCTGTTTTGCGGATTAAGGGGGCGCAACAGCCCATATTGAGGTCGATTCCCCTGGATTCCAGCCGATCCAGCAGGGCGGCGGCCTTGCTTATCTGCCCAATATCGGCCCCAACAAGCTGAAAAACCACTTTTTCAGGCCGGGGGCCGCCGTCAATATACCAGCGTTCAAAGGGCCCCCCTCCCAGCAGGGCGGGGGCGCTTATCATTTCGGTAAAATACTCGTCACAGCCCCCAAAACCCTCTATTAACTCGCGCAAAGCCCGGTGGCTTAATTCGGCCATCGGCGCCAGCAAAAAGGGCTTTTTATTTTTTTCCAATAGTCTATTCCCCCACTTGACTTATTTTTCGTTATAGCATACAGTATACTATTATAGAGGAGAGGAGTGTCCGCATGATAGCAAAGAGTGATATGCCGAACATTAACGAGAAAACAGCCGAAGGGCTTAAACCGGAGGGTACTCCGTACCGGGTTCTCGTGGTTGACGATTCCATGTTTATTGCAAAGCAACTTGGTCAAATTTTCACTTCCGAAGGTTTTGACGTTGCGGCGACTGCCGCCGACGGGGCGCAAGGACTTGAAAAATACAAAGAGTTGCACCCAAACGTCGATCTGGTTACCCTGGACATTACCATGCCGGTTATGGATGGTGTTTCCGCGCTTGAAAAAATCCTTGAGTTTGACAAAAACGCAAGGATAATTATGGTCAGCGCCCTGGGTAAGGAAGATGTAGTTAAAAAATGCCTGTTGATGGGCGCAAAGAGCTACATTGTAAAACCTCTTGATCGCAAGAAAGTACTTGAACGGGTTGTTTCTGTACTTAAACAGTAGGTTTGATTTTCGCGGTTGTATGAAGGGTCAACATCTCATAAGGTATCCAGTGCCTTTAGGCTGATGTTCATGCAACCGCGAGAAGTTTCTGGCCTCATTCATTTTCTCAATTTAACTTGCCGATTCTCCCGCCTTTGCGTATCTTATATATATGGATCACGAAGAAAAATATCAAACTCTGGATCGCTATTGCCGCGACCTGACCGCTTTGGCGCGGCAGGAAAAAATCGATCCGGTGATTGGGCGCGATGAAGAAATCCGCCGCTGTATGCAGGTCTTGTCACGCCGCACCAAAAACAATCCCATTCTGATAGGCGAGCCGGGTGTCGGCAAGACGGCGATTGCCGAGGGTCTTGCGCGGCGTATCGTTGCCGGTGATGTACCCGAAGGGCTGAAAGACAAAAAACTCCTTGCTCTTGATTTGGGGGAGTTGGTTGCCGGGGCGAAATTTCGCGGCGAATTTGAGGAACGCCTGAAAGCGCTGATCCGCGAGGTGCAGACCGCCGACGGGAAGATAATTCTGTTTATTGATGAATTGCATACTCTGGTTGGGGCCGGGGCAGCCGAGGGCGCGACTGACGCTTCAAACCTGCTCAAACCGGCGCTGGCGCGGGGCGAGTTGCGCTGCATAGGGGCGACTACTCTGGACGAGTACCGCAAGTATATCGAAAAAGACGCCGCTCTGGAACGCCGTTTTCAGCAGGTGTATACCGCCGAACCTTCGGTGGAGGATACCATTGCGATTTTGCGCGGCTTAAAAGAGCGGTATGAGGTTCATCACGGTGTGCGGATAAAAGACGAGGCGCTGGTGGCGGCGGCAACATTGTCCAACCGCTACATTACCAGCCGTTTTTTGCCGGACAAGGCCATTGATCTGGTTGATGAGGCGGCAAGCCGCCTAAAAATAGAATTGGACAGCCGCCCCACGGAACTGGATAAACTTGAACGCCGGCTTTTACAGTTGTCCATTGAAAAGCAGGCGCTCTCCCGCGAAGAAGACGCCGCTTCAAAAGACCGTCTTGCCAAACTGGAAAAGGAAATCACCGATCTGAGCGCGGAACGCGATGCGATGAAGACCCGCTGGGAAGATGAAAAAAAAGACATTCAGGGTATCCGCGGACTGAAGCAGCGGATTGAAGACCTTAAACGAGAAGAAACCCGCTACGAGCGCGAGGGCAATCTTTCCAAAGCCGCCGAAGTAAAACACGGAAAAATTCCCGAAGCCCAGAAACAACTTGCCGCCCTTTCCGGCCAAATGGAAGAAAAGCGGCAAAGCGCCGCCGGAAAAGGAGCGCCGGCCCTGCTGCGCGAGGAGGTCAGCGAGGAGGACATTGCCGGCGTGGTGTCAATCTGGACGGGGATTCCCGTTTCAAAAATGCTGACCGGCGAAATGCAGAAATACCTTGATTTGGAACAAGTGCTTGAACAGCGGGTGGTGGGGCAAGACCAGGCCCTCGCGGCGGTTGCTGACGCGATACGGCGGAACAAGGCCGGCCTTTCCGATGCGGCGCGGCCTTTGGGCAGTTTCCTCTTTTTGGGGCCGACCGGCGTAGGCAAAACCGAACTGGCGAAAACCCTGGCGGATTTTCTGTTCAATGACGAAAAGGCCCTTACCCGAATCGACATGAGCGAATACGGGGAAAAACATTCGGTAAGCCGGTTGATTGGCGCACCGCCGGGTTATGTGGGCTACGAACAGGGCGGCCAGCTTACCGAGGCGGTGCGCCGCCGCCCCTACAGCGTGATACTGTTTGACGAAATTGAAAAAGCCCACCCGGAAGTGTTTAATGTTTTTTTACAGATTCTTGATGACGGCCGCCTTACCGACGGTCAGGGCCGCGTGGTGGATTTTAAGAATGTCATTGTCATTATGACCAGCAACCTCGGTTCTGATTTAATTCTTGAAGCGAGTAATGCCGAAGCCGTCAAAAATACCCTGGACGAATTATTGAAACAGAGCTTTAGGCCGGAATTTTTGAACCGCATTGACGAAACGGTAATCTTTAACCGGCTGGGCAAAGACGAAATCGGCAAAATTGTGGACATTCAGCTTGCCCGCCTGACCGCGCGTTTGGCCGAGCGGAAAATAAATTTACAGCTAACTGACACGGCAAAGGAATTACTTGCCGACCGGGGCTATGATCCCCAGTTTGGGGCGCGACCCCTTAAACGCTGCATTCAGGCCGATCTTGAAAACCCGCTGGCAAAACTCGTTATTGCCGGGCAAATCCGCGAAGGTGATACCGTTACGGCTGACATCTCGGTGTTTGGCGACGGGCTGGAATTTCAAAACGCCGCCGGAAAATCAGGGGCTTAAAGCAACTGTAAAAAAGTATACATATTGCGTCCGTTTTGTTTGGACATATACATTGCTTTGTCCGCCCGCTGAATATAATTATCCCCGCTGTAGGTATGCAGTACCGCGCCGGTGGTGACTCCGATGGAAATGGTAACATATTCCGCCACACTGCTTGCTTCATGCGGTATACCGCGTTTTCGAATACTTTCAAGCAGCCTGTCCGCAACCATACGCGCTCCCCTTTCACTGGTATTCGGCAGGACAACAACAAATTCTTCGCCGCCGTACCGGGCGACAAAATCATCCGTCCTTAATAAATTTACGCCAAGAACTTCCGCAATGGTTTTCAGGCAAATATCACCCTTGCTGTGACCGTAGGCGTCATTGTAGTTTTTGAAAAAATCAACATCAACCATTAACAGGCTGAGCGTACCATTTGAACGGGACAAGGAGATAATGAAGCGTTTTATATTTTCGTCCAGATACCGTCTGTTGTAAATACCGGTTACCGGATCAATTTTGGCCATTTGCTCAAAAATGGTTTTCATTTGCCGTAATTCAAAATTATTTTGTACAACAAATAAAACGAGAAAACAAATAAAGAAACCTATCACCACAAATATCCAGCTTTCCATGCGGCTGTACCATGTATAAGCAGGCCATACTTTCAGGAACCATACCGCGTTAATAATATGTATTTCTCTTTCAAAAAAATGGGATTTTCGCCTGGTGTGTTCATCATTATATGCTATTACCTGTTCTTCATTGGTATCCGGGTTTATCCGCCATAATTCATAGGCCAAACCGTGGGCGTGAAAGATTTCAAGTCCCACATCTTCCAAAATCTGCGGAAATTTCAGCGTTACGGAAACAAGCCCCCAAAAATTGCCCGTTTCGTCCGGGGTATCAATATACACGGGCAATCTGCCGACCAGCGCCTGTCCGCCCTGAACTACGTTGAAAGGGCCACCCACAACAAGACCGCCGGAATCTCGCGCGGCCTGCGCTTCAATATTCCCCTCCCCTTCACCGAAAAAATTCCAGCCTATAACCGATTCGTTGCCGTTCAAAGGATAAACTTTTGAAACTATTCCGTTAGGCGCTAAAAGGACGTTTAATATTACCGCATCATCTGCGACTATAGTTGACGCTATTTGATCAAAGTTATGTACATCGCCGTTTCCCTGTATTACAATGACCGAAAGCGCCTGTGTTTTATACAGCAGTTTGGAAATAACTTCATTGATTCGGACGCTTTTTTCCAGTATGGTTTGCTCTATTTCCAGTTTTTCAATATGTGCCCTGTTGAAAATTACCGCGCTGATTAAAGTGCCGCAGAATATTAACGATACCAAAAATGAAACAACCGCTCTGCCTGAAAATCTTCCGAACATTTTTTTCATTTAACGGCCCCCCCAGCCTATAACAATTCCGTTATACAGGTATTATTTTATACTCATCGGTATAATTTGCCAATGCCCCGCGTTGCTTTTCTGCGCCGAATTCAGGTAAAATGAAATATGCTGCGAACCATGCGGAATATCGGCATTATGGCCCACATAGACGCCGGTAAAACCACCACCACCGAGCGTATTCTCTTTTACACCGGCAAAAGCCACCGCATCGGCGAAGTTGATGACGGCGAGGCGATTATGGGCTGGATGGAGCAGGAGCAGCAGCGGGGAATCACTATTCAAAGCGCGGCGACTACCACGTACTGGAAGGATCATCAGATTAACATTATTGATACGCCGGGCCATGTTGATTTTACCGCCGAGGTGGAACGTTCCCTGCGGGCGCTGGACGGGGCAATCGCCATATTTGACGCAGTACACGGAGTGGAGCCGCAGACCGAAACGGTATGGCGGCAGGCGCAGCGTTACCATGTTCCCTGCGTGGGTTATGTGAATAAAATGGACCGCGCGGGCGCTGATTTTTATTTTGTTCTTGAAGATGTGAAAAAAAAACTGGGTGCCAATACCGTTGCCGTGCAAATTCCCATAATAAAAGAAAGTTCTTTTGAAGGCGTTATTGATTTAATTGAAATGCGGGAAATATATTGGGAAGGGAATGACGGCGAAAATGTAACCGTTATGCCGATTGCCGCCGGGCGTGAAAAAGCGGCAAAGGAATGGCGGGAAAAACTTATTGACGCCCTTTCCGCCGTTTCCGATGCCGTTACCGAAAAGTATCTCGCGGGCGAAGAACTGGACGCCGTTCTTATCCGCGCCGAATTGCGTAAAGCGGTGTTGAAACGCCAAATACTCCCCATGCTTGCCGGCGCTTCCCGCCGCAACATGGGCGTTCAACCCCTGATAGATACCATTGTCGATTACCTCCCCGCCCCTGATGAAGTGCCGCCCGCCATAGGCCACCACCTGAAAAAAGAAACGGACATCAGCATACCCTGCGACCCCAAAGACCAGCCTTTGGGTCTGGTATTCAAGATTCAAAATGACCGCGAGGCGGGGAGCCTCTGCTATGTGCGGATGTACTCCGGTTCGCTCAAGCCGGGCAGCGCGGTGTTCAACATTGGCAAAAAAAAGCGGGAACGGGTCAACCGCATTTTGCGTATGCATTCCAACAAGAGCGAGCCGATGGACGAATTGAACGCCGGGGACATTGGCGTGTTTATCGGAATGAAGCTGGCGCAAACCGGCGACACCATTGGCAGCGAGGGCTGGCCGGTGGTGCTGGAAAAAATGCAGTTCCCCGAACCGGTAATTTCTGTTTCCATTGAACCGAAAACCATTTCCGAACAGGACAAACTTAAAGACATTCTTGCCGTGCTTGCAAAAGAAGACCCGACATTTACCACCCGCGAAAATGAAGAAACCGGGCAGCTTATTATTTCCGGCATGGGCGAATTGCACCTTGACGTACTGGTAACGCGCATACTCAAAGAATTTAACCTCAGCGCCAAAGTGGGCAAGCCCCAGGTTACCTACCGTGAGTCAATCAGCAAGGCTGCCGAACGCAGTGAAAATTTTTCCCGCGTTGTCGCCGGCAAGGAAAACGCCGCAGGCTTAACTCTGCGGGTTGAACCGGCGGAACGCGGAACGGGTAATAAATATGTGTGCGAGGTTACGGGCAGTACAAAGAATCAGATTCCCGAAGAAATTTTTGCCGCCGTGGAACGGGGAATTACCGGGGCATTCGGCTCCGGCATCGTTATGGGTTATCCCTGCATTGACATTATCGCAACGGTAACGGCTATCCGCTATTCGGAACTGACCGGTACGGAATTTGCCTTTGAAGCCTGCGCCAGCATGGCATTTGACGAAGCCTGCCGCAACGCCGACCCGGTACTGCTTGAACCGATCATGGCGGTTGACCTTCTCAGTCCCCATGAATTTGTCGGCGAGGTAATGAGCCTGGTCACCCAGCGGGGCGGTCAGGTTCTCAACATGAGCGCAAAAGCCGAAACGGACGAAATCAAAGCCCATGCGCCTATGGCGCAGATGTTCGGCTTTATGACCGCCCTGCGCAGCGTCAGCCAGGGACGCGCCGGTTTCAGTATGGAATTCTCCCACTTTGAAAAAAAGGCAGGGCGGTAAGAGGTAGGCACGAAGTTAAACGCATATGGCGCCTGTCACCGCTGGCGGCCTGAATAACATACTTGACAAAAAAAATGAATAAATATAATATTATATAATATATGGAAAATTTAGTTGAAAAAATAGAAGATATTAAAGAATCTATCCTCAAGTTCGTACCCGCGCGGTATATATATTTGTTTGGATCTTATGCATACGGAATACCTTCTGACAAAAGCGATATTGATATTTATATTGTAACACCTGATGAAACAAGTAATTTAACCGAAATATATGCAAAAATTGTTGTTGATTTGAGTTATAAAAAAATTTATTTTATTGATTTATTCTTGAATAATGAAACCATATTTAATAAAAGAAAAACAGAGAACATTTTTGAAAAAACAATTTGTCAAAAAGGTAAAGTGTTATATGAACATTAGCGATGTCAAAGAATGGATGATAATAGCTGATGATGATTTTGATTCGGCAAAGATATTGAATGAATCATTTAAAAAACATATGGAAGTTATTTGCTATTTATGCGCCCAAGCAACAGAAAAATATTTAAAATGTTATTTAACATACAACGACATTATTCCACAAAAAACTCATAATTTAGTTTTGTTAAATGATAACTGTATTGAAATAGATAATA
>JAITCL010000162.1 GCA_031283105.1 Treponema sp. | reverse complement strand
GTTGTGACGCTGCCGGAGCAATGGTTGCTCAAGCAGCTTTTTTAATTTCTTCATACATTATATAGGGTGAGAAGTGGTAAAAAGCATTAGTGGTTTTGAAAGTTTTTTTATTTTTTTTGATAGTTACCGTTACAGAAATCCCAGCCAGAGGGTGCGCTACGGGCGAGCGGAAACGCTTGTGGAATCCGCCTACGGAGCCTCCCAGCACCTACATCACCAAACGAATCGTTCTTTGAAAAATGGTGGTGTGTAGGTGCTGGGCTTTTTCTGGAGCCCATTACGTTACTGTTACCCGCCAGCCTGATTACATTTACTGCGTAGCCTAAAGCAATTTCTGGGCTTAGGCCGTGTTACCTTTACTCATCCACACGCTCACCGGTTCGCGTGCTTTTTCCGGGCCGGTCTCTCCGGCGGGGGAACACACTACCAGCGCCCTGTCAAAGGGCGTTGACCGAATAAATGCAACAGGTTCCGGCGCACAATAATATTTACCGCATACACAGATGCCGGTTGGATTTATCCAGCCGAGTGCGCCGCGGGCTTCCAAATGTTTCCGCTACCCGACCGCCCCCTCCGGCTGTGGTTTTCGCACCCCCTTCTTTCAAATGAAACCAAAACCTTTCGTATCGGTATCAATCGCCCGTCAACCCCTTGATTATTCTTCAATACCGCCTTATTTTCTATAATATGGAAGCATCCCGGCCCCTGCGAACTGCCCTGTGCGTATATGAGTGTATGCGGCTTGCCTTTTTGGTGGGGGCTTTTATGCTGTTGCAGCCCGAAGGAGCCGCGCCTTTCCCCTGGCTTGCGCTGATTACGCCGGGGGCGATGTTTCTGCTGATTGCCCTGTTTTGGCGGCTGAATATGTCCCGTTACGGGGTCTACGGCCCGCTGTATCTGGCGGGCAAGGGCCTCAGCGTCATAACCTCCATGTTCTGGCTTTTTTTGCTCAAAAGTTATATGATAAGGGAAATGCTTTTTTTTGGCGCGGCGTTGTTCATCGTGCCGGGTATAGTTTTTTTCCTGATACTGGGGGATATGCTCTCGGTATGGCTGGTTGGTAAAATGATGAGGGGTACATAATGCGTATAATTCCGGTAGCAAGCGGCAAAGGCGGGGTAGGTAAATCGCTGGTTGCCGCCAATTTGGGCGTGGCTTTTGCCCAAGTCGGGCAAAAAGTGGTGGTTGCGGATCTTGACTTGGGCGCGTCGAATCTGCATCTGGTGCTGGGGCATCGTGCGCCCAAAAAGGGAATTGGGACTTTCCTCAACAATACCAGGGGAAGTTTTGAAGAAGTGATAACGGAGACCGATGTAAAAGGACTTCGCTTTATTCCCGGCGACACGGAGATTCCCGGACTCGCCAATCTGAAAGCCACCCAGCTTAAATCTCTGGTAAAACAACTCATAGCCCTCCAGGACAATACCGACATTCTCATACTCGATTTGGGCGCGGGAACCCATCAATCAATTCTTGATTTTTTTCTCCTTTCGGGGCAGGGCATTGTGGTGTCCGCTCCCGCGGTAACCGCCGTACTGAACGCGTATGTCTTTCTTAAAAATACCGTCTTCCGCCTTATGTTTACCTCGTTTTCAAAAAATTCCCGTGCGCGGGCATACCTTGAAAAATTGCGCGTGGACGGCGCCGACCCGCAAAAACTTTATATCCCCAATTTACTGCCGGGGATAAAACGCATTGACAAAACTTCGTATAACGCTTTCAGCTCACGGCTTGAGAAGATGTGCCCGCGGCTCATTATGAACATGGTGGACGATCCCAAAGATGCCGATGTCGCCATGAAGATACGCCGTTCCTGTGAAGAATACCTTGACCTTAAAATTGAGCACCTGGGGGTAATGTACCGCGACACCATGCAGGACACGGCGCTTTCCTCGCGGCTGCCCATTACCCTGTACAAGCCCCAGTCGATACTTTCCCAGGCAATATACCGCATTGCCGAAAAAATCATGCAGGGCGAAGATGATTCTGTTCTGCCCGATGACCAGCAAATTGAAGAAAGTTTTCAGGAAGCGGAAATCGAAGCGGAAACCGATTTTGAAAACAGGAATGACTATGTCGGCGAGCTGCTTCATTCCGGCGCGCTCAGCCAGGGCGATCTGATTGAAACGGTAAAATCGCAGCAGATTGAAATCGCCAAACTTAAAAAGGAAAATAATTTTATCAAGCTGAAACTTTCACACGCGCTCTCGCAGGGCTTTGATGTGTAGACTATTTACCATTCACGGGGAATAAAATCCTGCGGTATGTCCATCTTCATGGTATCGCCCGATTGTTCCAGCACATACAGGCCCGCCGCAACAGTCGCCTTTTTTTCTTCTGTACCAAATACCGCGCCCGCAATCGCGCCCATTATTTTTCGTTTGTCGTTTATTGTGTTCCGGTGGTCGCGCAGTATTTCCAGCCGTTTGATATGGTGTTCTATATCATTCACTACCGGCCTTGTCTTTACTTCAACCGCCATAACGGTGTCGCCGTTTTCCAGTAATATGTCTATTTCCGTTCTTACCTTTCCTTCTTTGTCATGTATCCGGTAACCTCCGGGCGCGACGCCTCCAAAATGATACCCCAGTTCATTGAAGCGCTTATTGATACCGGGGGCGACCAAATGTTCGGCAAGCTGGCCGAATCGGCGGTGTAAATCGCCCATCTGCTTGCTGTTTCTGCGTACGATTCTTTCAGTTTTTGCGAGCCGTTCGTCCAGTTGTTTTTGACGCTCCCGATCTTCCATGAACCCCGCCCATACCATCTCAAAGGTTATGCCGCGCGGATAATCGGGAATTACCGGAGTAGCTGCTGTTTCTGCCATAATGAGCCTCCCATTACCATAAAGTTGTTCGGAAACTTCAGTTTCTGAACAACTTCCTATAAAAAATATAGTAAATCCCTGTACAAAAGGCAAGAAAAAACGGCAGACGGTAGTAATTCTGTCCCTATTTCAGCACGGACTTGTCGTAATCCTCCGGCGGAATGTAGCCTAACAACTGCATACAGGTTGCGGCAATCGAGCTGATGCCCAATCCTTCGTTAAGGCACGTTTCTTTCGGTTCGTTAGAATAATCGCCATTATATGCGGGATCGTAAATAATGCAGGGCACGGGGTTAAGGCTGTGGCTGGTTTTGGCTTTGGGCGTGCCGTCCGGTTTCAGGGAAACCGCACCGGTTTTTTTGTCATGCTCGAACATATCGTCGCTGTTGCCGTGGTCGGCGGTAATGACCATCACCGCGCCGGCTTCATCAACCGCTTTGACGAGCCTGCCAAGCTGAATGTCCATGCCTTCCATGGAACACACCACCGCCTGATAAATGCCGGTATGTCCCACCATGTCGCCGTTGGGATAGTTGAGCCGGATAAAATCGTATTTGCCGCTGTCAATAGCCTGGATAACCTGATCGGTAATTTCCGCGCATTTCATCCAGGGGCGCTGTTCAAAGGGAATCACATCGCTTTTTATTTCAACATAATTTTCCAGCTTGTCATTAAATTTGCCGGTGCGGTTGCCGTTGAAAAAGTAGGTGACATGGCCGTACTTTTGAGTCTCGGAAATTGCCAGCGTCCGTACGCTGGTGGCGGCGAGATACTCGCCCATAGTACGGTCGATTGAAGGTGGGCTGACCAGGTAGCGGCTGGGAACGTGCAGATCGCCGTCGTATTCCATCATGCCCGCGTAACAAATTTTCGGGCGGCGCTTGCGGTCAAATTTGGTAAAATTATTTTCTTCAAAGGCGGCGGTTATTTCCAGAGCGCGGTCTCCCCGGAAGTTAAAGTACACCACCGAGTCGCCGTCTTCAATAGTGCCGATTGGTTTGCCATTTTCGGCGATGACAAATTCTTTTAAGTCCTGATCGATGATACCGGGAATTTCCTTGCGGTAGGTTTCCACCGCTTCACGCGCCGAGGCAAACTGCCGCGCCGTTCCCAGCACGTGGCATTGCCAGCCCCGGTCAACCATTGACCAGTCGGCGCCGTAGCGATCCATGGTGATCCACATACGCCCGCCGCCCGAACCGATTTTCGCGTCAAAATCACCGGCGCTGAGTTCTTTTAAAAATGCCTCAAAGGGGTCAACATATTCCAGGGCGCTGGTTTCGCCGACATCGCGCCCGTCAAACAGCGTGTGAATACGCACACGTTTAACCCCTTCTTTTTTCGCCTGCCGGATCATTGCCTTAAGGTGATCCATGTGGCTGTGTACGTTGCCGTCAGAAAAAAGCCCCAAAAAGTGCAGGGTAGGAGTGCATCCGGCACCGTTTTTTACATTGGCGGTAATTTCTTTCCATGCCGTGCCTTCAAACATCGCTCCCGTTTCAAGGGATTTGGACACCAGCGCCGCCCCCTGATTAAACACCCGTCCGCAGCCCATCGCGTTATGGCCAACCTCGCTGTTGCCCATATCTTCATCGGAGGGCAGCCCTACGGCGGTTCCGTGCGCCTTGAGTTTGGTGTGGGGGCATTTTGCCGCGAGCGCCGTCAGGTTGTACATTTTTGAATCGGCAACCGCATCGCCCTCCTTGTACTTGCCGTAGCCAACGCCGTCCATAATAACCAACACCACCGGCCCGCGCCGGCCTTTCCACGAGGGATTTTTTTTCAGGGCTTCCATGTTTACTCCTTTATATAAAGCGGCGTTTACGCCGCTTGCGTCCAACCGAACATTAACACGAAGTGTTAATGATTACTCCTTTTAAGTTTGATCGAAAATAGTTTTTACCGGAATTGCAAGACCGGGAAACAGCGCCGACTGCACCGTATCGCCCAGCCGCAGCATATACGGCTCGTATTGGTCATTAATCAGGCGGTATATTTCAATGAGTTTTTGATCGGGGTCAATAACCCAGTATTCCCGCACTCCGGCATCCTGATACAGGCCCAGCTTGCGGTGCATTTCAATGGCGGTATTGGAAGGGGAAAGTATCTCTATCACCAAATCCGGTGCGCCCTCGCAGCCCTCTTTTCCCAATTTTGCATGGTCGCAGACAACGACCAAATCCGGCTGGACAACGGTATCATCGCTTTCGTCTTCTTCATAAAACAGCCGGACATCAAAGGGCGCGGCAAACGGGCGGCACGGTTTATCCTGAAAATAATTAAACAATACGGCGGACAGAATCATGCTTATCCGCTGATGTTCAGTACTAGGCGCTGACATGGCATAGGCAATGCCGTCAATCAACTCAAACCGCTCATCGGGATCAAGTTCCCATTCCTTATAATCAGCGTAAGTCCATCTACGCTCTTCTTCGTATGCTATCGCCGGATCGGACATTATTGCTCCTGACCTTACTGTAGATTAAAAAGGCGGAAAAGTAAAGAAAAAAAAGGATAATTCTCCGTTCCCGTTTGCCCCACAATTTTTTAATAAAGTGGTATAATGCCTTACTATGCCTAAACAGAATTTTGTTAAGACGATAAAAACCAAAGTAACGCGCTTTTCATACGCCCCGGTACTGGCTGTGGCGGCGGCATTTGCGCTCATGGTTATTTTAAGCTCCTACTTTATGGTTAATATTGTTAACGAGCAATTGGTCTACAATGCGCGTAAGGCGCTTGACTCCCTGGAGACCAGCATCAAAACGGACCTCAAGGAGCCAAGAACGGTACTGGGCAACCAATCCGAATGTATACGCAATATGATCCTGCGCGGAGCCGGCAAAGAAGAGGTGCATATCTATCTGAATGAAATCACCGGATATATACTGCACAGTGAACAAAACCTGTCGGGCTTTATCAGTATTTTCGGTTATTTTGACGTATACGGGGGAGCGCTTCTGGACGGCATGAATCGTCCGCCGCCGGAAGGTTATAAGCCCAATGAAGATTTCTGGTACATAGAAGCCGCTGCTGCGGGCGGCAATATAGTATTTTTCCAGCCCCATACCGAGATGTTTACATCCAAAACCATCATTACATACGCGCGCGCTTTGTTCGACAATGAAGGAAACCTGCTTGGCGTGGTTGTTCTGGACGTACAGCTTGAACGGATTAGGGAATATATCGTCAAGGCGAATCTGGGCAAATTGGGGTTCGGGGTATTATTAAACGAACAGATCGAATTCATCGCCCATGTCGATCCAGAACTTCATGGTACAAAATTTAAGAATCTGGACAGCGGCAGTCTCAGACGGATAGCCGAGCTTAACCCGGGGCAGGACCTTTACGAATTAGAGTATGTGAGCTACTTAGGCGATCCTTCCATCGCTTCTATCAGGAAAATGGAAAACGGCTGGTACATTGTCATTGTAACGCCCAAAGAGGAGTATTTCTCCGAACTCAGAAATATAAGGTTAATCCTTAGCGCTTTGGGGGCGGTACTGGCGTTGATTCTCATTGTCATCTTGCTTCGCATTATCGCGGAAAAACAAAAGTCTGACGCAAAGGCAAGAGACGCGGAAGAGAAAACAAGAACCACCGCCATTCTGCAAAATATACTGAACAACCTTGACTCAATGATCTTTGTTAACGTTCCCAAAACAGGGGAAATACTTTTTATAAACAACCAGATGA
>JAITCL010000152.1 GCA_031283105.1 Treponema sp. | reverse complement strand
AAAAATAGGGTCAATTTTTCATTTATATATGTATATCCATAATTCATAGGTATTATGTATGGATAATTATTTTCAGATAATCCAAGTCTACATACTTTACATTTTGAAATAATTGCAATTTTATCATTTGCGTCTATTATTTCTTTATCTTTTCTTCTCATTTTTTCTCCAAAAAAGTCTTATATTAATACATATAGTTTAATTATAAAATAATGTCAAATAGCCTATGAAGATTTTTTAACGCTTCTTATTTTATGTATATTATTTTTTACACTATATTCAAAAAACTTGCACATAACTATCAATGATACATAACTGAAGTTATTCAGACGGTACGATGGTTCGACATTTCTGTTATTGCTATAATTTTGAAAAAGCCTCTTTCTGAGCCAATAAAAACAACAGGTCTGAAAGGCGGTTTATGTACGGCACTATAGCCGCTTCGGTTTCTGTATCAAAACCCAGGCCTATCATTCGCCGTTCAACGCGACGGCATACGGTACGCGCAACATGGAGCTTTGCCGAAGCGGGGTTTGCTCCGGGAACGACAAACGAGGCAAAGGGGGGCAGTTCCGATTCCAGTTTCTCAATCAAATTGACCAGATACTCCTCGCCCATGCCCCCCGCGGGAACAGGCATACCGGCAATAACGCCCATCAGCGTAAAAAGATTTTTTTGAATTTTTTCGATAATCTCCGCAGCGGGATTGTCGCCTAACGCGGCCTTTGCGTCGCCGAGAAAAGCGTTAAGCTCGTCAATGGTTCCCAGACATTCCAGTATGGGGTGATTTTTGGGAAGGCGTTTTCCCCTGATAATGTCCGTGTATCCGTCATCGCCGGTTTTGGTGGTAATACTCATATTTGCAACAATTAAGTATATCGGCTATAGTGAGTCATGCGCAACAAGCTGACCGATGAACTTGCGGTTTGCGGCCTTAAAGCGGCCCTGGCCCTGGCGGAATATCACCCTGAAACCATCAACCGCCTTTTTTTGCGGCAAGACCGCTTCAGCCTGTTTACCAAAGTCTGCAAAAAACTTGCCGAGCGCAAACGCCCCTACAAAATATGCGAAGACGAAGAACTGGAGCGTTTATGCAAAAGCGTTCATCATCAGGGCGTGGTGATGATGATAGAAGAGCCGGTAATTGAGCCGCTGACCAGAGAAGACCTGGATTTGTGGGCGCAGGAAGGCAAAACGGGACTGGTGCTTCACGAGGTGGGAAACGATCATAATTTGGGGGCCATTGCCCGGGTTGCGGCTTTTTTTGACGCCCACTTTATCGTGGTAAATGAACATGACACTGAGGCGCGGCTGAGTACCAGCGCCTACCGTATCGCCGAAGGCGGCATGGAGCATATCACCGTGCGAAAAATCGGAAATACTGCCGCATTTTTGCAAGACGCGGCGCAGAAAATTCTGGTTATCGGCACGGATACCCGTGCGCGGCGGCGTATTGGAGACCTTTCCGGCATGGTAAAAGACTGGCAGACGCGTTCCGGTACCGGAAGACCCGGCATCGCCCTGACGCTGGGTAACGAAGAAAACGGCTTGCCGCAAGATGTTAAAGACAACTGCACGTATTTGCTGCGCGTTCCGGGAACGGGCAATATCGAAAGCCTGAATGTGTCCCAAGCCGCGGCGTTGTTTTTGCATGAGGTTTATGATTTGTAAATCGTGACCCGTTACGAATAAAAACAAAACTTTTCGAATCGATGTCGGTCACCTTTCCGCACATCTTGAAATTTTACAAATCCGCCGATACCATACATTTATGACTGTCATATCGTTGTTACTGCGCATGACCGGCGGTTTGTGCCTGTTCCTCTTCGGAATGAAGGTGATGAGCGACGGGATACAACAGAGCGCCGGCGACCGGATGAAAAAAGCGCTGAATTTTATGACCGGCAACCGTTTTGTCGGAGTATTGACCGGTTTTGTTGTTACTTCCGTTATTCAGTCATCATCGGCCACTACGGTTATGGTAGTGGCGTTTGTCAACGCGGGGCTGCTTACCCTGACACAATCAATTGGCGTGATTATGGGGGCGAATATCGGCACGACGGTTACCGCCTGGATTGTGTCCCTGCTGGGGTTTTCGATTAATATTTCCAATATGGCTTTGCCGGCGATTGGCGTCGGATTTATCCTGAGCGTTATAAAATGGAAATATAAAAGTCTGGGCGATTTACTGCTGGGATTTGGTTTTCTGTTCATGGGGCTTGAGTACCTTACCCAAACAATGTCGTCCGCCGGCGATTATTATAATTTTAACGCCTTGGCAACGCTGTCGCATTTGGGGTTTTTATCTACGGTGATTGGCGCGGGCGCGGGGCTGGTAATAACTTTGCTTATTCATTCATCAAGCGCCTCGACCGCGATAGTTTTAACAATGGCGTATAACGGAGTAGTGGGTTACGAAATGGCGGCGGGAATGATTTTGGGCGCCAACATCGGCACTACTATTGACGCGGCGCTGGCCGCCATTGGCGCCAAAACCGCGGCAAAACGAACTGCCCTTGTTCATGTATTGTTCAATGTAGTGGGAACTCTCTGGGCGCTGCCTTTGCTCAAACCGCTGCTTGCGCTGGTTCATATTTTAACGCCGGGAAATCCTTTGGCCTATGATCCCGCGATAACAATGCATCTTGCCATGCTGCATACCGTTTTTAATGTAACAAATACCATTGCTTTCCTGCCCTTTGTAAATCTTTACGCAAAATTGGTTTCGCTTATTATTCGTGAAGATACATCAAAAGAGGAAGGTGGGCATTACAAATTTACCTACATTACCAGCGCCATTACCGACACCCCGGAACTGAATATATTGCGCGCCGAAAAAGAAATTTACGACATGGCGGGCGTTGCTTCCTCCATGTATGCCCGCTTCAGCGCCGTGCTGCGCAGTCTGCGTGAAACAGGCGATAAAAATGACGCCGTTACCCGGCTCTGCGAAGAATTAAAACAAAAAGAAGAATACGCCGATGAGATGAGGGAATCGCTCAGCAGCTTTTTGATTGAATGTTCCCACGAACAGATTAACCCCCGTTCCGAATACCGGGTTTCCCGGTTGCTGCGGGTTATTGGCTATATCGAAGAAATGAGCGATGAATGTTACAGCATCAGCCGCTTGTTGGAAAAAAGCGTGCGGAAGGATTACACTTTTAAAAACGAGGAAATGGATGATCTTATTCCTTATGTGAATCAAATTGAAGGTTTTCTGGGCATGTTGAAGGAACAGTCGATGCACGGCTCAAAGATAGTATCAGCCGTCCATACCGTGAAGTTAAAAGCCGATATCAGCAGTTCCCGCAAAAAACTCCAAAAACTTGGACGCAAACGTATTGAAGCCGGTGAGAATGTTAAAACAGAATTGATGTTTATTGATTTGGTTCGCCGCATCGAAAGACTCGGCGATTATTGTTTTGATATTGCGGAAGTAATTGCGGTATAATACCCTGTGGTTTGAATGAGGTCAATTTCACTCTTGACATCAACACCCACTTTCTTCAATAGTGAACCATGAGTGAAGCAATTCGTATTCCCGCCCGCCAGGAAATTGCGCTGGCGGATACCTGGGATCTTTCAAAATTATTTGCCAATGACGCGGCATGGAATGAGGCGCTTGCCGTTTATGAAAAAATGGCCGAAAAGATTCCGGCTTTTCAGGGAACACTGGCCCGCTCCGCCGAAAACCTTGCCGGTTATCTGGACTTTAGCCGGGACTTGGGCATACTCGGCGAGCGTTTGTATTACTATGCCGACCTCAGGCAGACCGAAGACGAGGGTTCCGGCGCGGCGAGAACCATGTGCGGAAAAATCACGATGGCGGCGGCAAAGGCGCAGACTGCCGGCGCGTGGGAAGGGCCGGAGATTCTTGCCATTCCCGAACAGGATATGGAACAATTTCTTGCCCACCACCGCATCGCCGATTACCGTATTTATGTGCAGCGGACTCTGCGTTACCGTCCCCATATTTTAAGCGATAAGGAAGAGCGGATCATTGCCCTCCATGCCGAAGGGGAGGGGACGCCGGGCGACGCTTTTTCGGTATTGACCAATGTTGATTTTGATTTCGGCGCGATTGACACCCCCGAAGGAAAGCGTCCCCTTTCCCAATCAACCTGGTCGGTGTTTATGGAAAACTCTGACCGCGATTTACGCCGCCGCGCCTATGAAGGGTTTTATCATTGTTTTGAATCCCATAAAACCACATTGGCAAGCCTCTATTCCGGTTCGGTCAAACAGAATGTCATCAAAGCGCGGATACGGGGCTATAGTTCGGCGCGGGCGGCGGCGCTATTCCCCGATAATGTCAGCGAGGCGGTGTATGACAACCTGGTCGCCACAGTGGGCGAAAATCTTGACGCGCTGCACCGCTATTATAAATTACGCAAGCGGGCGCTCAAGCTGCCCGATCTGCGGCACTACGACGTATACGCGCCGCTGGTGCAATCCGTCAAAACAAAAACAAGCTGGAACGAAGCGGTTAATCTGGTTTCCGCGGCGCTTGCGCCGTTAGGCGATGAATATGTCGCCACGCTGCGCACGGGGCTTTTGGGCAGATGGGCTGACCGTTATGAGAATAAGGGCAAGCGTTCCGGCGCATTTTCCGCGGGAAGTTTTACCGGCGACCCCTATATTTTAATGAACTATAAAGAAGACAGTATCCGCGACGTGTTCACCCTTGCCCACGAGGGCGGCCATTCAATGCACTCCTGGTACTCGGCACACTCCAATCCCTTTATGCACTACAACTACACGATTTTTGAAGCCGAAGTTGCCAGCACTTTTAACGAGGATTTGCTTTTTCGTCATCTGGAAAAAAATGCCAATGATGCTGACAATGCGGAGATGCGCCTATATCTGGTGAACAAACGCGCCGATGAACTGCTTGCCACCCTGTACCGTCAGACGATGTTTGCCGAATTTGAAATGATAAGCCACCGGCTTGAGGAAGGCGGTACGCCGCTGACGCTGGAAGTCCTGCGCGGCGAATACCGTAAATTGCTGGAAAAATACTTCGGCCCCGAAATGACGCTTGAAGCGGCAAGCGATTTGGAAGGTTTGCGGATTCCCCACTTTTACCGCGCCTTTTATGTGTACAAATACGCCACCGGCATTTCCGCCTCCCTTGCTTTGGCAGAGCGGGTTGTTTCCGGCGGCAAACAGGAGCGGGAAGATTATTTCGCTTTCCTGAAATCCGGCGGCTCCCGCTTCCCCATCGAGTCGCTTAAAATCGCCGGTGTGGATATGGGTACGCCGCAGCCGGTACAGGCCGCCTGTCAGTATTTTGCCCGTTTGGTGGATGAACTGGAAAAGATGCTGCATTAGTTTGAAGAAGGTGCTTGCTGCCGGGAAGCTGTTCGAGGTAAGAAAGCAGGGAAGAATTTTTTACCACGGAGGACACGGAGAACACGGAGTAGTGGTCACTGAGCCTGTCGAAGTGACCGACAGTGTGCAGACACAAAGGTTAGAAGAACACAAAGGGGGGAAATTTAAAAGTCAACAACTACCAGTCCTATTGTCACTATTCTTATAAATATATAATATAATAATATGGGTGTATACAGAGTTGAAGTAATATTTCTTATTAATTTAGCCATAATTGTGCTTATTGTTCTCGTTCTTCGGATCAATAAAATATTTACGAAATACAATAATAAAATTATGTTAAAAATATCAAAAATTATTATAACATTTATTTTAATAATGATTTTTATTGGAATAAACGAACATTGGATACATTCTCATGATGAACGTGGATTGCTTGAAAATAAATTAGCAGTACCATTATTAATAACTGGTTTTTTCCCATTATTAGATAATAATCTCAATTTTGATAATATAGAAATAAAGCTGCCTTATGGATATAGAAAAGTAAATGAATATTCAGCAATTACGATAATTGGTTCTCCATCTAAAATTTATAGGGAATTGGATAATAGATTTGATTTCGTTGATCAATTAGGTTCTAGCATGGTATGGGTAGATAAAAATAATGATAAATTAATATTTATAAATGAAGTACAAAGAGGTGGCATAAGATATTTATTTATGAATACGAAAAATTGAGATGAATATATAAAATATACCCAACTTCGCTTAACAGGACTGTAACTGCTTGGTTGCTGCTTGCGCAGCAATTGGCGGCTAGGCTACGAAAAACCGCAGTCGGGCTTTGCCCTTTGTGCGGT
Source organism: Treponema sp. (assembly GCA_031283105.1). Classification (GTDB taxonomy): domain Bacteria; phylum Spirochaetota; class Spirochaetia; order Treponematales; family Breznakiellaceae; genus WQXQ01. The sequence continues at coordinate 302 of JAITCL010000152.1, read as the reverse complement.
TTTTCTCCGCCACATTTTTTTGCGCCCGTAAAAATGCTTCGCATTTTTCCTTATCGGGCGCAAAAAACGTCGCATACAGCCGGAACGTTAGACGAAATAGAGGCTAAAATTAGTTGAAAAATGTTTTGAAAGAATATTGACAAAAATAATAAATAATATATATTGGGAATAAAAAATTTTTAGGGATTATATGTGGTTAAATTATTTACTGAACGATTAATAATTAGAGACCTTACTATTGATGACTTGGAAAATCATCATAAATTAATCTCTAATAATAATGTAATGAAATATTTACAAGA
>JAITCL010000115.1 GCA_031283105.1 Treponema sp. | reverse complement strand
TGAATTATTTGAAAAGACATTGGAAAAAAGAAAAAAGACAACAGAAAATGCACAAAAAGATTTTGATATATAAAACGGGCACACTGCACATAACAGGACTGTAACTGCTTCGCCGCCTTGCGGCGGCTCGGGCTACGAAAAACCGCAGTCGGGCTTGCGCCCTTTGTGCGGTTTTTCTCCGCCACATTTGGGGCAGGGGTCGTTGTTGCGCAACGCCCTATTACCTGCCCCAAACGTCAGTTACAGCCGAAACGTTATGTGCAAGTTTTTTGAATATAATGTATAAAATAATATACATAAAATAAGAAGTGTTAAACAATCTTTCTCGACTACTTGACATTATTTTGTAATTAAACTATTATATTAATATAAGACTTTTTTGGAGAAAAAATGAGAAGAAAAGATAAAGAAATAACAAACGTAAATGATAAAGTTGCAATTATTTCAAAATGTAAAGTATGTAGACTTGGATTATCTGAAAATAATTATCCATACATAATACCTATGAATTATGGATATACATATATAAATGAAAAATTGACCCTATTTTTTCATGGAGCTAAAGAAGGTAGGAAAATTGAAATAATTAAAACCAATAATAATGCCTGTTTTGAAATTGATTGTGATACAAAATTAATTGTAGCAGAAAAACCATTTAATTATGGTTATGAATTTAAAAGCATCATAGGATTTGGGAAAATAATATTTCTGGAGACAAATGAAGAAAAAACAAATGGTTTAAATAAATTAATGAAACAACTAACTGAAAAAGAAATAGAATATAGTTTTACTGAAGAAGAATTAAACAGAGTATGTGTTTACAAAATGGAAGTGGAAGAATTTACTGGAAAACAAAAGATATTAAATAAAGAAAATTAATGATATAAAAGCAAAAAACTAGCACATAACGTTATATGAAAAAATTTAACCCCGAATAGCAATATCTTCCAATTTGGCAATACCGCAGCGGCGCATATAATCCGCAATGCCGTCAATAATTTCAATCATTGTCGCGGGGTGGGCAAAGGTGGCGGAACCAACCTGTATTGCCGCCGCGCCGGCCATCAGAAATTCCAGCGCGTCATTGGCGCCGGCGATGCCCCCAAATCCGATAATAGGAACAGCCGGTTTTAATTCTCTGCAAAGTTCCCATACCATGCGAAGGGCAATGGGTTTGATTGCCGGGCCGGAAAGCCCTGCGCTGATATTGTCAAAAACCGGTCTGCGTTTTTGTACGTCTATTGCCATTGCCTTGAATGTGTTGACCAGCGAAAGGGCGTCGGCCCCCGCGTTGATACAGGCGCGGGCAACAGCGGCCAAATCCGGTGCGTTAGGCGAAAGTTTTACCATGAGGGGCTTGCCGGTTAAGGCGCGGCGTACCGGCGCTGTCACCGATGCCGCCGCTTCGGGATTCAGACCGAATGTCATGCCGCCCGCCTTGACATTGGGACATGAGATATTAAGCTCAATCATGTCAACGGAACTTGCGTTCAACAGCGCCGCCCCTTCGGCATATTCTTCTACTGTGGAGCCGGAAAGGTTTGCGATAACCGCCGGGCCAAGCGCGCGCAAATGGGGCAGCTCGTTTTCAATAAAGGCGGGAATGCCGGGATTTTCAAGCCCGATGGAATTCAACAGCCCTGACGGAGTTTCCCAAAGACGGATACCGGTATTACCCTGCCTGGGATTCAGGGTAAGCCCCTTGGTGCAAATGCCGCCCAAACGGGATACGTCAATAATTCCCGCATACTCCCTGCCGTAGCCAAAAGTCCCCGATGCGGCAATGACCGGATTTTGCAGGCGCAGGCCGGCAATAGTGACGGAAAGATCGGGCGGCGCGGCGTTTTTACTCGTCATCAAAAATTACCTCATCCGCTTTGAAGATTGGCCCATCAGTACAGCAACGCCGGTTTCCGTTGACGGTTCTTACCGTACAGCCCAAACAGGCTCCGGTACCGCAGGCCATTCGCCGTTCCATGCTGATAAAACAGGGAACTCCGGCGGCGGCGCATTTTGCCGCAACTGCCTTGAGCATGGGCTGCGGCCCACAGGCGCATACCGCCGCGTGTTTTTCCGGTTCCAAAAAATCGGGGATACGGCCTTTGAGTCCGTCTGTGCCGTCTTCAGTTGCGATAATAATGTTGTGTTCCTCATTCCGACCAATCCGGTTTTCAAAACCGGATTGGTCGGAACAATGAAATACCCCGCCGCAAAGCAGAGCGGCTTTTTCGTTTTGGTTCTTAAAGCCTGTTCTGAAACCGGCATATAAATCAAAACGGTATTCTGTTTTTTCATGCAGCAGGGCCTGTAAAGGGGCAAGACCAATACCGCCGCCAACAAGGGCTATTGATTTATTACCGCCATGTTTCACCAGCGGTAAAAAATCTGCCCAGGCATTTCCCAGCGGGCCAATTAATTCCGCTTCATCGCCGCTTCGCAGGGCGGCAAGTTCCTGCGTTCCACTGCCGCGCCGGGCTATTAAAAATCGTACCGTATCGGCTTCAATGTTGGCGACACTAATCGGTCTGGCAAGAAAAACTGCGCTCCGTTTTGGTTTTACCATAAAAAATTGCCCTGCTTTTGGCGGCGAAAGTTTTACTTGCGTACCATCTTGCCAAACAAAATCAAGACGGAAAATTTCACTGTTAATGGAAGTATTATTAATCAACTCGCAGAAGGCGCTCCGCTTTTCAGGAATCATTTTTTTACCGCCGCCAATATCGCGTCACGCATTGCAAGCGCCGCCCTGCGGGCTGCTTCCGCCGCGAATGAATTATCCGCTGCCGATTCATCGCCGCCGGAATTTTTAATTTCGGCGCTCCATGCCTTGAGTATGGATCGTGAGGCATTAACCACGCCGCCGTTTCCTTCGCGTAACAGCAGGGCCGCGTCATTCGCCGCGCCGCCCTGCGCCCCGTAACCGGGAATAAGAAAGAATAAATTTGAATACTTTGCGCGAATTTCTGCGGCTTCTTCCCGCTCGGTACAGCCGACAACCGCGCCAAATGCCCCATAACCGTATGTGCCGGAATGTGCGGCGGCAAGTTCGGCAAGTTTGTCACCGACCGCGTGGTACAGGCGTTTTTTGTCAGGCGAAATTTCAAGATACTCAAAATCGCGCATACCCTTATTGCTGGTTCGCATCAGCACAAAGGCCCCCTTACCGGCACCAGTGTATGAAAGCCAGGGTTCAATGGAGTCCATGCCCATGTAGGGTGAAAGGGTGACAAAGTCCGCCTCAAAGTCCCCCGCAAAATGGGCTTTCGCGTAACGGAGGGCGGTATCGGCAATGTCGCCGCGTTTAATGTCGGCGATAACCAAACCGCCCTTTTCGCGGATATACCGCAATGTTTGCGCGTAAGCGGAAAGTCCACCAATGCCCATTTCTTCATAATAGGCGATCTGCACCTTGTAACAGGCCGCAGCGTCAAAAGTGGAATCAATAAGCGTTTTGTTAAAAGCCAAAACCGCTTCCGCATCGGAACCAGCCCGCCGCCGCTCGGCGGGAGGAATATATTCCGCCGCAGTATCAAGGCCCACGCATACATGGCCCTTTGCGGCAACAGCTTCAAAAAGTTTGTCGATATTAAGCACTTGTCTCCCCCATGTAAACAATTTTCCCCGCGTTAAGCGTCATAAGAATCTTTCCTCGCAACTCTTTACCCGCAAATGGGCTGCATTTACCCCGTGACTTAAGTTGCGCCGGATTTACTTTCTGCCGTGCCTGAGTATCAACAATAACAAGATCAGCCCGCAGCCCCGCCGTTATGCCGCCCCTGTCCCGCAGGCCGATAATCCGCGCCGGATTTTTGCTCATCAGCGCGGAAAGCCGCTGTAATTCTTGGTTAGGTGTCATTTCATGGGTCAAATGTGACAGGCAGACGGCAAATGCGGTTTCCAGTCCGCTAAAACCGGGAGAACCGGCAGCCTTGTCCGCTTCACTGTGCGGCGCATGATCGGTGGCAATAGCGTCAATAGTCCCGTCATTGATTGCGGCAATAATCGCCTGACGGTCAGCTTCGGAACGCAGCGGCGGATTTACCCTGCCGAAACTTTCATCCCCCATGCGCCGCGCGTCCTCTTCCGTTGCGCCAATGTGGTGGGGCGTTGCCTCGCAGGTAAGGAAAAAACCATTATCGCTCACTGAATTTTTTTTAGCTTCACGAATTATTTCCGCCGCCTCTTTGGTTGAAACATGGGCAATGTGAATATGACAGCCTGTTTTTTTACCCAGTTCAATGGCGCGGCGTACCGCATTATTTTCTTCAATGCGCGACCATTCTGCCCGTGGGCGGCCTGCTTTTTTTGCCGCATCCGCTTCCGTTCCGCCAAAGTCACAGTGACAGGAAACGGGAATCCCCAGTCGTTTCGCTTCCCCCATTGCGGCAAGAAACAAGTTGTCATTGGCTACATCTTTGCCGTCTTCAGACAGCATCAGGACTTCGGCGGCGGGTAAATCCTTAATCCCGGAAAGTTCCCGGCCTTCCATATTTTTGGTCAACGATAAAACCGGATACAGGTCAATAAAACCAAGAGCATCACTGCGGGCTTTCAGGACGCGGGCTTTTTCAATCGTGTCAGTAACCGGATTGGTATTTGCCATGCAAACTACGGTTGTGAAGCCTCCCGCGACTGCCGCAAGGGAAGCGGATTCCAGTGTTTCTTTTTCAGGAAAGCCGGGGTCACGAAAATGGGCATGGAGGTCTACAAACGCGGGCATGAGTACTGTGGAAGAGTCAAAGACGCTGCCATCAATCGTTATATCCGCATCGGGAATATTTTCAGTATCAGCAACAATTTTTTTAATAACATTATTTTCAATAATAAGCGAACCAAAAAAGTCGGTATCGGCATCAACGATTCTGAAATTTTTTAATATAATCCTCCGCAACATCAAACCTCTTGTTTATTTGTTCATTGCTCATTACTAATTGTTAATTGCTAATTGTCAACTCCTGGCTCCCAGTTCTCTGAAATCCCCGGCGGAACGTATTTCATCGCAGTATTCGCAGCGGTAGGTTTGCAGCCGGGAATTTTCAAGATGAAAAATATGGGGGATATATTTTTCGGTAGACGTGATACAGCGGGGATTTTTGCAGATCAGCACATTTTCAACCTTGTCAGGAAGCTGTAGTTTAATTTTCTCGGTAATTTTCTGTTCTTCAATAACATTAACGGTAATATTGGGATCAATTAACCCCAAAAGATTAAAATTAATGGTAATGGTATTATCAATTTTGATAATATCTTTTTTACCCATTATTTTTGAATTGGCGTTCACGACAAAAGCGACGGTATAGGGCGCTTTATCAAGGCCAAGCCAGTTAAAAATACGGATACCCTGTCCCGCCCTGATATGGTCAATAACAATGCCGTTTCTTATTTTATCAATATTAAGCATTTGCCGCCCCCAATATCGACGCAAGTAACGCCATGCGCACATACATCCCGTATTTTGCCTGCTTAAAGTAAGCCGCTCTGGGATCGCTGTCCACCTCAACGGCAATTTCGTTGACGCGGGGCAGGGGGTGAAGAACGATAAGATTATTCTTTCCCAAAGCCATTCTTTCTTTATTGAGAACATAAATATCTTTCAGGCGGATATAATCTTCCTCGTTGAAAAACCGTTCCCGCTGTACCCGCGTCATGTACAACACGTCAAGCTGGGGCATGGCTTCTTCAAGGCTGCGGGTTTCCCTGAATTCAATATCTTTTTTTTGCAGATAATAGGTTATGTAATCGGGAATGACCAATTCTTCCGGCGAAATAAATATCAATCTGGTTTTTTCGTAACCGGCCAGCGCCTTTGCCAGTGAATGAACGGTACGCCCGAATTTTAAATCGCCGCAGAAACCAACGGTAAGGTTTTTAACATCTCCCCTCAGCCGCCTGATGGTCAGCAGATCGGTCAATGTTTGGGTGGGATGATGATGCCCGCCGTCTCCGGCATTAATCACCGGAACCGGCGAATAACGGGACGCCAGCAGCGCCGCGCCTTCCTTTGGATTGCGCATAACAATCGTGTCGGCATAACTTGCCGCCATCCGCACCGTATCGGCAAGGCTTTCGCCCTTTGCCGCGGAACTTGAGCCGGGATCGGCAAAACCCAGGCAGCTTCCCCCCAGACGCAGCATCGCCGCCTCAAAACTCAAACGGGTTCTGGTACTTGGCTCAAAAAATAACGTTGCCAGCAGTTTTCCCCGGCAGCTATCCCGCAGGTATTGTTTATCGGTTTCAATTTTTTCAGCCAAAACGAACAGACTGTCCGTTTCCTCAAGAGTAAAATCGCCCGGCTCAATCAGGGATCGTCCCTTTAACATTACCTCTCCCGTTATCAGAGTAACACAAGCCGGCATTCTTGGCAAGCGACGGTAACCTTGCCTTTCTTATACCGGCCAGAGACCGGCGCCCTGGCGGATTAGCGTAACATCTTCGCCGGATATGTCCAAAATCGTAGAAAAAATACGCTCGCGTTCCTCGCCGTCATCCAAAACCAAATCTACGTCATTAATGCCGTCAAGCTCCCAGCCCCCTTCAAAAAGGTCTTCTTCGGGAATGGGGGGCAGTTCCGTTTCCTCACCGGCGGCGGCAATTATCAACTCGGCCCCTTCCTGCATGGATTTTTTGGCGGTTATTGAATACAGGGGGTGTTCAAGGGTTTTGATCAGGGCAAGCGGAACGGGATGGTCGGGAATTCTCACGCCGGTTTCGCGGCGGCGAATATCAAGGGCTTTTTCAGTCCCCAGAAGCGTCTTCAAAATAAACACATAAGGCCCCGGTGAAAGACGCCTGATTAGCCGAAAACGGCTGTTGTCCATACTGCACAATTCCCCAAACTGGGAAATGTCCGAACAAAGCAGGGTAAAATGCCGCTCGTCCCGCTCGCCGGAAAGCGCCCGCAGTTTTTTTATGCCCGCCGGAGACCTGAGCGAACAGACTAAACTCCAACTGGTATCGGTAGGCAAAGCGACAAGCCCCCCGCCTTCCAGAGTCCGCGCCGCCCTGGTCAACACACGGTCATCAATATTTGAAGAAACCACATATTCTATCATGGTGCTTATCCTACATTATCATGTAATTGTTATATTTTCCATACAGTTTATTTGAAAATAAGTATGAAAATGTATACACTTTCCCCTCAGTAGTGCAGATTATTAACGGCCATATTGAGCTAATTCGTTATCCCAAAAGGAATTACATAATAATTTGAAAAATAGAGCGACTTGGCACGGAAATTGCTATGTATATTAGTAGAAGAATCCGTGGAGGAACCATGAAAGAAACCGTTAATACCAGCCTTGAAAAGCAGGAAGACATTCTTCAAATTTACTTTAATCAGATCAAGGCATACCCGCTTTTGGAACCTGAAGAAGAGCTTGAGCTTGCCCGGCGTATCCAGCAGGGAGACAAGAACGCTCTGCACAAGTTGATAAGGGCCAATTTGCGGCTGGTGGTTAAGATTGCCCGTCCTTATGGAGCGCCTGACATTTCCTTTATGGACCTTGTCCAGGAAGGAAATATGGGTCTGATGCACGCCGCTGAAAAATACGACCCTGAAAAAAAACTCCGTTTTTGTACCTATGCGGGCTGGTGGATTCGTCAATTTATTATTCGTTACCTGACCAACAAACGCCGTATCGTCAGACTGCCCCACCGGAAAGAAGAGATACTCCGCAGAATTCAACATACCTACCATACCCTCAGCCAAACCCTTATGCATCAGCCCCGGACAGAAGACATTGCCGATGAATTGGGAATTTCGGTACAGGACATCGACTTTATCGTCAACATGAGTTCCGGCCCCTTGTCCCTGGAAATGGATACCGGCCGGGAGGACAACGCTACGGTAATGGAAATTCATGAAGATTACACCTACAGCCCGGAACGAACCCTGTTTCGCCAATACTACCGCGATGGAGCGCGGCATTTTCTTGACCGGCTCAAGGACAGGGAAAAACAGGTGCTTTCCTACCGCTACCAGCTTGAGGGCGGAAAGCCTTACACGCTCAAAGAAATCGGCGACAAAATGGACTTATCCCCGGAAACGATTCGTCAGATAGAAAAAAAGGCCCTTGCAAAAATCCGTAATCATGCGGACGAGTTAAAACAATACGGCCTCTTGGAAGCAATCTAAGCTGACGTTCCGACAGCATACATTGGAAATTATGTGACATTTATCCTGAAATCTGCGTGAATATTGATAAAATATTGACACAAATAAAAAAAATCCTATAGATATAGGGAAATAATATTGATAAAAAAGAATTGGAAATATTTGAAAAGAATTTTCCGCATAAAGAAAAATTGGTATTAGACACGCAGATATTCAAGGAATGAATGAGTACGGACAAACGGCATGTATCAGGGCTGTAACTGTACGCCGCCCGTTGGGCGGCTCGGGCTGCACCGGAACGTTATGCGTAATACATTGCCAAAAATACCCTCTGGAGCCTGTTGCCATAAAAGCAAAAAGCCTATAAATTTTCATTTATGAGACTAAACACCATAATTCAGGGTGATTGTATTGAGGAATTAAAGAAATTAAGCGATAATTCCATAGATTTGATCTTCGCTGACCCTCCGTATAATATGCAGTTGGAGAACGCCCTTTACAGGCCGAATAATACAAAAGTTGACGGTGTTGATGATGAGTGGGATAAATTTGGCTCTTTTTCTGAATATGATGATTTTTGTACAGCGTGGTTAAAAGAGTGCAGGCGCATATTAAAAGATACCGGTACAATATGGGTAATCGGCAGCTATCATAATATTTTCCGTGTCGGTACTATTATGCTTAATCTGGGTTACTGGATTCTGAATGATGTAACATGGTATAAAACCAACCCAATGCCTAATTTCATGGGTACGCGCTTTACAAACGCCACGGAAACGCTTTTATGGTGTTCAAAGAGCAAGGAGCTTAAAAAATATACATTCAACCATAAATCGATGAAAAAATATAACGGCGATAAACAAATGACATCCGTATGGCAGATTGGTTTATGTATCGGGGAAGAACGCTTAAAAGGCAAAGACGGGAAAAAAGCTCATTCCACCCAAAAACCGGAGGAACTTCTTAAAAGAGTGATTCTATCTACGACAAAGCAGGGGGATATTGTACTCGATCCGTTTTTTGGAACAGGTACAACCGGGGCTGTCGCCAAAAAGTTAAAACGTAGTTTCCTTGGAATAGAGAGAGAGCCGGAATATATAAAACTTGCGAAAAACAGGATTGCCAACATTAAAGAATATTTTGAAGAAGCTGACTGGATAGAAGAAAATAAGAGTCTCTTAATTCCATAAATTAAAAAGGCGGGGTATGTATCCCCGCCCTTTAATTAATCCGTTTCTTTTACCTGTTTTAAATTCATCAATCTTAAAATAACGACCAGTACCGCGCCGACAGCCGCCAGAATACCGAGTATGATAAATCTTAACTGTTGATCTCCTATCTTGTTGATAACGATGGGGAACAACAGCGCCGAGAGCATAAAGCCCACCATGACCGCGCCGTAGTTTGAGCCGATATTTTTAATGCCGAAATTTTGCGAAGTCAGAACAGGATACAGTCCCGAATAACCGCCGTAACAAAACGCCACCAGCGCGATAATCAC
>JAITCL010000020.1 GCA_031283105.1 Treponema sp. | reverse complement strand
GCGACATACATCGGAGTTTTTCCTTCTGCCGCCAGCCTGTCGGAATCAGCTTCAATTTCCGCCAATGGGATACTTCTTTCATCCATAAACTTTCTATTTCCGATGAGAATAGAGATCATCCGTCCCCCACTCCCTGCCTCACTCTCTCGAATCATCGCTTCAATACCTTTGCCTGGAATGGCTTTGAAATCCGTTACGGGCGGCAGTACAAGACCGCGTTTTTCCGCTTCGCGTACGATGGCTGAAGCAAGCGGGTGTTCGCTTCCTTTTTCAGCGGATGCTGTTACCTGTAGAAGGTAGTTTTCTTCAACTCCGGCGATTGTAACCACATCCGTAACTTCCGGCTTGCCTTCGGTGATCGTTCCGGTTTTGTCAAACACAATCGTTTGAATTTTATGAGCCGTTTCCAGCGCTTCGCCGCCTTTAATTAAAATGCCGTTTTCCGCGCCTTTGCCGGTTGCCACCATGATCGCCGTGGGCGTGGCAAGTCCCAGAGCGCAGGGGCAGGCGATGACCAGTACGGAAATAAAAATCGTCAGGGCGAATTCCGTTGCAGATTTTCCGGCAGGTAAACTTGCAGCGCCGGAAGATGCCGCGATAAACCACGCTATTCCTGCGACAAGCGCAACGGCGCAGACAACTGGTACAAAATAACCGGAGACAATATCCGCCATTTGCGCAATCGGCGCTTTTGAGCCTTGGGCATCTTCGACAAGTTTGATGATCTGCGCCAGCGCGGTTTCATTCCCAACTTTTTCCGCCTTAAAGCAAAAATGTCCGTTACTGTTAATGGTAGCTCCGTAAACTGAATCGCCTTGTTTCTTGTCAACAGGCATACTCTCTCCGGTAAGCATGGACTCGTCAACCGCGCTTTGACCTTCGGTTACAACTCCGTCCACGGGGATTTTCGCGCCCGGTTTTACAACGATAATGTCGCCAGGCATTACTTCGTCAATGGGAATTTCCTTCTCCTCCCCGTTTTCGATAATGATAGCAGTTTTGGGGGCAAGCCCCATAAGTTTTTTTATCGCTTCGCTCGTGCGGCCTTTGGACACCGCTTCAAGGGATTTACCCAGCAGAATCAGGGCGATAATCACTCCGGCGGTTTCAAAGTACAAAGCTTCAACAGCGTGATGATCCCCGCCGGTAATCCGCAGCAGATTATAAATGCTGTAAACTACAGCCGACGTGGTTCCGATTGCGATAAGCGAATCCATGTTCGGACTGCGGCGCAGAATATTTTTAAAACCAATTGTATAAAATTTGTTGCCAGCGATAATAATAGGGATAACCAGCGTTAGCTGTACAAGGGCGTAAACAAGAGGGAAATTCATCGGGGCCAGGGTTTTGGGGAAGGGAAGGTTGATCCATTTAATCATGGGGGCCATGGCGATGTACAGCAGCGGAAGTCCAAAACACGCGGCAATGATAAATTTTCTCCAGAGTATTTTAATTTCCTTTTCCTTGCGGAGTTTGTCCTGATCCACCGTACCGGCGGAAACTTCAAGCGGCTGGTATCCCGTTTTGGTAATTGCTTCCTTTATTGCCGAAAGGCGCAAGGCGCGTGGATCATAAACTACTGTCGCTTTTTCCGTGGCGAGGTTTACCGCCGCGCTTTCAACGCCGTCCAGTTTGATTAGCGTCTTTTCAATCCGCGCTGAACAGGCGGCGCAGTGCATACCGCCGATTGGGATAGTTATGGTAACCCCTTTCGGTTTATCGAGTACCTCGTAACCCGCGTTTTCAATCGCTGCTTTTATGGCTGAAAGGTTCAAGGTTTCCGCGTCATAAACAATCGTCGCTTTTTCCGTGGCGAGATTTACCGCCGCGCTTTCAACGCCGTCCAGTTTGCGTAAAGCCTTTTCCACCCGCGCTGAACAGGCGGCGCAGGACATCCCGCCGATGCTCAAAGTTTCACTGTACATTATTTAACCTCTTTTCCAGCTTGCAAACATGGCTTTCGCTTGTTCAAGGTATTCCTTTGATATGGTGATAGTAGAATCGGTTACTTTTTTATTTACCGGAAAAATAGGTACAGGGTTGCAGCCCCCGGCCTGCCGCTCAACCTGGCTCATGCGGTAACGCCTGCCGCAGTTCTGGCAGACCAGCACTGTACCTTGCTGCACAAAATAGCCCCTGCCTGAATTGTAGCATACCTGACAGGTGTTAAAGGCTGTGCGAATAGTGCCGTCCGGCGCTCTTACCGCCAGTACCTCCATTTTAATTCCGTCAATATCCACCGGATAAAAAAGGGCGTTTTCCGTAATGTCCGCAATTTGAATAACCAAATCCGTGTCGGCAGCCGCCGGTTTTCTCTGGTTTAAAACGGCGTTTTGAGCAAAGACGATATTTACGCCAAGTACCGCCAGCGCGGTTAGTACTAAAACAGCCCTTTTCATCTTTAACCCCCTACCAGCGTCCGCCGCAGCAACCGCCACAGCCGCTGTAGGGGCGGGGATAATTTTCATCCAGGTTGTACGGCGGCTTCCGTCCTCCGTTTCCCGTACTTTGGGCAAAGACAATCCCTCCTGTGATGAGCAGGATCACTGCGGCAATTACCGCGATTTTTATTCTTGTGTTCATTTTCGCACTCCTTCAAAAATATATTTTCACGCCATACGGCGCTGTTGATTAATAACCGCCATAAGCGGCTTCAAAATACGCTTCGGGATATATAAGGGTTTCAAAGTCCGCCGCTTCCGCCTTAACCGCGTCAATATCTACACGGGTAATATCATCCACCACTTTCACATAACCGTAAAATACGCTGTCAGCGGTGTAGAACTCAAAATCCTCCCGTGGAACAAGCTGTATCGGATTTTCCCCCTGTTCTGTCTCTATTATGGCGTAATAAGCGGGGAATATAATACTGTCGTTGCCCGGATCAATGGAATCTATGGTGATTGTCCATAGCGCGGCCAGCCGCCTCTGCATAACAACGATTGCGGGTTCGAAGCCTTCATCGCCAAGATGTATCGTAACCGTTTGCACATTACCAGTTATTTGAGCGACAGCGATTGTATCAGTGGGTATTTCGATACCGGCAGGTTTAGGCGCGGTATCCGGCTCCTGTACATTAGCGGCGCTTTCCCCCTCGGCGAGTACCGTAATGGTACTGTTTATCATACCCATCCAGCATGAATAGCGGAACTTACCCGCTTTTGCGGGGATAAATTCAATCACGTTGTCGCCCTGCTTAAATGTGTGCTGGATATTGTATTCGCGGATAATCATACGGTTGTTACAGCCGTTTATGCTGCCAGACGGGGCGTTAATGATCCAGCGTACCGGAATGTCCTGCTGAACAGTTATCGCCGGATAGCGGTTTGTCAACAAGGTGGAATTGACTATTTGCACACCGCTTTGAATAACTGGAACAAACGAGTCTCCGGCTGTTTGCGCGAAAACAGGTTTGAAGGGGCTGGTAAACCCCGAAAGTCTCCAGCCGTTAGAGAACATGACAAGGCCCAGCGCCGCGACAATGATCGCCCCGGCCTGCATAACACGGCGGGAGAATGCTTTGCCTTTAACGCCGCTTAACGCGCTGCCTGCCGCGCCCAGCGCGAACATCAGGGGAACCGTTCCGAGACAAAACAAAAACATGGAGATACCGCCCCGAACAGGGCTTCCGGCGGAGAGGGCGTAAAGCTGCATTGCCTGTAACGGGCCGCAAGGCATAAACCCGTTCAGAAAACCGACAACCAGAGGCCCGCGTCCGGCTATTCGTTCGTCAATCTTTTCTGCGAATAGTTTAGGTATTTGAGGGATAAAACGCCGCAAAGACGGAAATAGTCCCAGCATATTGATCCCCATGATCACCATGAAGATTCCCGCGGCTAGTTGTACCACTCCCTGGAAATACCCTGATAGGGTTATCACTGAACCTAAAGCGCCTACTAGAACCCCGACCGCCGTATATGAAACAAGCCGCCCCGCGTTGTAGAAAATAACGGGCAGGAGTAAAACGAAGCTAAACGATGGTTTGGGACCGGCGGTTTGAACAGCCACGGCGTTTTCAGGCAGGTTTCTTTTTAAAGTTTGTGAAAGATTGATTCCCCCGCACATGGCAACACAGTGTACTGATGTAAGAAGACCGATAACAAGCAGCATCCCGTAACCCATACCTTCCCGGGCAAGCGGGAAGGCGGCGGCCAGTTTGCTGGTTGTGAATGTCCGCAGCAGCATAAACAGGGCAAGGATAATCACCAGCGTCCCGATGATTTTCAGTACGGTATTTTTATTGTTTCCTTCCAGTATCCGGTAACCCAGACTTTCAATTACTGCGGCAATTCTGTCAAAGCCTATTGTTCCGGTATCGCAGGTAACAGCCGCTGTTCCGGTGCGGTAATTTACCACGGCATCCCGAACCCCCGCCGTGGTTTTCAGTTCTTTTTCAATTGTGTTCTTGCAGTGTACGCAGTACATACCCCCGATACGGAACGAGAATTTTCGCAAGCCTTGTTTTTCCGCTGTTTCCATATTGAAATTATAACCCATAAATATGGCAAGATTATAGTAATCCGCCGTACTCAATATGAAGATGAAATATTGGAAACCATTAAAGGGGATAAGATGGTGAATAGCGGGCGGGGATTATCCGCTTCCCGCTATTCACTATTAAAAATTCCTTCCCATGCCAATCGCAGTATACCGCGCCGCCGCGTTAATTTACTACCGCAATACCAACAATGCTCCCAGCGGGGGCCGGAAGGTCTGTTCTTGTATTATTTATCCAGTAACAGCCATTATAATTACTATACCCTGCCGTATAAACATCCGCACCCACGACTGTTATGCAAAGGGCTTTGGAATTTGAATCATGGGACAAGTCTGTTCTTGTATCATTTTTCCAGTAACAGGCAGTTTGACTACCATCGTCACGATTATAATAATTCCCTGCCGTGTAAACGTCCGCTCCAACGACTATTATAGAATCGGCTTCGGATATCGAACCGGGCAGGTCTGTTTTTATACCGTTCTTCCAGTAACAGGCATTATTAGTGCCACTCTTATCATAATACCCTGCCACATAAACGTCTGATCCAACAACCGTTATGGAATTGGCATTGGTCACTCCATCTGTGTGAAGGTCTGTTTTTATACCGTTCTTCCAGTAACAGGCAACATTATTATTATTATCCCTATATCTCCCTGCAACATATACGTCAGTTCCAACAACTGTTATGGATTTGGCAATGGAATATGAAGTTGTGTGAAGGTCTGTTTTTATACCGTTCTTCCAATAACAGGCAATGGCAGTGCCGCTCTTATCATAATCCCCTGCCAGATAAACGTCTGATCCAACAACCGTTATGGATTCGGTAAAGGAATCTGAAGGTGTGTGAAGGTCTGTTTTTATACCGTTTTTCCAGTAACAAGCAGTTGACTTATCGCCGTCATAATAATATCCTGCCAGATAAACGTCTGATCCAACAACCATTATGGAACTGGCATAGGAATCAGTTGTGTGAAGATCTATTCTTGTACCGTTTTTCCAATAATAGGCAGTTTGCTCTGCCAGATAAATGTTAGTGAAAGCAAATGAATGTGACACGTCGTTATCCAGAGTGATTGTCCCGGAAATTGACTTTATCGTTCCGTCAGTGGCGACAGTTATGGTAAAGCCGCTGTCTTTTGACGTTGTAAGCGTTAATACACCGCCTGTAAAAGCCTTAACCGTTCCAGTGCTTCTTCCCGCTTCGCTTCCGCCGCTGTTTAATACGATCAGTAAATATGTGTCACCAGCCGCCGGTGTATACGCCACCCTTGCTCCCTTTGTAACAGTCAGCCTGTAAACATAACCATTCGCGTCACTGCCTGTATATGCCGCCAATGCCGGGTCACTGCTTCCAGCAACCCCGCCGCTGCCGTTGTCGCAGGCTGCCATTCCTAAAACAAGCGCAATTGCCAGCATTGCCAATAAGATCTTTTTGTTCTTCATTAGAACTCCTTTTTGTGTTACGCCGCGCGTTTTGGGCGGGTAATCACGTAGATTAAGCCACTCTCAGGAGCGGCACAAAAGGTGCTTGCACCGTATTGCCAAAAGAAATGGGAATAAAAGCAAGTGAACGGGAAGAAAGAGTGAAAAGCCGTGAAAAATCTATTTAATACCCTATCGATCGGGGGGGGGGGGGATAATTGCAAATGGTCAAGGCATGTTGCTGGTTATACAAACAAATGCTGCTATTTTTCATAGTCATATACCTTTTTCATAAAAAAATAAACTTCCGGATTTTGCCGCAATAAGGCAGGTAAACACCATACCTTTAAAGCGTACAGTTCGTTGTTCAAATATCTCTTATTAGTTGAGCCATTTCCAAAACTCGGTTAGTTTTGGAAATGGCTTTAGAAAAACTGTCCAAAAGGCCAGTTTTTCCATTAAATATAAGGTAGCTTTTCCAAAAACTGAAGTTTTGGAAAAGCCTCAGTTATAATATACAATAAAACCAAATTTATTACCACAACTTTTTTCATCAAAAGCGCTAAAAATCACCAACCCTGGCGGCATATTCTACCCATATCACATTTTTTTGTCAGCCTCCTTGTACCAGGTTAGTATTGTACCCTTGTACTAGCCTAGTACTGCACCCTTGTACTAGGCTAGTACTGCCTCCCTGTACTAGACTAGTACTGCCTCCCTGTATTAACCTAGTACAGCCTGCCTGTACAATTTCTATGCTTCTTCCAGTACAAAACCGCTGGTTATAATACGAGCGGTTTTAAGCAGGATAGCTCCCGAACAGGCAAACCGGGTACGGATTTCTATCCGGTTATGCGGGCGCCCGGTCTGCGGGGTTATTCCGGTAATTTTTGAAGGATAATTTTCCGCTATACGGCTTACCTTTACCGCTTTTGAGGGATCATCCACGGGAACAAAGAATATCCCGATTTCGGGACTGTCCCCGGCTACTTTGATCTTATTCCCGATTATGGCGAACTGGTCGCCAGGAGCGTACAAGGAGTTTACGGAGTCCTCGTCATAATCGATAAACTCGGAGATATCGCCGTGAGTGTCCGCGTAGCCCTCAACAATAACGTCTATGTCGTTATATAAATTGCGAAGGGTTTTTAAGGAATGGAAACGGAAGGTAACAGGGTGTTTTTTCGGATCAGCCCCTTCATTATCAGACTGGAAGGTACCCCCTATGTTCGGATGTATGGAATAATATCCTGTATTAACCGAAAAACCGTCGCAGAGCTGGTACCCCATTTCCTTGTGAAAATACCTGACAGTCTGGACAGCATCCTCGTAGCTGCCCTCGTAACCGCCCCTGTTTTTCATGGCGGCGCATATATCCTCCAGTGTAACTGAGGCTTCGTTGCTAGTTCTGGCGATGAAAGTTTTTTCAGACCCCGGCAGATGGTTCGGGTAAAGCCTTACCCTCATCTTGTGCATTTTTTCCGACACACTGTAAATGTTAGACATAATAATCCCTCCCTACGCCGCGTGAGCGGCGGTGATAATCGAACGGCTCCGCAACGCGGAGACGATACCTCTTCACGCCGCGTGAGCGGCGGTGATAATCGAACGGCTCCGCAACGCGGAGACGATACCTCTTCACGCCGCGTGAGCGGCGATGATAATCGAACGGCTCCGCAACGCGGAGACGATACTTCTTCACGCCGCGTGAGCGGCGATGATAATCGAACGGCTCCGCAACGCGGAGACGATACCTCTTCTATTAAATTTATATCTTTATTTACAATATACAAAATATCAGAAATAAGACCACAAATTTCTTTACGTTGTAAAGAAAAATGGATTATAATATAATTGATGTAAAATATCATTTAAAAAAATCAAATAACTCATAAAAGTAATTTGATGAAAAAATTGTAAATCTTAAAATGAAATTTAAAGAGGTGAATCAATCAATAAAAAAATTAAAAATAGTTCTATTTATAGCTTGCGGCTTAATTTGTTTATCATTGCTTCTATCAATAATAACGATAATAAAAGATAAAACAAATAATTGTTCATTTTATTTCTCAACCTCGGTCATCCAGGCTTTCCTGTATGAAAAAAGTTCCGGTATATCGTTCTTCCCGATCTCCTGATAGCCAATTTCAAAATCTCCCGCAAGGTCTTTAAGGGATTTTCCTGTCAAAGCCATCTTGGCTGTCATTGCCGCTCCAAGGGCCGAAGCTTCGGCAATATTTGTCAGATACACTTTATTATCCGCAAGCGCTGATGCAAGCAGGCGGTTGTAAGATTCATCTTTGCGGAAACCGCCTTCGGTGTACACATCATAACCTTTTTCAATACCTATCCGTTCCAGGGCGGTAATGGATTGCATAACGAGCGATATTCGCAGCGTGGCGAATAATTCTGTATAACTCGCGGAACAGGAATCCGCAGAGCCATAAAAATAATCTTTTCCGTTCACGACAATACGCGCTTTTGAAGAAGGGAACTGCCCCGAACCTGGTGTTAATTCGGGTAACAGAAAGAGTTGCTTTTCTTTCAGAATACGGCGGTACAGTTCTTCATCCCAGCCGGGAATATCTGTTCTCCCGTACAGCTTCATAAATAATCCCGACCAGGTTTCAAATTCCTGCCCCCCAAGGAAAATAGCTGTCTTAATTCTGGTTCCAAAAGCTGAAATATTAAAAAACACCACCTTGCCGAGCTCTTCCGGTGCAAAGCCGTATTTTTCTACCGGATTCATGATAACGCACCAGGTACCGGTTGAATTAAGAATAAACCCGCGTTCCCCTTTTTGCGCGAAATGGAGGAGTATAGCCGCGTTGGAATCGTGGATACCCATAGTTACTGTTGTGTCAGCGGGAAGCCCTGTTCTGGCGGCAAACTCCGCGCTGACTGTTCCCAGAATGTCCCAGGACTTGTACAGTTTGTCAGGCATAAGTGAAGCAATTTCCAGTTTCCTGGCTACAGTGGAAAAATCGTTGTCAATCTGATCCCACAAATATGTATGATTACCCATATAGGTACTTTCCACCCCCGTCTTTCCGGTAAAACGGAAACCCCAGTATTGGGGGTAGGGTAGTACGGCGGCTGCGTTTTTGAAGTCTTCGCCGAATTGTTCTCGCGCGAAGAAGATGCCTTTCGCCGGATTGATCAGCGCCTTGAAAGCTGGCGTCCCTGTCCGCGCCTGAAGCTCCCGCGCGTCTCCGAATAGTTCGTAAAAACGGCGGTAGAAATCCTCTCCCGGCTCGTGGGTGTAGTACACGCAGGGAAGCGCGGGTTTGCCGTCTTTCCCCACGCATACAAAGGTAGCGCCGTGCGCGCTAACCGCGATAGCTCTAACCGGATAACGCGCCGCGAAGGATTTTAATACATTTATAAACCATTCTTCCATTGCTTCAAGGTCGTGAGTTTCAAGTCCGTTTACCATTTTCGGGGGAAAGCTGCGGTATTGCGCGTCAAGCGGGCGGAGACCGCTGTCATAGACTGCCACTTTTTTATTGGTCATTCCGATGTCAATAACCGCTAACGCGTATTCACCGCTTACCATTAAAATACCTTTGATTTAACACACATGGCGCATGATTCCCCGTAAGCTGTCTATGATAACATTGGCATTAAGCAGTCGTAAATCCGTTCGCGAGCATTTCCGCTATTTCCACGCCGAGATCGTCCTCAATGCGGATTCTGTAAACCGATATGCTACGGCCCCTGGATATGCATTTTGATATTGCGGACAACCGGCGGCCTTTTGTGGATTTCAAAAAGGATATACTGCACGACTGCCCTACTGTTAACCCGGCGGCTTCGCCGCAAACCATCGCCAGATTACAATGAACGGCAAAGGCTAAATCCGCCAGCGTGAAGATAGCGCCGCCCTGTACTCCGCCTGCGGCATTTCTATGTTCCGCGCGCAATTCCATGCCACACACCACACAATCCTCCGTAGCTGAATCAATAACCATTCCGTTTTCTGTGGCAAAACGGTCGTTTTGAAAATAATTCCTGACTTGTTCCAAATCAATGTTCATGTTAAATATCCACCTGTCTAAAATTTTTTCTCAATCTATTCCAACAGGAAAAAAATCTTCAATATGCCGCAAACGGAGTAACTTCGTTAATCTGCACATGAAAACGCGCGGCGACGGCCCATTGGCCGGAATCTACAAAAAAGCGGGGGAATGAAGCCAGGCTGATAAAGCCCGCTGCCGCTTTGGGGCGGTTACGCTCACTGCCGCGGAGCATGGCCCGTACTGCGGTACGCGCGGCGTCTTTCAGAACGGCGTTCCGTATTTCCAGCCAGCCGGAATCCGGCGACGGCCCCGTCAGCGGACAGTACCCTATGGCCTGAGCGTTGCGGATTGTTCCCGTCCGCCATGTCTGCATACGTTTCTGCTGAACCTCGCTGAGTTGATAATCAGCCCAAACCCGCAGCTTCATATCACGATCTTCAGCTTCAATCATACCCAACCGGGGGTCGCCCCAGCGTATCTCTCCCAAAGGTTCAAAAACATCAAACTCTTCGGCAATGCCACGGGCTTTTTCCCCAATATCATAATGAAACGACCAGCCGTAAATCATGCCCGAAAAATACAGCGCCGCTTCCTGCAATGCCCGTTTGCCCGCGGTCTCCCTGCTGAGGGGGTATTCAATGTCGGGCCTGTTGCCGTACATCGGCTCAAAATCCACCCACACTTCCCCCCGGATTACTTCGGGGTTGTAGCCCGAATCATGCTCCTGCGCGCCTGCCGCGTAAATGACGAGAAAAAAGAAAAGGGGGAGGAGCGTCCGCTTCATACGGTAATTATCGGCAGAATTGGGCGTCTACTTTTGCAGCCATAAAGCAGGGAAGGTTCACACGGTGAAATTCTTCAAAAAAATCATTTTTTTCCATTTTGGCTAATGCAAAACCCACTATCGACTCATATATATCATGAGGAGTTATCATGAAAGCAAATAATGAAAATTCTGCTCAGTACGAGCGGGGACATTTCCCTCTTGGGGACGGAACGCGTATCTTGGACATCCGTTACGATCCGGTGTTCAAAGCGGTTTTTACCAGAGACACATCGAAGTCAAGAGGCGCGTTGTCAGACCTGATTTCCGCGCTTATCGGACGCACTGTAGCGGTAGAAACAATCGTCGCCAACGAACCGCCCGTTGACGATATGAGGCAACGGCATATACGCTTCGACGTAGCCTGCAAGACAGAGAAAGACGAACCTGTCAACGTTGAAATGTCGTTTAACCCAACAGCCATCGAACTGGTACGCCTTGAGTACTATGCGGCACGATTATTCACCGGACAGAACATCCACGGGGAAACAAAAGATTATGGTGATCTGAAGGAAACCTATCAAATCGCCATTCTGGCAAAGGGTAAGTTTTTTCCGGACGAAAACTTTACGCACCATTTTTTGTATTACGATCCCGACACCCGCGTTTCACTGGGCGGA
>JAITCL010000140.1 GCA_031283105.1 Treponema sp. | reverse complement strand
AACTTGGTTAGTACGTTCTCGGTGGATTTGGTTATCTTTTTGATTGATTCCGCTATCTTTTTAAGTACAGTGCCGATGGTCTTGGACTGCGCGCTGGAACTTTCCGCCAGTTTGCGGATTTCATCGGCGACTACGGCAAACCCCTTGCCCGCTTCTCCGGCATGAGCCGCTTCTATCGCCGCGTTCATCGAAAGCAGGTTGGTCTGGCTGGCGATATTTTCCATTACAGCATTGATTTCCAGCAGGCCTTCGGACTCGCGGGCGATCTCCTTAATGTCTGTCGCAACTTCCTGTAACCCGACCCGGCCCACTTCGGAGGCTTCCTGTAATACCTTAACATTTTCATTGTTTCTGACGAGAGTCTGCGTTACTGAATTAATGTTCGCCACCATTTGCTCAATGGCGGATGACGCCTGGGAAACATTGTTGCTCTGGTTTTCTACATGACCGTTGAGTTTGTCGATGTTGGTCATAACCTGTTCCATAGTGGCATTGGTTTCGGTAACGCTGGCGCTCTGATTAATGACGCGCCCCTTGATGTTCTGGATATTGGCGTTAATCTGGTTGATCGTCGCGGCAGTCTCGGTCATGTTACTGGACAGGTCATTGCCTATATCGTAAAGGCTGTTCGCTTCTTTTCTGATATTGATAATCATCTCTTTAATGCCTTCCTGGGCTTGATTCAAATTTTGCGACATATGGGCAAATTCGTCATTGCCCCTGACGGTGATGCTCTGGGCTAAATCCCCTGTGGCGAAAGTATTTAAAATAAGTAAAGTCTGTTTGATAGGCCGCACAATCCAGCGGGAGATGGCAAAGAATACAAATATAATAATGGCAAGCATTGAAAGAACAATGGCAACAACCGTGATATAGTTGGCTTTTTGAACAGCGTTGATTGCCGCGTATTTTTCCGCGTTTGGTATCAATATCGCTACCCCTATGCCCGAATTATGAACAGAGGCGTATAACGTATGGTCATTTCCGTCCACTTCAACCGCGCTGACTAATTTCTGGCCGGGCTTAAGTTCCTGCAAATTAACAAGCCAGCTTCCTGCCGGATACGGCGTTATGTCATGGCTGTCGCTGCCCGAAATCGCGAAGGTAGCGTTGTTGATAACGGAAAAACCGGCAATCTGCGATGAAGGAGTAGGCAGGGAGAACGATGCGACCATCTGCTGCAATGTCGAAAGGGATACGTCTACTGTCGCCACGCCGACAATATGTTTTTGCGGACTGTACATCGGAATACACACTGAAACCATCAATACATCCACCGAGGTATCCACATACAACTCGCTCCAGTAATAGCGGCCGTCGCGCGGGGCCAGGCGGTTCCAGCCTTTGGGCAGGGCGGCCTGATACCAGCCTTCATCGTAGGTATCTACATCCCATTCCCATGTATCGCCCGCCCATGGTACGTTATTTTCCGATAAACCGCCGGGAACGGACAAATCCTTGCTGACAAAACAATGAAAGTCATAAACATCGGGGTAAAAGGCGTTAGGCTCGTAAAAAGCCCCTCCTCCCAGAAGGTTTACCTCGCGGGCAAATGTCGTGTAATACGTTGCTTCCATTTTTTGCGCCAGCTCCCGCCGGCTCAAAGTATCTTTTAAGTTATAAAAAGTTTCGCCCAGACTATGGGAGATGCCGGAACTTGCCTGTATCATGTTCAAAAAGTCATTGAACATGGAAAATGATTCGCGGGCTACCGCGTCCTGGTATTCCCCGGTAAGACGGCGGTCAATCTGTTGAACACGGGCGCTGTTAAAAATAAAAATGCCGAAACCGATGAAAGAAGCCAAGGACAACCCCAATATAAGGGCGGTTAGTTTGAAACGGATACTCATAAAATCACCTCGCTTTTTGAATGAAGGGTATACCGCAGGGCAAGCCCTGCACCCGGCGCCAAAATGTTCATCAAAAGGACGATAACGCCCCCAAAAATGCCCTTATAATTTACCATAAATGGAAATGGGGTGCAATACGTGGGGTGACTGTCACCAATCCGACTCTCAACCCCCGGTTTTTTATGCCGATAATCAAAGTATCCGACATAAAACATCGGATACTACCACGATAGGCGACATTAAAACGTCGCCTATCTCCAACTGGAGGACCGACTTGATTAGAGGATGGTATACCGGTGCCAGCGGAATGCGGGCGCAGCAGTGGCGGCTTGACGCCGTGGCGAATAATCTGGCGAATGCGGCGACCGACGGCTATAAACGGGACGTGGCGGCTTTTAAGGCCTTCCCGGAGATGCTTATCAGGCGGCAGGATGACGACGGGGTCTATCAGCACCCCTTTGGGTCGGCGGATGCGGCTCCCATTGTGGGGAAAATGGGTACCGGGGTTGAACTGAACGAATTTTTTACCATTTTTGAACAGGGGTCGCCCAAGGAAACTTCCAACGATTTCGACATTGCCCTGGACGGAAAGGGCTTTTTCAGTATTGCGACCCCCTGGGGCGAGCGCTATACCCGCAACGGTTCATTCCAACTGGGTAAAGAGGGCTTTCTGGAAACCAAAGAAGGCTACCCGGTGCTGGGCGAAAACGGCCCCGTCAGGGTAAAGGCCAATAATTTTAAGGTTGACAAGGACGGCGGGATATGGATAAATGCCGCGCTGGACGACGATCCCAATGTCATGGTCAGCAGCCGGAACAATGACTGGGAAGATACCCAGCTTCTTGACACCCTTAAACTGGTTGAATTTGAACTTGACCGCTACCTTAAAAAACAGGGTTCCAGCATGTATCAGGAAAGCGATACTTCCGGCCCCGCTATGGTGATTGGCGCAGGCAGACGGCCTATGGTTATGCAGGGTTTTGTCGAAGCGTCCAATGTTAATCCCGTTACGGAAATGGTTCAGATGATCGAAGTAAACCGTTCCTACGAGGCAAATCAAAAGATCATTCAGGTTGAAGAAGCGGCCCTGGGCACGCTAATCAATCAGGTGGCGAAATTTCAATAAGAATTAAATAGAGGAGAAACAGCAGATGGTTAGAAGTTTATGGACCGGCGCAGCCGGCATGATAGGCCAGCAGGCCAATGTTGATACAATTTCCAACAACCTTGCCAACGTGAACACCCACGGTTATAAAAAGCAGCGGGCCGATTTTGAAGATTTGATTTATCAAACCGTCAAAGCCGCCGGAACACCCGCCACCGAAGACACAGTGGTTCCCGTCGGGGTTCAAATGGGACACGGCGTAAAGTTAGCCGACACCCAGCGGGTTTTTTCGCAGGGCAGTTTGCAGGCCACCGACGTAAGCACCGACATGGCAATAGCCGGCGACGGCTTTTTCAGGATTCAAATGTACGACGGCTCATGGGCCTATACCCGCAACGGCAACTTTAAGGTTGATTCCGAAGGCCGCATGGTGACGAGTAACGGCTACTGGCTGCTCCCCGACATTATGATGCCCGAAGGTTTTCTCCCTGACAGAATCACCATTACCCAGGACGGCAGGGTATCGGTCATAGTGCCCCAGATCAGTGAAAATGATCCGGTTGATGTTGGCCGCATTGAACTGTACCGCTTTGCCAATCCCGTGGGCCTTACCGCGGTGGGTGAAAACCTGTTCAAGATAACGTCGGCTTCCGGCGATCCTATCCCCGGCAGGCCCGGCTTTGAAGGCATGGGTACAATTCAGCAGAAATATCTGGAAATGTCCAATGTGGCGGTAGCGCAGGAAATGGTTAACATGATTGTGGCGCAACGCGCCTATGAATTTAATTCCAAAGTGATTCAAACCAGCGACAATATGCTGGGAACGGCGACAACGCTGAAACGGTAGTAAGGTAAAATTATGGATATAAATGGTTTAGGCGCGGCATATATTAACGATTACAGAATGACCGGCAATATGATCAACCGTAATAAATACGGCGTGGATGACATAGGGGATTTTGTAGAAATACTTGAAAAAGCCGCTGTATCGCCAACCGTTGATACCCGCTCCCCGCTTCCTGTTTCCCAATCTTCAAAAAGCGTTACCATCGACAAGACCGACAAACTCTACGAGCAGTGCCTTGAACTGGAAATTTTTTTGGTGAAAACATTAGTCAGCAGCATGAGGAATACCGTGCAGAAATCCGGCTTAATCGACGAAGGTTTTGCCGGAAAAATGTACGAAGATATGTTATACGATGAATACGCGCGTGACTTTGCCAAAAACGCCAACTTCGGCCTGGCGGAACTTGCCTACCTTGAATTAAGCGGACAGCGGGGCGCAAGACGCCAGTAACCGCTAACGCGCTACTCCGTGGTAAAAATTCCTCATTGCTTTCACCGTTTCATCTTCATACTCACCTGTATCTCGCCGGTTGCGTCCCATTCGGTTAGAATGTGGATCGCTTCACAGGCGGCGCGGCAGGCTTTGTCTTCGCCGCCCTTGTCTCCCCAGCGGTCAAGAACGCGGTTGGAAATAACCGACAGAATTGCGCCCATTCTCATGCCGTGCAGTTTGCCGATGACGAACTGGGCGGAGGTTTCCATTTCGATGTTGGTTACTTTGGCTGTGGCAAGGTCGGGCAGAATGTTGTTGGCGAAAGACGGCCAATAGCCCGATTGGTCTTCGTTCAGCGGGCGGCCCTGTCCGATGTAAAACGAACCGACGGTGTAATCCAGCCCGAAGCCGTAGCGGAAGCCGAGCCGCTCACAGGCGGCAGCCAGGGCAAGTGTCACATAAAAATCGGCGTAGGCGGGATACTCAGGTTCGATGTAGCTGGCGGAAGTGCCGTCTTTGCGGACACAGGCCAGGGGGATAATAAGATCGCCCAAATCAAATTCGGGGACAATGCAGCCGGTGCTGCCAACCCTGATGCCGGTGTGTACCCCCAGAATGTTCAACTCGTGCAGGCAGATTTCCGAACTTGCCCCGCCTATGCCGGTTGAAACCGCGGCAATGGGCGTGCCTTTATAAATTCCGGTTATGGTTTTATATTCGCGGTTTGACGCAACTTCACGGGAGCTTTCCCAGTTTTTGGCGATTACCGGGCAGCGTTCCGGCGCGCCGGGCAAAAGGACATAACCCGGCACATCTCCGTGCTGTAACTGCAAATGGTATACGCCCGCGTTTTCCGCTTTGGGCGCCGACGCTTTGTTAATTTCATTTGCCATTTTATTCTCCTTCTCCTCCGTGCTTCCCGTCACGCACTCGGGACTGTCCAATTAATGAAGAATTTTCACCACGGAGGTCACGGAGAACACGGAGTTTTGATACGATAATCTTTATTCCTCCGTGTAACTCCGTGTACTCCGTGGTTAATTCTTCCTTAATTATCATTAATCTTCTCCGCTGTTTGGCGAACCCTGCCGATAAGGGCGGGAACGTCTACGCCGGTCAACACGCCGTCTTTGACCAGCCTTTTACCGTTTACAAATACGTCGCTCACGTCGCCGCCTGTCGCGCTGAAAACAATCGCGGAACAGACATTTTCACGCTTGCCCATAATCAAAGGCTGTAAATGGGGCTTGTCCGCGTCGATGAGTATCATGTCGGCTTTCATGCCCGCCTGTATCATGCCGAATTCAGTTTCCTTGCCGAAAACCGCCGCGCCGCCTGAGGTCGCCATATCAAGAATGTCACTTTTGGAAAGGCAGCGAATCCCGCTGTTTACCGTGTGCAAAAGAGACATTCCCTTCATCTCTCTGAAAATATCGCCGCTGTTGTTCCACAAAGCGCCGTCCGTGCCAATGCCCACGGTAATGCCCTGCCGAACCATTGCGGGAACCGGGGCGATGCCGTCGGCAATTTTCATTTCGCACAGAGGGGTGTTGGCAACTTTGACTTTTGATTCTTTTAATAAACTGATTTCGTTTTCAGCGGCGTATACGACATGGGAGCCTATCAGCCTGTCATGGAGAAAGCCGTTACAGGCAAGGTACTCTATCGGGGTCATGCCGTATTTTTTTTGAATTAAATCCCGTCGCCACTGATTTTCCGCAAGGTGTAAGGTTTGCAGGGCGTCGATGCCATGCGCCCTTTCAAAAACTTTGTGCAGACGGGCGGTCTCGTAATCTTCTTCCGCCGGAAGCCCGATAACGGGAACCAGATTGTTTTCGCGGCAGGCCGCGGAAAATTCCCGCAGGGCGGAGTCGGAAACCAGAGAATCCGAATCGGCAAAATCAAGGCGTATGTCTTCAACTAACGCGCCTTTTATGCCGGTTTCCTTCATCGCCTGAATTGAGCGGGTTCCCAAGCTCCAGTACATATTGTCGCAGATAAACGTAACGCCCGCCAACAGCGCCTCACAGTACGCCAATTGCCGCGCGTAATAGCGGTCGTCATCATTGACGTACTCATAAAACCAGTTGTGGGAACGAAAGGCTTCGATTTGTTCCCCCAGGGTCATGTCATCGCCCAGACCGCGCGCCAGGGTCATATCGCCGTGGCAGTGGCAATTCACCAGGCCGGGCATAAGGATTTTGCCGCGCCCGTCTATCCATTCGGTACATTCATCTTGCGATACCGGGCGGTTGCGTACTTCGGCAATGAGCGTATCCTGTACGCATACCGACCCGATAAACGGCTCATAGCCGAAATTTTTGGAAACGATTATAACATGGTCAATGCCCAGCATACTACTTGCGCTGCTGGGCTAAATCAAGAAACTGTTTCGCATTGTCGTGAGTCGGATCCAGCCGCAGCGTGGTTTCATAGTCCGCGATAGCTCTGGTATAGTCCTTTTTCCGGTAATACGCGCTGCCGCGGTTGTAATATGCCGTCACAAATTGAGGACTCAGCAAAATCGCCTGGCTGAAATCCCCGATAGCCCGGTCATAATCATTCTTGCTCAGGTAAACAAGGCCGCGGTTATTGTAGGCTTCGGGGTCATTACGATCCAGCCTTATCGACTGATTGAGGTCCGCAAGGGCTTTGTCTAAATCCGCAAGGGCTTTATCATCGCTCTTCTTGTTATAGTATGCAAGACCGCGGCTGTAAAACGCCAGGGTATAACTGGGATTAAGTTTTATCGCCTGGTCATAGTCCGCAATAGCCGTGTCATAGTCATTTTTGCTGCGGTAGGCAAGCCCCCGGTTGACATATGCCAGGGCAAAATTGGGATTCAATTTTATCGCCTGATCATAATCCGCAATGGCCTTGTCATAGTCCTTTCTCATGTAATACGCATAGCCTCGATCGTTATACGCTTCCGCATAATCGGCGTTCAGCTTAATGGCCTGACCATAATCCGCAACAGCCCTGTCATAGTCGGTTTTATTCCGGTACGCGTTGCCGCGGTGGTTATAGGAATCCGCGCCGGGTTTTATACCTATCGCCTTGGTAAAATCCGCTATGGCCGCGTCATACTCATCTTTGCTGTAATAGGCAAAGCCGCGCCCGATATACGCTTCCGTATCTTTGGGATTCAGTTCGATTGACTGGCCGTAATCCGCGATAGCATTGTCATAATCCTTTTTATAAGTATAGGCGCTGCCGCGGTTGTTATACGCTATCACATATTTGGGATCTGACCTGATCGCCTGATCATAGTCAGCTATGGCCCTGTCATAATCATCCTTGCTCCGGTACGCATTGCCGCGGTTGTTATACGCTTCCGCGTAATTGGCATCCGTTCTAACCGCCTGATTATAGTCCAGAATGGCTTTGTCATAATCTTCTTTGATAAAATACGCATAGCCGCGGTTGTTATACGCTTCCGCGTAATAGGGGTCAAGGCCGATAGCATGGGTATAGTCCGCTATAGCCTTGTTGTAGTCCTCTTTTATTCCATACACAAGGCCGCGGTTGTTATACGCCAGTGCATAATTGGGATCCAGCTTTACCGCCTGATCATAGTCGACGATAGCCTTGTCATAATCCTTTTTTTCAACATATACATTGCCGCGGTTGTAATACGCCGCTACATAATTGGCGTTCAGGCTGATAGCCTGATTATAATTGGTGATTGCCCTGTCATAATCGCCCTTTTTCAAATAGACAAGGCCGCGGTTGTAATGCGCTTCCGCATAATTGGCATTAAGGGTGACCATCTGGTTAAAGTCCGCCATCGCTTTGTCAAAATCATTATTGGAATAATAGGCAAGGCCGCGGTTGTAATATACCGTCTTGTCATCAAGTTTCAGTTCCAGCGCCTTGTTATAGTCGGCAATGGCATTTTCATATTCTTTTATATTGTAATAGGCAAGACCGCGGTGGTAATACACGGTCGCGTTAATGAAACCCAGTTCAATTGCCTGACTGTAATCCTCAACAACTTTTTCATATTCTTTTTTGACGTAGTATGCGGCGCCGCGGTTGAAATATGCCTGGGTATATCCGGGATTCAGCCAGATTGCCTGATTGCAGTCTTCAATAACCTTGTCATAATCATTTTTATCCTTGTACGCATTGCTGCGGTTGTAATACGCGTCCGCGTAACGGATATTCATTTCAATCGCCTTATCATAATTTGCGACGGCCGCGTCAAGGTTATTTTTGCGGTAATAGGCAAGGCCGCGGTTGTTATACGCTTGCGCATAATAGGGGTTTATCTCAATCGCCAGCGTAAAGTCGGCGATGGCCTGGTCATAGTCATCTTTGCTGAAATAGACAAGGCCGCGGTTGTTATACGCTCCCGCATAGTGAGGGCTTAAAATAATCGCCTGATTATAATTTTCTACCGCTTTATCACTGTCGTTCCTGCCTTTGTACACATTGCCGCGGCTGTTGTATATCACCGCGTTATTGGGGTCTAAAGTGAGCGCATAGTCATAATCCGCAATAGCTTTGACATGGTCGCCTTCGTTGTGATAAACCAGGCCCCGGTTCATATACGCCGCCACTGATGCCGGTTCCATTTCTATTGCCAGGGTAAAGTCCGCTTTTGCCGTATCAAACTCGCCCCGCTTGGCAAACAGGATACCCCGGTCAAGGTATCCTCCCGCATTTTTCGGAACAGCTTGCTCATTTACCCCATATCTGGCTGTTACTGTCGCGTCACGGCCTATTCCGTCAACGCCGCGCTGCATTGACTTGTTGCTGCGTACGGCAAATTTGCTCAGATCGGAACGGGCATCCTCTTTTTTCATATCAATCAGACCGGTCTGGTAATGATACATGGGGCCTTCTTCATAAAACGCTCCGATAATGACGAAGTGCGCGCCCAGAAATTTGCCAATGGCCCGGGCGGTCTCATCGCTGAGGTCTTTGGTCATCTGCAGGTCGAGTTCCCGGTACACATACTCCATGTTTTGCCAGTCCGCAACTTCGATGCCCCGCCTGTTGAGCCTTCCGGTGAATTCGTCCACTATATAGTCCGCAATACTGGCCCGCGGGGATTCAAAAGAGGCGACCGCGACGCGGCTTCCCAATGGAATTCTCACCGCCGCTTTTTCCACGGATTCCTCTATGGCGTTCAGCAGGAAAACCGTGTCCCCGCCCTGGGTAGTTGCGCAACTGCCCAGCAGGGCAAAGGCCAGTACAATTACCATACATCTTTTCATAATATCCTCCTTCAGCATATTCCTATCGTAATTTTCTTCGTAATGCGCGGCGTTGATTGCGCTCGCTTGCCCTCTCCGCCGCCGATTTACTGTTTTCCCGCGCGTCTTCGTCATTATCGTACACCCGTACCGGTTCCCTGTCCGGCATCCGCGCAGTAGCGATAATCCACACAATACCAAAAATTATCATACCCCAACACAATACCTGCCCCGTAGAAAAACTTAAAGGGGGATGGGTAAAGGCCGGGGATACATTGGATTTTATCAATTCTATACGGTAGCCCAGGTCTTCGTCCGGCTCACGGAAATATTCAATGAAAAAGCGGAAAAAGCCGTAACCCGCAAAATACAAACCCATGAGAAAGCCCTTGAAGGGTTTGCGGCCACGGAGAAACCAGATGATCGCCCACAGGATGATCCCTTCAAAAAGCATCTCGTACAGTTGGGAAGGATGACGGGGCAGATTCACCCAACCGCCCGAAATAACGGCGCCGGTTTTTTCAGCCGCCTCCCGCACCCAGGCTTCGCCTGCCGAAAGGGGGCGGGCGTGGGGAAATACCATTCCCAGGGGGCCGGTTGTCACCCTGCCGTACAATTCCGCGTTGATAAAATTGCCCAACCGCCCGAAGCTATACCCCAGGGGTACGCTTGCCGCGTACATATCGCCGATTTCCCGAAAACTAAAGTGTTTAAGCCTGCAAAAAATAATCACCGCCAAAGGGCCGACAATAGCGCCGCCGTGGTAGCTCATTCCCATAAGGCCGGTAAATTGCCCGTCCCGGAAAGGCCAGAAAACCAGCCAGGGCTGGCGGCGGTAAATATCGCTCGTTTCGTACACTATGGTGGAAAAAAGCCGCGCCCCCAACAGCAGCCCCAGTATACCCCAGCAAAACAACGCGGACAGTTGATCCTCCGTCATGGGAAAGCGCCGTTCCCGTATCTGGCGGCGGTACAGCAGAAAGGCCGTGGCAAAGGCAAAAATGTACATCAGGCCGTACCAGCGGAACGGCAGACCGGGGATAATTTCCGGCTTGAGCCATGAAGGAAAATCAACCGACAGCAACATATTACTTATTATTATAGGCGAAAAACACAATGTTTTCTAGTGGATTTTGAAGAAACTACTGAATAATTCATATGGAGAAGAAGAAGAATTTAAACCACGGAGGACAAAGCTATGCGAGGGTAAGAAAGCAGGGAAGAAATTTACCACGGAGGTCACGGAGAACACGGGAACCAGTAACCGCACCCGCAGGGTGTAGATGAATAAATGCTATATGTTCCGGCGCCGGACAAGTCATCTATGACCAGTAAAATGAGGCGGGATTTATCCCGCCGTTCGCGCCGCGGTCAAAGCGAGGTATGCGGCAGGTTACAGAAATTTTATGAGTCACGAAACAATAACCTCATGTATTGTGGGCGGCTTTTTTCAGCTCTTTTTTTACCTCGTCCAGCCGTTTTGAAAGGGTGTCGATAGTCCGCTCCAGACGGCTTTTTTCCCGCTCCAGATGGAGCAGGGGGTCTTCCTCTGTGTTCTTTTGCCGGATAGCCGTTTTGACGGTATCGGGGCTTTTGCCCTTGATTAGGGCGGTTTCGGCTGCTTTACGGTCGCTTTCGTCGCGGATACCGGCGAGAAAACGCATATTGTCGGCGCCTACTTCGGGGGCAAGGTCATAATTGAACATTTTGATTGCCATATTCGCCGCGGTACGGGGGATGCGCAGGACGCGGTCAACATAATCTTCAAAACGTACGCCGATAGCGGTGCATAGCTCCTGGGCCTTCAAAAGATGCTTGCCCATTTCCTTGACCAAACTGCCGTTCTCGCGGAGAAACTTTTTTTGAATGGTTTCGGTCAGGGCGGAAAGTTCCGGCGAACCGGCAAAGACATCGCGGTAGATTTTTTTGCTTTCGGCTTTTTCCAGCAGCGCGTGAAAAATCGCCCAAAATTCCGACGTGTGCGACCGCGCGGGGAGCGTACCGCCCTGCGCGCAGGCGTGAAGGTGGTGGGCATATTCGTGAATCGCCGTATACAACAGCAGATTGTCGCCGTCCGCCCCCTGCTCAAAATTGCGGTTGTGAAGGATAATTTCACGGCTTTCCGGCTTGTACAGGCCGTTTACCTTGCGGCTTTTTTTCCCTGAAAAAACCAGAGAAAACTCCAGCGGGGCATCCTCAACGGACAGCAGTTTTTGTTTTACCTGATCCTGATTCATAAAAAGTAATTTACCCTAACTCGCCGGTTTTTTCCAGAGCCAGCACCGCAGCCGCAACACAGGCGGTTTCGGTTCGCAGGGCGCGGCTGCCCAGCGACAGGCGGGAAAAGCCCGCCGCCTCAAACAAATCCCGCTCACGGTCAGACCAGCCGCGTTCACTGCCAATGGCCAGCACCACCGGACGCTTGGTGGGAGCGATGCGGGATAAAGCGCCCTCAGGCCGCACATTGTCCGCGGCAATAAGCAGGGGCACGGTATGGCGGTATTGTTCCTCCCAGGGGCATTGGCGCAGCCATTGTTCCACGCTGTCAAACACGGAAAGCGCCGGAATGGTCGTGTCGCGCGACTGGGCGGCGCCCTCGATAAGGGCGGAACGCGCCCCGCCGTCGTTCAGCAGTTTGGTATCGCGGTAACTTTTTTCGCCTAACTCCGTGCCGAACAAATCAATTGCCTGTACGCCCAAACTGGAAAGTTCGCGGAGCAGACGGCGAACCTGTATGGGCCGGGAAAAGCCGGCGGCAACGCGCAGTGGCAGCCGGGGAGCAGGAGAACCCTGCACGTCAAGGGAAAAAACAATGGAACCATCAAGGTTGATTTTTTCGATTTTGCCGCTGCCCCGCCCGCCGTCAAGCAGGCCCGCCTCAAAACTGTCGCCGGCTTTTTTATGCAGTACCTTGAGCAAATGGATGGTTCGTTCATCGCGCCGGGGCAGGGTCTTGCCAACTTCATGCGCTTCAAAAAGAATCAGGTTCACGGAGATAGTATAGCATGGTGACTGACACTTTTTATAGGGAAATTTCCCTATGGTGACAGTCACCAATCCGAAAGGTTTTGGTTTCATTCGCAAATCACCTGCTAGTTCCCATCACAACTATTGCAGGTGTAAGCAATAATCTCCTTCAAAATGCCAATCCCTTTCCGCAGCCGTTCCTTGAGCGCGTTCACCCGCTCGTCGTTCCAGTACTCTTGCGGCGTACTGTAGCCGAGCGTTTCTTTTGACGTTTCAAAATCGTGGGTAATTATTCTGCCCCTGCTTACTACCGACGCGTCCGGCACATACACCCGCGGGCGCCCCTCGTCGTCATTTTGGAGATAGCCCTCAAAAACGCTGACTATTTTCCGGTATCCTTCCGAATTGCTTTCGCGGTCTTCTTTTATATCGCAGTAATAAATTTTGTCAATTTCTATTTCACGCGCGACATCCTGAAGGTAGACGGCGTATTGCTGACACCAGGGGCATTCCTTAAAACCGATAAACACAATACCCCTGCCCTTTGCCAAAATGTCCGCCGTTTCGTGTGCGTTTCTGTAAACAAATATATTGCCGCTTCCCGCCAAAGGGTATTCCAGCGCGAACCTTTCGGAATCGCTCATTTGAGGGCCGCCCTTTCCGTAACATTGAAAAAACATACAGGAAGAAATAAAAAGTAAAATGATTTTATACATTATTCTCCCCACTGTTCACTGCTCATTCCTCATTTGCTCCGGTCGTTGCGGTCGTTGCGGCCACTGAGCCTGTCGAAGTGGTCGAAGCGCCGAAACGACCTTCCCTTATTGCTTTTCGCTTCGTTTCATGCTACATTTACTCCATGAGTATTACCCAAACCGTAGAAATACCCGACAGCCATCGGCTGACCATTGACGTACCCCGCGAAGTTCCGGCGGGGGCGGTTATCCTTACCTTCACGCCAAAAACCGCCGCCGCTGACGAAGAAAGGTTCTTTCCTGAGGGCGAATGTCCCATCTGCGCGGCGAACCGCGATCCCGTAACGGGAAACCCGCGCTACAATGCCGAGACTATTGCAGGTATGCAGGAAGTTGAGGATATGATTGCGGGAAAGATACCGGTTAAATGGTATAAATCTCTTGATGAAATGTGGGAAGACCTTACTGCCGAGGACTCGGGCGATTAACCCATGCTGGAGCCAACCTTTAAAAAGACTTTCAGAAAAGAACTCAAGTCGATGGAAAACCGCCGTAAAAATATCCATAAACTTCGGGATGTTATGAGTATGCTCATACAGGAGGTTCCCTTGCTCCCCAAACATGGGAACCACTTACTGCATGGGGAATATAAAGGATGGTGGGAGTGTCATGTTGAACCTGACTGGCTCATCATATATCGTATTGATACAGAAAACCGCCGGGTAATTTTTTACCGTACCGGCTCTCATTCCGATTTGTTTTAACATTTCTCCCTCATTCTCAAATTAGGAAGTGGGAGTTAGGAATTAGGAATAGCTATCTTGATAGCTCCGTCCCGCTGACCCCGCTTTATTCCTAACTTCCCCTTCCTCATTCCTCATTATTACGGCTCTTTCGTCCAAGAGTTACCAGTACCAGTGACTATTCTTCATTACCCGCAAACATTGTTACACCGAAAATCCCCTATTTTTTCA
>JAITCL010000091.1 GCA_031283105.1 Treponema sp. | reverse complement strand
CTTCTTAAAAAATCAAATTTCCAGCAGTTTTCTTGCAGGGCTTGTCATAAATTTTGTGTAAATAAGAGAGGAAGAAATGAGGGGCGTTTTCATTTACACACTTTTCAAGATAGGCTCGGTTTCCTTTTTTTCTTGCATTGGTCAGATACAAAATTTCCTCAATCAAAATAAAACCTGTCGCATTTCCGCTTCACCACCGCCCATTCAGGAAGCAGCAGGCGTTCTTTTTTCTTGTTATAAAGCCGTATATCTTTAGGTGTTATCAGTTCCATCTCCACTGCAAGAGCAGTCATCTCTTCACGGCAACCCACATGAAAGACGGCGTATAAACTGTTCAAGTGGTTGTAAACCGTTTTCCTGGATATGTGTAACATCTCGCCGATTTGGTCAGGCATACACCCGTTACACAGCATGACAAGGCATTCCCTCTGCCGTTTGGTTATCTTGCTTTTGGTATCCGGCCATTCTTCAAAATGATCAATCAAGCGTTGAACTTTCGGCGAAATATACTGTTTTCCCTCCCGCACAATCTGCAAGCCACGTTGAAATTCCTCATCCCCTTCCCACAAATCGAGGTATGACTTCGCCCCCTCCCAGATGAACCACGGGGCGCGGCTCACAGGGAAGTCATGGACGGAAACAACCGCGATATTCAATTTTGGAAACAGCTTTACCAGTTCGCCGATTCTATAGGGCGTACCGTCCTGATAAAACCAACTGTCAATAATGACCAATCGGGGTTTTTTGTTGCAGATAACCGTATTCAGCGCGTCATTTTCCTTGCCCGTAACCGTAACGTCTTCAAAGCCAGATGCCTCAAGCCACCCCTTTATATCCGTATGTAGTTCCGCCGCCCTAGACAGCGCCAACACCCCGCCCATTATTCCCTCTCCCCGCTAACGCTTCTGTTTTCATTCGCCTCCGCTTTCCTGCTTTCCATCCAGCTTTCAATCTCGGAAGGCTTGAACCGTACCGCCCTGCTCAATTTGTGATAGGGTATCTCCCCATTCGCCACATAGCGGTAAATAGTCTGTTCCGAAATCCTAATGGTGGTAACGCTGTTTCCTATGGTTACGCTGGTAAGTTTGGTGCAGTTGGAAAAAGCCCCATATCTTAGAGAACCACCAGTATCAGGAAGAGCATCTTCAATGGTGGTAACACTGTTTGGTATGGTTACGCTGGTAAGGTTTTCGCAGCCGTAAAAAGCGCCTCCTCCAATGATGGTAACGCTGTCCAGTATGGTTATGCCGGTAAGGCTGGTGCAGCCGGAAAAAGCTTTTTCCCCAATGGAAATAACCGTTTCGTCCCAAACAATATTGGGAATATCATAGTTAAATCGTATAGTATTATTAGAATCGGATAATAATTCATGCCACCACGGACGTAAGTATAGTGCGCCTTTTTTAATCTGGTGACAGTCATACTTGTTAAATTCGACGGACCCTGCCCGTATTTGCAGAATTCCATTCCGCGCGGCTGTTTCAGCGGCTGTTCCGTTTACAGTGGTAACACGAATGGTCATACGGTCGGTTATATCATTCGCGTTTACATTTTGGAAATTAAGGGTTTCCCTTCCACCTACTTCAACGAAAACTCTGGAGCCTCCACCTGTATGTAATGACCATTTCCACCCGCCTCCTGACCATAAAGCCTCCCTGCCGATTATTTTTTTCTGGTCATTCAACAGTTCAAAAACAACAGAAAAGTCTTGTCTCCGTCCTCCGGGAAAAAGTTTAAGGTTGGTAACGCCCTGTTTAGGCCAACCGGCCAGTCCCCAGTCTTTTATTCTATTGGTGGCTGCAAGTCCGTCGCAAATAGACCGTAGAGCGCGTTCTATTGATAACGTCCAACCGCCGGTGCCGTGCAGATATGTCTCTATGTTCAAGGTTACGGTTTCATTTTGGTAATTCACCGTTCCCTGTTTTATCTCATCCGTGTAAAATAATGTAAAGCGCATTGGCTGCGTCCGGTTAAAGCTGTCAAAATACCGCTCCGTTTCCGTAAGCCGCGCTACCCAGTTCTTGCGCCATTGAATATCGTTGCGGACATTGTCGCCGATGTTCCCGCTGGTAATATCGGCGTTCAATATTGAAGATCGGCTCACCGCTTCCTTGAGAGATGGGTCATAGGTAGCGGCTTGAAAGTAATAGCTCAATGCCGCGACTTCGGTTCCCTGCCGTTGGGCGGTAATGCCCTGGGCAAGGGCGGTCTGCGCGTTTACATGGTTTGCCACAGCCGCTTCGGTAAGTTCCGTTTGAGTCCGCTCGGTGGGCGTTACGCCCATTTTTTTGAGTAGTTCCAGAGAAGCGCGGCGTATGCCGGTCAGGTTGTCCAACTCCGCAAAGGTACAGGCTCCAGAATAAGAAGCCTCAATCATTTTGTCGGTGGTTTTGGTAATTTGCATTTGCAGGGCATAGCCGGTTGCGGTTTTGGTTATGGTTCCGCCCATGATATGGGTTGTAGGGGTTAAGTGCCCAAAATCAAGCCCCGCCTGCGCTTTATCGTCATAATAGCCCGAAAATAGTTCCGCATACTGATCGTCAAGGCGTTGGCGATCCAGTACGGAAATGGCGGAATAGCCTGAAAAGTTACTGACAAATTCCCCCTGTACCAGCGCGGGCAGGTAGTTCTGGTTTTCCGTAAGTCCGGTTGATTTGGGCGCGAGAATTGCGATACTGATTCCCTTTTTGCCGTCTCCTGTAAAGAACAGAGAGGGCTGTGTTTTCGGCACGGGGGGCTGTGGCTGTTGCACCTGCTGAACCGGCGTTTGATTAGTTTGCTGTTGCTGGCTTGATGACAAAGGCTCCGGCGTTGACGCACTTGCCAGACTGAGTACGATAAATACCGCAAATGCTCCAATCGCAATAATATGCGGCAACCGTTTTCTTTTCATACAAATCTCCTTTTTGTAAAAATGTTATATAGTAAGCCTTCGATGAAAGCGCCTATACCCATAAACAATATATCCAGCCAGTCAAAAGTTCCCGGAACATTTTTTGATAATTGGCTTGTTTCAAAAAGCGCTCCAATTCCATAGAAGCACAATATATATGCCTTTTGTATTTTAATTTTATAGAACCAAATGAATCTAAAAAACAAAATCGCCGAAACAAACCACAGCATATCGGGTATGTTGTATCTTAAAAAATTTGAGACTATTGACGGTTTGAGCGGCACTAAAATTGCTTTTAGAAATTCCGGTCTTGGTATCAATGAAAAAAGAACCATGTTATTAAAATCCCTCAATAAAAGGAATATCATCATGCCAAAAACAAGAGTCAATAATGACAGCAAGCCGTACAATGTTCTGATTCTATTCATACGATTGCCAATAAATTACCATTAAAAAATCGCTTATCTCCAATTTCTGGGATATTTCCATGTATAACCCCTTTGTTTAAAGCCGAATTAAACAATGTCTGTTATTGTCCGTGGACAATGCTTTGATAACGAGGCTTTTTGTATTTTATGTCTGAATAGACATATATTTTGTATATTATATCTATATAGATGTATTAGTCAAGGCTTTTTATGTCTATTTAGACATATTTTTGAGTTTTTTCTTCTAAAATATATCTTGGTATGGATGACGAAGCTTCAATCTTTTGGGAAAATGTCAAAAAAGAGATAAAATCACAGAATACCACCCAAGAGTGGGTAGCACAGCATTCAGGTATCAGTTTCAATACTTTTCAAGGGTGGATTTCAAAGGGTATATATCCAAGGGTTAATGAAGCAATACGTATAGCGGTTTCCCTTAACACATCTGTTGAGTATCTTGCTAACGGCGCAGTCAAAAACAGTAAGAAACCAATAGAAATCATTTGTCTGCATTTGCCCAAAATTCAAGAGCACTTAGAATCTATAAAAGAAGCGGTTAAGAAACTTCAATAATTGGTAGTGCGTATTAAAAAATAGTGTTACCGGAATCATTCCTCCGTGTAACTCCGTGTTCCTAGGGTGAAAATTCTTCCTATTTCTTTTTCTCTAAAATCATTCCCCGCGCAAGCAATTCCCGTATGCGGTTCCATTCGTATTCAATGTATATCCATTCAGCGGCTTCTTCCCAGTCCCGCAGCATGGTGCCGGAATTGCGGATATTCCACAACTGTTCAGGGAAAACCCGCTCAGTGTAGCCGGTATTCCAGCGTATATCTTCGGCCCTGACCCATTGGTCATTATCCTGCCGCCAGAGCGCGGGCCTTTTCTTTTTTGAAACCGTTTCGGGGAACAAAACCGGTTTCCAGTATTGTTCAAATGTTTTCTGGCTGTTGAATGACGGCAGATTTTCGCGGCTGTTCAGCCATTCGGCAAGGGCAAGAATGCGGTCATGGCGGTTGCGCAGGCTGGACAGGGCTTCGGTTCCGGTAATGCGGGTGTCGTAACGGCGTATGCTGCCCGATGATATTCCCACGGTTTCAATTTCATCAGGAACGGAAAGCCGTGCATCAGTTTCACCTAACACAAGATTTCCCGATCCGGCAAGGTCAAGCCGGTATTCGTTCCAGCCGTGAACATTGCCCCCCAAATAATCCCGCGCCATAAGCTGAAATTCTCCCCGGTCGTCCGGTGCTGACCCCCGTATCTTCATGGCGGGAAATTGTTTCAGCGTGATGACAATCGACGGTTCTCCGGCCTTGTTACGCACTTCCCGAATTTCCATTGCCCCGCCGGCATTACGCGCTGTCCGGTACACGGCGGTTTGTTTTTCGGCAAATGCGGAACCGTCCAGAGTCTGCCCCGTTTTTTCCACCAGAGAAACACAACTCCCGAACGACAAGAGTATAATGCCGACAACCATACAATAGAATTTCAAATTACGCATACCGTACATCTTTTTTCCTCTCATCAATAAAGGGACTGTCCAATAAGTTTGAATTTTACCACAAACCACACGAACCAGCACGAACTTTTGCTCCATATCTTATTGTTGTTCGTGTTGGTTGGTGTTGGTTCGTGGTTTATTATTCTTTCTGGACACCTCTCTTCGCTTCATTCGTCAATAACTATACTTAAACCCAAATGAGGGTATCGGAATGGGTATTTCATACGATGCGGCTTCGCTGCCGGTATCAATTTCGCCGGTATTCTGATTGAAACGGGTATTCCCCTGGGATGTATACAACAGCGAAAGGGCGTTCTCCACGGCGAAATATAACTCATAACGCGCCTTTCCCATTCCTTTTTTATTTTTTCCAAAGATGGAAAATTTCAGATCCATAGGAACCGACGGCGTGGTACGGTTGTTTTCGTCACGCACGGAAGGCCATTCGTATCTTTCGGTAAAATAACCTTCGCCCGGCTTGTCAGAATATACATATACCGGATAACTTATGGGTCTGTCGCCAATGCGCCGCGGAATCTGCGCGCCCGAGGCGAAACCAAAACGGGTGTAAATATTAAAGCGGGGCGCGGGCTTGACATTAAGGATCAGGTTTAAATTGTGAAAACGGTGGTATGAGGGAAAGTACCAGTCATTTTCCCGTGTCCCGTCGGCGGAAAATCCCGCGTCGGGGTCGCGGTATCGCGCCCAACTGAAGGAATAGGCAATCCAGCCGTCCCAAAAACGGGACTGTAATTTCTGCAGCATCACATCAATACCCCACACTCTGCCTTCGCCGTTGAGTTGGGGACGTATATTAACTTCTTCATCAATGCCGGACTGCATCCGAACATAATAAGTGCGGTCATATATGTATTTGTAGTAGCCTTCGATATTGAAACTTAAACTTGCGGGAAATTCCAGCTTGGCGCCCACAACGGAAGTCCATGAACGGTTCGGCTTTATCTCGTCCATGCCGTATCTTTTTTCCGCCGTAGAAACCGCGTCGTTTATTGATGAAAACAGGCCGGTTCCGGCGCTGAGGTCAAATGAATGTACTATTCCCTGATTTTTAAATACGTTAAAATCCATATTGAGCCGGGGATTCAAAGCGGGCTTTGACGAAAGGGAAAAATCATCCTTGCCAATCAGATAAAAATGATCGACGCGCAGACCGAGTTCCGTGTTGAACCGGCTGCCCGGCGTACTGTACTCGACAAGGCCGTACCCCGATGTAGTGAACATACGGTTTCCCGCGTCGGAGTTGTATTCAAAGGGGGATCTAACCCGTATAATCTTTGTAAAATAATCATGCATGAGCGGATCGATACCCATGTCATTAAGCAGCCGTTCCCGTTCCTCAGGCTCAAACTCGCTCAGTAGTTTTCCTATGGGCATTTTTTGTTCGCCTATGGCGGAGTATTGGTTGAACCGTTCCTGCATTCCGGCGGCAAGCAGCAGGCCGTCTGTCAATTCCCAGTCATAATCAACGCGCCCCTGTACGTTCAATTCTTTGTCAGTTCTTTTGATAAGGGCGTTGCTTTTCGTATCGTACTGGTCTTTGAATACGTCCGGGGAGGCGACTCCTTCCAACTCGGAGTACCAATTTTCATTTCCGGGCGTTTTTTTAAACGATTTATCATAAATAATATCCCGTAATTCCCCGTCAATTACCTGTTCGGTGTAACCGGTTCCGGCAGTGAATTTTAACAGCATATCGTTACGGGGATTCCATGAAAGGGCGGATGTGATGAAACACTGGTAATTGATGTAGTCGAATTCTATATATGAATCGCTGTTGAGTTCGCTGGTACGGGTTTTATTTTCATAGTTAACCCCGACGCCGTCCATGCCCCAAAAACCGGTTGCCTGTAGTTCAAGCTGGTCGGAAAAACGGTAATTGCCGGTAACGGTTCCGGTTCTGATATACGGGGCCGTCTGTATCGCGTTCACCGGTTCAAGTATTTCATTTGTTTTTGACGCTTGTTGAAATACCCAAACAACCGGATCGTAATAAGTAACGCGTCCCATAAAAAGAATGCCGCCCTTGCCCGCCAGCGGAAAGGACAGGTTGAAGCTGGCGGCGCTGGTGCTGGCCCCCAATTCAAATTCGGTTTCGGTAGGGGAGGGTTTTTTGGAAGTAACGTCCAGAAGGCCGGAAATGGTGTGGCCGTAGCGGGTTGAAAATACCCCGTGACTCAGTTGTGCGCTCTGCACCATGCGGGGATCGAAAATTGAAAAACCGCCGCCCCAATAATAGGGATTCATTATATAAAAACCATCCAGCGACGCGCTCATGTCCCCCGGATCGCCGCCCCGTATGCTGGGATGGCTGTTGAACAGCCCCGCATAGCCCACGCCGGGCAGCAGTTTGACGGAATTCATCACGTCTTCAATGATGCCGATTTCGGCGGTCTGGGCGATTTCCCGCCCGGAAAGGGCGACACTGCGTCCGGTTTTTGTCTCGCTGGTTCCCGGCTGCGACGCTTCGATGACCAGTTCTTTGCCCTGCATAACGTTGGAAAGCCGCAGACCCAAAGTGTAGGTATTGGTTTCCAGCGTAATAACCAGCCTGCCGTTTTCATAGCCCGGATAGGCGGCCTGTACCACTACTCGCCGATCGTCCGGTACGGCAACCAGAGCCTTGCCGTCTTCACCGCAGGTATACTGCTTGCCATCCCAAGAGCGAATAATGGCCCCTTCAAGGGGCAATCCCAGTTCGGTATCCTCAAGAAGAATTTCTACATCGCGGGCAAAAACCGGAAAAACAGCGCAGAGTAACCATACTGCTGGAATTATGTAAAAGCGCACTTATACCTCTTTATTCAGTATAACAAATTACCGGAAGTAAGTTACACCTTTTCACTGCACAAGCTGGCAGTATTTAGTTTTATACAAATCAGCCGGAGGGGGTGCTGCGGGATAACAGGGAGCCATGCGAGATGAGAAAGCAGGGAAGAATTTTCACCACGGAGGACACGGAGAACACGGAGGGGAAAGAAAAGGGAAAGGGGAGCAAACAATGCGCTTCCTCCGGCTGGTCTCTACCATTTTGGGCAACAGCATTTACCCTGTTACATCGGTTATAGAGTGGAATAAGGCGGCACAGGGGGGCAGCGCGGGGCTGCCAAAACAGATGGGGGAACTCAACTACGCAGCCCCCCAGCACTTAAATTACTATATTACTCCCAAAGATTCACACAAAGACACAAAGGTTAGAAGATCACAAAGAAGAAAAAAAGAGGTGTTTTTGTCCGCAATCTTATCGTAAGGCTCACGCTTGGATTTCAAACAGCAACCCCTTCTCTTCCTCTTTGTGTTCTTCTCTTTCTTCGTGATCTTGGTGTGAAATTCATCAGGTAAATGCCGCCCCGGTTCACTGGGCTTTGGTTAAGATGACCGGGGCTTCATGCAGTTCATGGACGCCTACGGCTCCCAGGCGCACCCGTATCAGGCTCAAGCTTTCGCTTTTTTCCATGCTGCTGAGTTTGTAGATAAGCCGGTTTTCACCATTATCTTTTTTTGCGCCGTTATGAACGCCGTTGTGTTCGGGGCGGAGTTCCAAAAGTTCCTGATTATTAATCCTGAAAAAGGCATACCTGCCCTTGGTCACAGAACCTGATGAACTTAATTCGTATTCTCCGCTGGTACGGAAACGCAGCCTTCCCAGAGAGCTGTCGTATACCGCGTCGATGTAGGGGCGGACGGTTTTTTCCTGAGATGGAGCACGTGTGGCATCTCCCGCGCGGCGGTACAAACCATCCCATGACGCGTTTAAGTTGATTTTTAATTTGACGTCTTCAAAGACCCTCATGCGTATACTGTCCAGAGATTCCATTTCTATATCCAGAAAACGGCGCAGCGTTGTCACTGAAATGTTTTGGCTGGAAACATAAATTCCGTAGCGGGTAGCATTGGAATTCTGCCATGCAAAGACCTGCTGAATATCATCGCCAAAAAAAATAATTTCGCGTTTTACCGGATCAAAATAAAGGTACTGGCTTTTGTCAATGGTTCCCTCAGGACTGATGTAGTACCACAAATCATAAATAAAATCTTCAAAAATCTTTGGCTCGCCGGTAAGAATTTCCCGCAAACGCCGCTGTTCGATCTGTGATCCCGGTACGCGGGTTATGGCGCTTTGTTCATAAATTTTCTTCAGCGGATTAAAGGCATAGGAAATTTCAATTCTGTCCATCATATTATCCGATTCGCTGTCGCGCCCATAGGTGGTAATGACAAAAGGCTGTCCACGGGCAATACCCTGCTGATACGCCGGCGGCCGTTCTGTTTCCTGCACCGTAATGGAACCGCCCTGTATCCCGGCAATGATGATAAAGGGCTGGTTCTTGTCCCCCTGCTGGTTTTCGCGGAAGACCGTCATGGTATGCTCTCCCTGCATATTCATGCCGGTAATAATGACGCAAAAACTGCGGTCGCCCAGCAGGTCCTGGGTATACAATGAAACGGTTCCCGGCATTGTCGCCGCAACGGGAATGTTCCACAGACGCCGGTATGTCCTGCTGCGCTCATCGTAATCAATGAGGGTAAGGGAGACCGGATTTTCCGTATCGGTCAGACTTCGATAAACAACGATCTGTTCTTCTATAGAGTCATTATCGAAATCAATCGTCAACTCCGTTATGGCAAATTCCCCGTCGTCAAGGGGGGCCTTAAGGCTGTAGCCGTCTTCTTGAATCGCGTATTCAGACAATGGAGAATCCGTATCCGCATAATCCGCCGTACTGGGGACAATGATCCGGGTACGG
Source organism: Treponema sp. (assembly GCA_031283105.1). Lineage (GTDB taxonomy): Bacteria > Spirochaetota > Spirochaetia > Treponematales > Breznakiellaceae > WQXQ01. The sequence continues at coordinate 17,055 of JAITCL010000091.1, read as the reverse complement.
CGCTGTTCCTGCGGTTTTTGTTCGCTGAAAGGCCAAAAGGAAAAAACGGCAATTCCGGCGGCGCAGAAAAGAAAAATCACCAAAACCGGAAATCGTTTATTGTTCATGGCCTGTCCAGATGTTCGCCAATTTTCGCTAGGGCAATCGCAAGAGTCTGATCAATATCCAGATCGCTTTTGAAACCCGATGCATTGGCGTGCCCGCCGCCGTTTAATTCCTGGGCAATTTTGGCGACATTGATATTCCCTTTTGAACGCAGGGAGCAGCGTATCCTTCCCTCAGGCGATTCTTTTAACATAAGGGAAACAACAACTTCTTTTGCCTTCATGGGGAAATTGACAAAACCGTCGGTGTCTTCCTGTGACGCGCCCGCTTCGGCATAATCCTCAAGGCGCAGTACCTGCACGGCAACCCTGTTTCCGTGGTGCAGCGTCAGGCTGGCGAGGGCTCTTTTTTGCAGCAGCAACACCGCTATTGAAGCGTTTTCGTGAAGCTGCTGGTAAACTTCGTTGGGCTTTACACCCAGCCCAAAAAGCGCCAGCGCCGAACGGAATGTCCGCGGCCCCGTTTTTGAATAGGCAAAAAAACCGGTATCGTAGGCAATGCCGATATATGCGGCAAAGGCGGTCTGCGGATCAAGAACGGCCCCCAGGCTTTTCGCCAGTTCCACCGTCAATTCGCAGGTAGACGCCGAAGAAGGATCGGCAATACCCGAAAAAGCGGCATGGCGTTTTGGTTCATGGTGGTCAATTACAAACACTTCTTTTGCCAGGTACACCGCATCTTTCATTTGACCCATCGTGCGCTCGTCCGCCGTATCCAGCAGAATCAGGCCAGCCTGTTCCAGCAGTTCTCCGTGTTGTTCCTTGTCCCACTGTTCAATTATCCCCTGCTGTTCCATATATCTGAAATGTTTGGGTATGGCGCTGGCGTTAATGATGCGAAACTTTTTTCCCTTTCCCCGCAGGATACAGGCCGTTACCATCTGTGCCCCCAGACCGTCCGCATCCGCTGGATCATGGGTACTGAGGACAAAAAAATCATGCCTCCCCATAAACTCTGCCAGTTTATCAGCCATATCGCCGGGTTGTATCGCTTCTGTTTCCGCGGGAATTTCATGCAAACGCATACTATTATGATACTGTTTTTGTGCGAAAAATGCCAGAGAGGTGCCAAACCCTTTCGGAGCGGGGACTGTCACTTTTTATAGGGAATTTTCCCTATGGTGACTGTCACCTTACCACTGGGACAAAACATTAGCTGTGCGAAATTATCAACTCCGGTTCTGTAATGGAACTGTCAGCAAGCCCCAATCCGAGAGTTACCAACTCATCATCGGTACAATCAACCGGAAGACCGTTAATATCCAGAAAAACCAGCATAGACAAAATACCAATACGTTTGTTGCCGTCAAGAAATGGATGATTTTTGATTAACGAAAAAGCGAGGTGCGCCGCCATTGCCTGAATAGTGGGATAGAGATTCTGTCCATCAAAAGTATGAAAAGGTGAATTGATTGAAGCATTAAGCATAGTGGAGTCCCGAATACCATCAAGACCGCCGCTTTGAACTATAAGCTCGCTATGCATGGCGATCACTGCTTCGCCCGCCAATCGTTTCATGCGGACTACTGCGCTAATTTCTTAAAAGCCGGGAGGTGTTTTTTAAGGAGTTTCCGGGCGGATACCAGGGCTTCACTTGTTGAAGAGGTTTCTTCATCCTTGAGTTGGTTAAAATCAAAAATGATATATCGGGGGACATTATTTTTAAGCACTACCGCCGCCCCCGTTCTGTCAACCAAACGGGTTACACGGGAAAAATTCTGATTCGTTTCAGTAATTGATACCAGGCTTTCAGTATTGATGGTCATGGTAAGCCCCCTCATTGAAGTATAATCAAAAAATAGGATAAATTCAACCTATAAATTTTCTTTATTCGCAATCCCGCCCCCCGCTTTTAACCCCAAAAATTCACACAAAGATCACAAAGGTAATTAAGAACACAAAGAAGAAAAAAGGGGGCACGTAAAGCACGGCGTAGCCGTGCGAATGAGTGAATTTATCATGCCCCAGCGCCGGACAAGGTAACCAAGATGAGTAAAAAGAGGTGAGCTTTAGCTCACCGTCCGCGCTGCGGTCAGAGGGAGGTATGCAACGGGTTACAGAGAGTTTATTAATCATGGGGGACGGCGGTCAGCCAGTTATCCGCAATCTTATCGTAAAACACGACGGGCCAGACAGCGCGGGGTATGAGGGCAGGAAGAATTTCCACCACGGAGGTCACGGAGGGGAAGAAAAGGGGCAGCGCATGGATGACTGTCACCCATAGGGATTTATTTGATTAAATTCACGGTTTCATTTTTACGCTGTTGCAAAAAATGCGGGTTTACGCATAGGCAGCCGCTTTTTCCGCTACAAAGCTATGGGGGACTATTTCGTTAATCAGGTATTCTTTTTTTTCCATTTCGGATTCAATATCATAATGATTTTGAAGATTAAGCCAGAATTGGGCTGAATTGCCAAAATATTTTGAAAGCCGTAAAGCCATGCCAACGGTTATCCTTCGGTTGCCGTTAATTATCTGGCCGATTGCAGTCTGCTGTACTTTTATTTCCTTGCTTAACCGGTATGATGTAATTCCCAGAGGTTCCATAAACTCTGCGTATAAAATGGTTCCCGGCGGTATTAAATCAAGTTTCTTTTTCATAACGTCCCCCTAATGATAATCGGTAATAGTAACGTCTCTGGCATTTCCCTGTACCCATTTAAAAATTACTCTCCATTGACTGTTTATTCGAATACTGCACCATCCCTTTTTATCCCCTTTTAATTTTTCAAAATGGTTTCCGGGCGGAACTTTCAGATCGTCTTCGTTTACAGCGGCGTGTATAATAAGCAGTTTACTTCTGGCGCGCTGAAACAGATTAGGGTGCAGTTTCTTTATCGGTTCTCTGTTAAATAGCGCCTCAGTATCTCTATCCCCAAAATTCTGTATCACTAAAATACCCGCCTGTCAAAATAGTATCACGTTACGATAGTATAGTAAAGGCCGCTTTTTACCCAATGGCGCGGCGTGCCTGTCACCGGAAAGTTGTGCGTAGTGAGAAATATTAAGAAGAATTTAACCACGGAGGGCACGGAGGAAGAGGGAGGGGGAATTTCCTGAGGTACTATATCAGCCAAGCCGCCTGAGAGAGGCCGGCGGGGCGGCAAAAAAATTCCGGGAATTCTCTGCCGGAAGAGACCAGGGAGTAAAAGCAAAAACTAGGTGTACAGTAAAAGCCCAGCACTTAAATACGACATGATTTCATAGTAATACGATGTGCATGGTTATTTAAGTGCTGGGGGGCTCTGTAGGCAGATTCTCCCGGTTTTTTGCTGCCTCGCGCGGCCTTCTCAGGCGGATTTATGTAATTCTTCCTTCTTCTCTTTCTTCGTGTCTTTGTGTGAATCTTTTGGATTTCCGCCAGTATCCACACCCGCCATAATATGATACCCTGTAGCTGAAGGAGTTGCCCTATGGGAACGGTTAATTTATCCAAACGCCCCAATGCCGTTTATGCGCGGAAATCCGCCGCGGACATTCGGAATGTGCCGCAGACGGCGCCGTTTGCGGCAGCGCTGGTTTTGGAAGAGGAAACCGGCACTATGCTTCATTACCTCAAGGGAAAACTGCCCGCGGAGGTTTTTGAGCGCCTGAGCGGCAAGGGCGGACTGAAAGAAAAAGTGTATGACGCTATTAACCGGCATTATCAGGAAATGTTTGGCCGCTATACGGCTTCTGATGACAAGGACGAAACTGCGGCTTTTATATACCATACCGCCGGCGAAATTGCGGAACTGCTGCGTTCGGGAGGTGAGGCCGGCCAATTCAACACCGGCGAGATTGAAACGTCCGCGGGCCGGAACCTCAACGATTTGGAGGATCATGCCAATAATCTGCTCCGCCATGATGCCGGAGCGTTTCTCCCCGAAGAGAGTCCCGGCTTAATCGTCAAGTGCGTTTTCAGGGATAATGCGCAGAGGCCCAAAACCGTAACCGATCTTAAACTTTCAATCAATGTTCCCGATACCCTGCTCATCAGCCCCATTTTCTACTGCCATGCGGCGGCCAAATACCTGATCAAAGACCTTATCCCCCGGCATATTATTGAAAGTATCGACCGCACGATTGACGCTTGCGCCGATAAGGAGCTTGAGGAAAGGATTACCGGCCTTCTTGCTGAAATTGTTCCCCCCGGTTTAAACATGGCAAATGTACGCGAGCATGTCAGGAAGAGCGCGGATATCGAAACCATCCGCACCCGCGGATTCAGTACGGCGGTTAATCTGCTTGTCGCGCTGCTTGACCATGCGAATATGGGTTATCAATTTATCGAGAATGCGCACAATGGGCGCGAATTGATCATACGCGAGTATGAAGATAATGATGAGGTTCATCTGCCCGATGAGCGTTATCAGATACGGCTGTGGTACCTTGACCGCGACCGGCTTGCCGAAGACTGCAAAATCTATGAGACTCAGGTCAGGAATTTTGAGAATGACGTGCAGCATTTGTGGGATTTGATGGAAGTGACCTATCAGGATTCCAAATCGGTTTTTAAGGTCAACGATTTTGAAGACCTTGCCAAAAAAAACAAAAGCCGCATACGGGACATGATCAAGAAAAAAAAAGGCGAAGCCCTGTACGAAATTTCGGGCGAAACCCTTGTCGAAAAAGACAGCCGCCCCGGCGATATTCGCCGCGGTGATTTCCGCCACGGCGATACCCGCCGGGCATTGGCCCGGATGCATGAGCGGATAAAAAATATGTGCGAATTCCTGTACCCCGCCGAACGGCGTATTATGGAAGAACGTCTTGCCCGTCTGGAAAAGGAATATTACCGTTTTGATTGTATGGTCAACCCGCGCCACCTGCAGCCCGGCCTGCTCATTGATGTAGACCTTACTTCTATTAAACGGAAGAAAACAACGCTGGGATCTCTGGCATACACACTGAACGAATTTCTGCGCCGCGTGTCCATTGGTTTTCATGACGCGGCCCTTGCCGTATTCGACAGCCATCCTCCCGCCGCTGTTCAGTCTAAATCAGGCGAGAAAAAGCTGAAAACCAAAGTTGTTCCAAAACGTTAGAAGAATTAGTGTCTGTCCAATAAGTTTGAATTTTACCACAAACCACACGAACCATCACGAACTTTTACTCTGTTTCTCTTCCTCCGTGTTCTCCGTGTCCTCCGTGGTGAAAAATTCTTTCTGGGCAGTCTCAGCTTTACTGTGGTTAAAATTCTTCCTCTTACTGCGCCCGCGAAAGCGTCACCGCGCAGGTAGTAACAATATCATCAACCGAGGCGCCGCGGGACAAGTCGCTGATTGGTTTCGCAAAACCCTGGAGGAAGGGGCCAAAGGCTTCGGCATTGCCCAGACGCTGTACCAGCTTGTAGCCGATATTGCCCGCGCCCAGATCAGGAAAAACCAGCGTGTTGACTTTCCCTTTGACCGGGCTGCCCGGCGCTTTTTTATCGGTTACCGAAGGAACCAGCGCCGCGTCTGCCTGCAATTCACCGTCAAACACAAAGCCGGGATTCCTCCCTTTCAGGATTTCAACCGCAGACTGCACCTTGGCGACATTATCGTGCTTGGCGGAACCTTTGGTGGAAAATGACAACAGGGCGGCAACCGGCTCCACTCCCAGAAATTCACGGCAGGAGCGGGCGGCGCTTTCGCTGATGTCGGCTAACTGTTCGGCAGTCGGGTCGGGAATCACCGCGCAGTCGGAAAAAATCATCGCCCCGTCGGCGCCCCATTGGGAATCAAGACCCGCCATGACAAAACAGGACGAGGCGGTTTTCAGGCCGGGAACCGTGCCGATAATGGCAAGCCCCGCCCGTAACACGTCGCCCGTGGTATTTTCAGCGCCGGCAACCATCGCGTCGGCCTCGTTCAAATGAACCATCATCGCCCCCCAGCGCAGGGGATCGGCCATGTCAATTTTGGCCTGTTCCTCAGTCATGCCCTTATGTTTGCGCAGTTCATAATACTCATGGGCGTATGAATTCAGCTTGGTGTCGGTTTTGGGGCACACTATATGTATACCGCCGAGGTTAACCCCTTCTTTTTCCGCCGCTGTTTGAATATTCGCGGTTTCCCCCAGCAGGGTTACGCTTGCGGCAAGCCGCTCGTCAATGATGATTCGCGCCGCCTTGATTGTCCTCGGTTCAGTCCCTTCGGGCAGTACCAGCTTTTTTTGCTTTGATACGGCCTTGCCTTTCATTATCTCTACAAAGTCCATTGTTTTCTCCTTTGTGTTTATGATATACTGGTAGCGATTTCTGAACAAGTAGTATATAATGCCCATGTGCGGAGGGTAGAGTGACCGACATTCACAGTGACGTTCTGGAAGATGATGATTTTGACACGATTCTTTCGCCGGATATTGATTTTTCCGGGACTTTACATTTTGAGAAGCCCTTTCTTATCCGGGGCAAAGTTTCCGGGGACATCAGTGCGCGGGGGCTTTTGGTCGTTGATGGGGAAGCGGTGGTGAATGCCGATATTGACGCGTCACGGGTAATAATACGGGGTTATGTGAAAGGCGATGTTACCGCTGATGAAAAAGTCGAAGTTACCGTTACCGGCAAACTTGAGGGAAATGTAACCGCCCCTGAAATTTTTATGGAGTCGGGCTGTGTGTTTAACGGCCGCTGCACCATGACCGGGAAGAACGCTGCATTATGAGTAATGTACGCCGCGCCGTGGCCGTCCTGCTGTTGGCGACAGCCGGGACGGTTGTTTTTGCGCAGGTAAAACCGGACGCCCTTGCCGAATACCGGCTGGGAAATTTCGAGCGGGCTATTCAAATCTGTCAGGAAGAAATTACCGCCGATCCGGGCAGTCTGGAATCCTATGTGGTCGCCTGTTGGAGCTTCTTGCGGTTGGGACGCTATGGGGAAGCCCTGCGTTCCGCCCGTACCGCCCGCAGCCTCAGCCGCTATGACGCGCGGGTGGCGGAAATTCTCGGCGAGGTATACTACTATCAGGGAAACAACAGCGAAGCCCTGCAATATTTTCAGGAATATGTGAATCTTGCCCCCAGCGGGCAGCGGATAGAAAACGTGTATTATTTTATCGGGGAAATTTATATACGGATGGGGAAGTACCGCCACGCGGATATTGCCCTTTCTACGGCAGTTCATTGGATGCCGGGGAACGCCGTCTGGTGGACGCGGCTTGCCTTTGCCCGCGAAAACGCCGGTGATCTGACGGAGGCGGTGAGCGCCTACGAGAAGGCTATCGCGCTGAATCCCCAGCTTCCCGACGCGCGGCGCGGCCTGGATCGCACACGGCAGGCCCTTGCCAACCGATAACCGCTTCAATGTATCCCGTCACGATCTTTACCCTGGGCTGCAAGCTGAACCAGCTTGAAAGCGAAGCCCTTGCCGATTCATTCAGAAAAGCGGGTTTTACTCTGGTTTCTGCGGGAACGGCGATACCGGGGCCGTCAATAATCATCATCAATACCTGTACGGTAACTTCAAAAGCCGATCAAAAAAGCCGCCGTCTTATCCGCAAGGCATTGCGGGATAATCCGAATTCATGCGTCCTCGTTACCGGCTGTTATGCGCAACTTGATTCCGCTGAAATTGCATTACTTGAAGCGGAAACCACTGCGGGAATTTCAGGCAGTCGGGAAAACCGCCGGCTTTTTGTGGTTGGCGGTACCGGAGTAACCAAAAGCGCCTTGCTTGAACTGCCGGGCTATCTGCTGAAAGCGGCGGCTGATGTACCGGAAAGTGAAACCTCCGGCGATTTGCTGCCCGGCAACTTGTTGCCGCAAATTTTGGAAAGGTGGATAGAACAGGCGCAGGGGGGAGGGCCCTTCAACTTTAAGCCGGAAGAATTTTCTTTCCATTCGCGGGGTTATTTGAAGATACAGGACGGCTGCGATAACGGCTGTACTTACTGCCGCGTATGCCTTGCCCGCGGCCCCAGCGTCAGTCTGCCGCCGGAAGCCGCCCTTGCCGAATTGCGGTCGTTTGAAACGCGGGGCTGCGCCGAACTGATGGTTACCGGCGTGAACATCACCCAGTATAATCATTCCGGCCTCGATCTTGCCGGGCTTTTGCACTATCTTTTGGAAGGCAGCGCATCCATCGCCCTGCGCCTTTCATCCCTTGAACCGGAAGGAATCAATGACAAGCTGGCACCGGTGTTGGCCCATCCGCGGATACGCCCCCATTTTCACCTTTCGGTGCAGTCGGGCAGCGATACGGTACTGCGCCGCATGGGCAGGGCCTATACATCGCAGACAGTGGAACAGGGGGCGGCGCTTGTGCGCTCGGTCAAAGACAATCCCTTTCTGGCTTGCGACATTATTGCCGGTTTCCCCGGCGAAACCGAAACTGAATTTGAGCAAACCCTCACCCTGTGTGAAAAAATCGGCTTTGCGTGGATACACGCTTTTCCTTACTCAAAACGTCCGGGAACCGCCGCTTCTTCCCTGAAAAACCCCGTATGTGAACGTGACGCAACGCGGCGGGTGGAAGCCCTTACCGCATTGGCTCTGCAAGGCAGGCGGGATTATGCGCAATCCTGGCTGGGCCGTGAGTTATCCGCCGTTATGGAAAAGGGAGAACCCGATTCGGCGGGGCGCCGCCGGGCTGTGAGTGAAAATTACCTTAAACTTCTTGTTAGTTGTTCGGACACGTATGCGCCGGGTTCTTCCCTGCGCTGCGTTCCGGTATCGCTGTGTGCCGGCGCCGACGGCGAAAATCCTGATGCCGTTGCGACGGATTCGTCAATGTATGCGAAGAAATAATCAGCCACGGAGGACACGGCTAGAATATATATTATATTGAAATAAAAAACATTTATGATATAATATTGTATATGGAAAATAAACATAAGTATTTTTTGATATTAACATTTGTTTTTTGTTTATTATTTTATGGATGTCGTTGCTACACTATTTTAAATGTTAAAAATGAAGGAGAAAGCCAGGCAATTTTAATTGTAGATGGAAAGGATTTTTTTATGTTTGAAATTAAAAACAATAAAGAACTTTGTCTTAATGATAAAATAATGCATTATATTACTTTATTATTTATAAAAACGGATACAATAGAAGGAATAATTTCACTTAGTGAACATGATCATTGGTTTTCTATGGAACATGATATTAAAATAATAATTACTGAAGATGAAATCATTTTAAAAGATAATAGCGGAAAAAAAATTTATTTTCATAGCTATAAATATGGAAGTGATAAATTGTATCATTACTATTCAAGTCAAAGTAGTAAAGCTGGTATGTATTATTCTGAAAATGCTTTTTATGAATGGGAACAGATAAAAAAACATCATTTAGGAAATTTGTATGAAATGTTAGGAGAATAATAATATAAATAAAAGTACGCCCATACTTCACATAACATGACGGTAACTGCTCACCGCCAGTTTCGAATCGGTGACTGTCACCAATACCCAAGTGAAACCAACACCTTTTTCCCCCTTTGTGTTCTTCTAACCTTGGTGTACTGCGCACTGGCGGTCACCTAAAGGTGACCTTGCTTTTATTGCAAACAGCGGCGTTTACAGGTGCTACGCTATGCGGCATTAAAGCTCTACACGGCAAAGAAGACCGCTTCGCGGTCATTTAAAGAGTGCGTTTATTGAGCGTGTGAGAGATTTTACAGACTACCAGTATCCTTACATCTTTAACTTACCCTGAATCAGAACGCGGAACTTTTGCACCGTTTCGTTTTGAGGCTCCATAGCAAGTGACGATTCGCAGTCGGAAAGGGCCTGGGGATAATCGCCGACATGGTAATATGCCTGACCGCGCCGGAACAGGCAAAAAGCCTGAAACGGGTTCATTTCCAGCGACAGGGTAAAATCATCAATGGCTTCGGAGTGTTGTTTCAGCACAGAATAGACAACGCCCCGGTAATAGGCGGTTTTGTAGGTTTTTTCCAGATCAAGCGCATGGGTAAAATCCGCTATGGCGTCCTGATATTTGGATTGGGCAAAATTGGCCATTCCCCGGTGTTTGTAAATAAGGGAACAGATAGGCTTTTCCGGTTTTAGCTCAAGTATCTGGCTGTACAGGGCAATGGCTTCTTCAAACTGGTTTTTATTGTGGGCATATAACGCGTTCAGCAGCAGATCGTCAATGGAGCTAGTGCCCTGGTGCAGATGAGAAGTATCTTGCGGCTGGCTTATCTTTTGGGCGGCAATGTCCGAAAACAGCAGATCATCGGTGGATTCTTCAATCTTCCGGTAGAACGTTTCCCGCCGTCTTTCCAACTGGCTGTTAAGCTGTTTCTGGTAGCCGCGAATCTCCTGAAAAATAATGTCGGCAAGGGAAAGGCTTGCGTTGACGGCGGCAAGTTTGCGTTTCATCGGCATGTCAAACGGGTTAAATTCCGCTTTGTAAACCAGTTCATGTTCTACTTCCGCCCAGGCGTCCTGCAAAATGGTGCGTATTTGTATTTCAGCCGCATCGCAGCCGGCCGGCCCCCTCTTGTGAATAATATCGGCGGGTATTTTGATCAACACATGGATTGATTCGTAACCGAATTCCTTAAAGGTATAGTGCCCTTTTTGTTCTGTTTCAATAACGTCAAAATGTTCTTTTATCAACGTTTCCGCTTTGGTAAGGTCTTCAATAAAGGGGCAGATAACCCTGATACCCATAAGGTCGGTAATTTGCGGTTCGGCAATACCTGATTTAAGCAGGCGCAAATATTTCTTGTAATAGCTGTCGAATTCTTTTAGGCGTATCTTGAGAGTGGGGGGGGAATGTAATGATTCCAGCGCCTCTTCTACACGGGTTTCAATATCTTTAACAACCAGAGACCTGACCCCGGAAGTTAATTCAAAAGTCTGCCGCAGGGCTTCCTTATTGGGAGTGATAGCATCTTTCATATTACTAATATAACAAAACTGCCTGAAAATCGTTTCCGGTTTTCAGGCAGCTTCGCTTAAATTTGCCGGTAATCCGGCATTTCCTTATTTGGTTTCAGTGGGAGTGAAATCATTCTCACGGGCCTGTTTCTGGGCATCCAAATAACGGAGTACCTGATTCTGGCCGAAACGTTCCATTTCCCAACTCTTGCGGGCATTTTCCCGATCAAGGATAATGTTCCACAGAGCTTCGTCGTCCAGGTCTCTGTCGGTGTCAAGAACCGCTTTGTCGTAAATTATTTTTACGTCCTTAAAATAGCTGATAAAATCACCGCCATCTTTGGCCGCATCGCGTTTGATCTCAAAGCCCGCGAATTTGATGAAGGGCGTAGAGGCCGGATATAAGGGGTACAGGCGAAGGTCGCGGTTCCGCACTTCCTGAACATAAGAAGGATTGTCCCAGCGCAGTTCTCCCCATCCGTCAAAGGTCAGATAACCCATGAACGATGATCTCTTGACTCCGAAACTGTCAATATAGACTGTAGAAAGCGCGTGGGGGAAATTCAAACCGTATACATTGACCGCAATGGATTTAATGGTTCCGACATTTTTTACCACGCCGTATCCGTCTTCAAAACGGCTCGGGCCGGTAATGCCATTTCCACCTTCCTGATTCGCCTCAATGGTTCCGTCGTCCGAAACATTGGCCTGCGGCTCAAAAGCGGGAATCTCAAAAGGCGGCGCAATAAGCGCCCAAGAGTTGTAGCTTTCCAGGGGGAAGTGGACCCGAACGCCCATAACCTTGCCCCACTGTTTGGAATCAGCTTCCTTGGTATAACTGAGAACCATGTTGGTTACCGTCCGCGAAGACGAAGCAAGCAGTACTTCCCAGTTAGCAATGGCGAGCGACGTCCGCATTACTTTCTTCTGTTCTTCGGTGAAAGAACCCCCAAACCGCACACGGGAATAATCCATCATGGTTGCGCGGTTATGGTTCGGCGTACTGTCCTGATCGTCCGGACTAACAGCAACATGAATATCCGCTGCCAGCTTACCAAAATCGATAAGAATCGCTTCTTCAGCAAACAGGGACCCCGCCACTAATGATACGATGGCGACAAAAATAAGCATCTTTTTCATGCAAAGCTCCTTTCAATAAATCACGTTGATCTAAATTTAACGTTACTAAAACTGTAACGACTTCAAGCGATTTTGTCAACACCAAAACACTCAAAATTTGCTTTTTCCCGCAAATTTGCACATTGAGGGTTTTTCAAGGCTCAAGCTCAAAAAAAGCCCCAACGTACAGGTAATTGCCGTTTTAATGGCGATTACCGGGAGATAAGCGGCGTTTTAATGTCGCTTATCGTGTAGGTAACTGCCGTTTTAATGGCAGTTACCGGAATTTGCCCGCATAAGCGGCTTTTCCGGCAATAAAAAAGCGCAGGTCTTTGACAAAGGAAAAATTCCTTCTGACGCCGGAATAGAGGGTTTTCATATTGATGAAAACCTCCCCGCCTTGCAAAGGCGAGCTTTGCAAAAGCGTACTTTGCAAAAGTGCGCCTGATGCCGGCATATCCTGCGCCAAGGGGCCTTCCGCCGGCATCGCAGCGTCTTCCGACAAATTCACATAAACTACCCCATCCCGGTACAACAAAGACAAAAGCCTTGTTTCCGGGGGAAACAGGGGCAGGGAATGTGGGGAAACCGGCCCCAACAGCGCCTCTTCCACATACCGGGTTATATTAACTTCCCGGGACGAGGAACGTTTGAGGTATCTCTCCTCAACGGACGCCATCCTGCTATCCATAGTATAGAACACAAATGTTCTTCGTACAAGCCCCCCCGCAAGAAATTCGATCAAAGCCGCTGCCGCCAGCGCCGCCAGGGCAATCAACAGCAGCCTTTTCCTGAACATACGGAGGCGGGAAAAAATAACCGGAATGTTGTTTATTTCGCCATTCATCGCCCGGCGATAAACCCTCCTGAGCGCTCAAAATCGCCTACAAATTCGGCGATTCCTTTATACAACGCTTCGACCATGCTGCGCAAGTGCGCGTCGGTGGTCATCAGCAGGGCGTCGTCTTTGTTGCTGACAAAGCCTAACTCCACCAGTACTGCGGGCATACGGCTGCGCCGCACGACAAACCAGTCCTCTTCCTTGAGGCCACGGGAAGGTATGGCGGCGCCCATTGCCGTTTTTAACGATTCAAGAATTGATTCGGCTATTTTGATGCTTTCCGCGATAAAGGCTTCTTCGGTGAGCAGATTCATTATTTTGCGCAGTTCGGGGGATTCGGGAAACAGCGACTGATCCAGCACGTCGCGCCGGAAGTCGGGTTTGAGGTGCCAGACTTCAAAGCCCTTGACGTTTTTGTTTGAGGAGAAATTGGCGTGTATCGAGATATAGATAATCGCCTCGTTTTTTCTGATGGGGACGGAATTGGCAATAACGGTACGTTCTTCCAGACTACAGGTAATGTCGCTTTCACGGGTCATGAGTATCCGCTTGTCGGGATAGGCCCTGACGAGCAAGTCCCGCAGCAATTTTGAAGTGTTAAGAACGATGTCCTTTTCATTAACATTCAGCGGCTTGCCGTTTATGGTATGAGTGCTGACCGCTCCGGGATCCTTTCCCCCGTGGCCCGGATCAACGATAATCGCGGCAATCCGGTAATGGGATGAATCTTCCTTGATACTGCGGGTAAAGGCTTCCTTGATGATGTTGACAAAAGGTTCGGGGAAAACCAGTTCGCCCCTGTCCTGGTAGGGCAGGGAAACGGTATAAATATCCCGGTTGTCCACCATTAAAAAGCCGCTTTTCCCCGCCGAAAGCGCCGTGGGAAATGCCCCGTAATGGCCGCCCAGGGTAAAGGAGCCTTCCCGAAAAAAGGGATCCCAGTGGAATTCTTTTCGTTCCTTGTCGTTGGCCGCGTAGAGAATGTTCATGGTTTCGTCAAGGTTAAACACACGAGCGCCGGCGGCCTCCTGCGCATACAACAGCCGGGGAAGGAGAAATAAAACCAGAGTAGTAATGATAGTTTTGGTGTTAAAAGCCCGTTTCAATGTTCCCCTCTCCATTGGTCAATGTAGTATACAGCCCCCTGGTAGCCGCCCCGGACAAGCGCCGCCCAGAATGATTTTCCCAGAAAGCTACCTTTATTATCGGAAGATTTAATGCTTTCTACGGGAATTTCCGGCAGGGAAAGGCCGGTAAGCTCCCGTACTATTTGAAGGCTTTCCGCAACGGTACGTCCCATATAGTCCCGCAGGTTGGAATTGGTTAACGCGGGGAAGGGGATGATAGGAAGTGGCGAGCGGGGACTAGGGAAGCACTGATTAATACGATGAAGAAATAAAAACCACGGAGGACACGGAGGAACACGGAGTTTTGATACGACATCCTTTTTTCCTCCGTGAAACTCCGTGTAACTCCGTGGTAAAAAATTCTTCTTGGACACCTCCCTAAAAGAGTTTGCCATTTCAGGGAATATAAAAGAGCCTCCTATCAAGGCGAACCGCCAAAGTTCAAGAGACAGGAGGTACAATGAACGATGTAAAGAGTTTAGCCCATAGCAAATGGGAATGCAAGTATCATGTGGTATGGATACCGAAATACCGCAAGAAGCAACTGTATGGGGGAGTGGCAAAATATCTGGGAAGTATTTTCCACGAGTTGGCAAGGGAACGCGAGAGCCAGATAGTAGAAGGGCATTTATGCCCTGATCATATCCATATGCTTATTGAGATACCCCCCAAATATGCCGTAGCGCAAGTAATCGGCTATATCAAAGAGAAAAGCGCTATAACGATAGCGCGGAGATTTGTAGGGAGGCAAAAAAACTTCAGCGGACAAAATTTTTGGGCAAGAAGATATTATGTGTCAACAGCCGGACGGGATGAAGCAACGATACGTAAGTATATCAAGGAACAGGAAGCAGAGGACCACCGGCTTGACCAGTTAGAAATATTCAAAGATAAGTGACACCAAAAACCGCCTTTAGGCGGTTCCAGAACAAACCGCTTTGAGCGGTTCACCATTCAAGCCCCCGGCTTTGTCGGGGGTATCTGACTGTGTTTTCTTCCCTGTTTTCATGGCTATATGATGTGCGCTAGGCAATCTGTCTATGGCTATTCCGTATCTTTTCTCATAATGCTGTAATATGGATTCTTTCATAGGCAAGCCTTTGACAAAATATAAATAGACAAATTTCATTTCGCCTTTGTAATGTTTAATCATTAAATCAAGCGTAACGATTGAATCTTTACCAGTGGAAAACATCATGACTGCGGGGGTTTCCCACAACAGCCGCGATATTTCGTGAATTGTTTTCACTAGCGACCAAGCTCTCCGCTTGACCAGCCGCTGCCGCCGGGTACTGCGCCGCTCCGTCTTGCGGCTCTCCCTGCGCGGCTTACTCTTGCTACTCTCATAATAGCCTCCTATAGGATTAAGATAATATGAGTATAAAATTATGTAAGGATTAAACAATATTTATGTGTTAAAATTCCACAATCTTAAATGACCTAATACATTGGTTATCGGTTTTTCATATAATATGGGATTTTTCAAAATCCAGTGAAAACAATCTTTTTCGGCAAACGGATCATCTGAATTTTGTACTATGTCTACAAGTTCACATTCTCCAATAATGGCTCTTGTCTGTAAAAACGCGCCTTTTTTCATGGACGCTTTTTTCAGTTCTTTCAAAAATTCATCTTTCGGCATATCTTTATCAATGTCCATGCCGTAATATTTTATAGCGGAAATCATCAGGTTTTTATATTTTTTTAGCACAGGCGATAAATTATCAGGATCGGTAAGTTTCACATCTGGATTATCATCTAGTGTGGTGTAAAAAACAAATATCAACATGCTCTAGCCTTTTTTATTTTAGCAAGTATCTCAGACGGTTTTTTAGTCCATGTGAAAGAACGTCCTGACTTGTTCCATGTCCTAATATAATCTTTTATCGCTTTTATTAACTGCGGTACGGATTCAAAGTTACCTCTGCGTATCCGTTTGTTTGTTATTTCCGCAAACCACCGTTCTACAAGATTCAGCCATGATGAGTGGGTGGGAATGAAATGAAGAACAAACCTGTCCGGCCTGCTTTCAAGATACTCATATACCGCTTTCGTTTTATGCGCTGATAAATTATCAGTAACGATATGCAGCACTTTTTTAGACGGGCAAACTTTATCTGTCTTTCTGAGAAAATTAATGTAATCTTCTGATGAATGGAAGCCTTTGCATTCGCCGATTACCTTCCCGCTTAAGTAATCCAGGGCGGCAAACAGCGTCGTTGTTCCATGACGCTCATAATCCACGGTTTGGCGCTCGGGAACGTTGCGGATTATCGGTAGAATTGGCTGGGTTCTTTCCAGCGCCTGTATCTGTGTTTTCTCGCCCGCGCACAAAACAACGGCGTTTTGAGGCGGTTTTAAGCATATCCCGCTACGTCCGTCAGTTTTGCCTTAAAATCCGGATCGTTTGAATAATTACGTTTTGCCGTTATATGCGGTTTCAATCCGTATTCATGCAATATCCGGCTTGCCTTGGTATGGGATATGCCGGCCCGCTTCGCCAGCGTCCGGCTGCTCCAATGGGTTTCATCTTTGGGTTTTTCATTGCATGCCAAACGGCATATTTCATTTTTAATTTTCTGGCTTACCGGTTCTTTTCCCGGCTTCCGCGTCTTGTCATTTAAGAGTGAATTAATGCCGCAGGTGTTATAACGGTTGACATATAAACTTATGGCAGCCCGGTTTATTCCTAAAAATTCCGCGATGTCCGCCGTGCTTTTTCCTTTTTCGCGCAACAACACGGTTTGAAGTCTCCGCGCGAACTTTTGTTCCAGACGTCCTGTCGATAATAATCTTTGCATCAGCAGTTTGTCTTCCTTGTTTATTTGCGGCTGTATTTTCCTCATGCCTCAATTATATCATCTTTTTATATTGTTGTCTGTTTTTTACAGGACACTAGTCGCCGAAAGGCGGCGTACAGTTACAGTTTTGTTAGGCGTAGTGTACCCGTACTTTATTTTCCCAAATTCATTTTATGATATAATTTCACTATATCATTTTTCATTTTTTCATCATCTTTTATCAACATTTCTATATATTTATTTCCAATTTCATAAAAATGTACTCT
>JAITCL010000164.1 GCA_031283105.1 Treponema sp. | reverse complement strand
TCCAGTTTTTTTATTAATATAAGAACACAGGTAATAAAACCAATTAATTTTAAAAATTGAAGTCCCGGAATAATATAATTGTACTTTTTTAACCCGATTGTCTTACACCTTTTTACCGTAATTATAGTATTATAAATAAAAATGACAATATATACCTTTTGAATATTTGCAATAGCGTTATATATATACATTAAATTTGCCGGTGAATAATATTGAAATCTTGAAAACAAATATATTATCGTTGCCGCTTCCGCTATATTAATTATTATTATACTGATTAAATACCTTTTTCCGGTGCATTTTCCCGATATAATAAAAGGCGCCAAAAATATGCTTGCGCAACTGAATAGCATAAATATAATTTGCGGCATATGAAGATAATAATATCCTATAAGAAAATCCATATGGAAATTATTTTATATCTCTTCATTAAAGTCAATAGTCTTTGTTAACTGTTATCTGTTACTTACTGGTTTTTTAATTTAATCTGTTTCCATACGGCGGGGGTTTCCTGGCCGAGCCGCCAGAATCCTATTGAGGTGATGCCCATAGCGCGGTACATTTCCATGCGGGCGGAAAGGGAATATTCGTCATCGTAGTATACTTTTACCGAGACGGGTATTTTATAGTCGAATGTGGGGATGCCGTTTTCCCGGCGAATTTCTTTAACATTGTTTTCATTGATAACCCGTTCGATGCCGGTATACACATGGGCCTGTGAAGGGTTTGAATCGCCCCATGCCCGTCCGTAGAACGGAATTCCCATGATCAGTTTTTCCCGGCCAATGACGCCCAGAGAATAGTTTGCCACTTTTTTGCACCAGGAAAGGGAAGCGATGGGGCCGGGGGCGCTGGTTGACCAATGTTCGTCATAGGCCATGACCAAAATGCGGTCTACCAGGGGCAGTATTTTTTCATAGTCATAAACGTCATTGTTGAGTTTTTTCATGCGGGCGGGCAACGCTACAGTGAATATTTTATTGCCGCGGGCAGCTTTGAGTTCCGCCAAAAAGGACAGAAAGGCCGCCCCGTCCCGTTGGGGGACATTTTCAAAATCTATCTGCAGACCGTCAAAATTTTTGGCCGCAGCGATCAGATCGGCAATCAGGGCTTTCCGTTCGGCGCTGCCGGGAACCAGCACAAAGTGAGTTAAAGAACGGCTGTCGCATTTGACCACCAGATGAACCCGCGCCGATCCTGCCGGGCCGGAAACAGCCGGCAATTTCCGGCGGTTAGGTACCTCGGTGAGGCTGCCGTAAGAATCAATTTCCGCGCCAAAGTAACCGATGTCGGAGAGGGGCAGCCCGGATGTCAGCGCCGCTTCTCTGCCCGCAACCACATAAGCCCAAATTTCCCCAAATACCGATACCGGCAGGACGCTTCCCACCGGAGGTATCACAATAGAAGGATCGGCCTCTTCGTCCGTTTTTGTATCATCAATCATATTTTCCGGCGGAGTCGCAGATCGGGGAGGGGCATTTTTGCAACTGAGGCACATAAACACCGGTAAAACCAGCAGGGCGGCAAAAAATGGCGTATATTTCACTTTATAAATATAAGTAAAAAAAACAGCCGAATCAAGGGAATAGTGCAATTTTTGCGAATTTATGGCTCATAACACTCATGCAAAATGCAACTTTTCACCCTATATAGTGTATGAACTACCATTATGGTGATGTTCTGCCGGGCAAGGTCCGGCGGACGGTCTTTTATCTGCGGGAATATTTTTTTCCCTTCGGCTGTTCCCTCTGCGGGGCGGGTCTTGTTGACAGCGGGGAAACGTGGCGTGGTTTATGCGAAACCTGCCATGCCGGAATCGAGCGGGAGATCGCAGAAAATCGCGGAGGGGAATTGTGCGATTGCTGCGGCAAGCCGCTTATATCGGAACATGGCCGCTGTATTGGGTGCCGGCAGGAGGAAAGCCGTTCCTTTGACCGGGTGAACGTTTTGTTTCCCTACACGGGAAAATATCGGCAGTTGCTGACCGCGTACAAATTCGGCAAGAACCTTGCCGTGGGGAATTTTTTCGCCGAAAAAATCCGCGAGACGCTGCAATCTGATTTTTTTCCGCCGGAAGCCCGTATTGTGCCGGTTCCCCCGCGTCCGGGAAAAATACGGAACAGCGGCTGGGATCAGGTTGAATATCTGGCGCGGCTGCTGGAAAGGAATTCTGAAAATGGCAAAGGCTTGATAGTCGACCGCTGTCTGAAACGGATGCCTTCAATAAGCCAGAAAAAACTGGGACGGGAAAACCGCAAGAGTAATTTGCGGGGGCGCATACTGCCGGTACGGCAGGTTCCGAAAATAGCGGTGATGCTTGATGATGTCATGACCACCGGTTCCACGCTGGACGCCTGCGCCGCCGCGCTCAAAGAAGCCGGCGCTCAAACGGTATACGGCCTGTGCCTGTTTTATAATTAGGAGTATAATGAAGCGGGGAGGGGTGATTGACGGGAAATTTACGCGACAGGCTCAAACGGATTCAGTTGGTCAAGCCTGCCGTCCGCAGTACGCACCATGCCGCCGGTGATAGCGATTTTTCTTTTTTTACCGGGCAAGGCTGGGTCTCCGCGGGTTATTTAACCTTACGGTATGAAGCGGCCGGCGGCGGGGATATTGTATTACCCGCAACCATGCCGGAAGCCGCCGGTATCGTGATGCCGGGCATTACCAATACAACGGCGTATGAGGACCTGCTTTTTTTCGATCTTGAGACCAGCGGCCTTTCAGGCGGTGCCGGAACGCTGGCGTTTCTGGCGGCATTCGGCAGGTTGATTCCCGCCGCAAGCGCCGGGCCAAAAACAACCCGGTATAAAATTCACCTAACGCAGTACCTGCTGCTTGACTACCCCGGCGAAAGTGATTTTGTCGGGGCAATGTTAGGTGAATTTAATAGCAATAGTACGATAGTCAGTTATAACGGCAAAAGTTTTGATTCTCAAATTCTGAAAACCCGCTGTTTAATGAACGGCATGATTCCGCCGGATTACCGCCATGCCGACCTGCTGCACCCCGCCCGCAGACTCTGGAAGAAAATACTCCCCGACTGTTCGCAGGGAACCATTGAAACGGCTATTCTGGGCATTGACCGGACGGGCGACATTCCCGGCGCAATGGCCCCTGAAATCTGGTTTTCGTTTCTTAAAAACGCCAATGACGATACTCATGCCGCGCTGCTTAAAATTGCCGAGCATAACCGCCGGGACATTACCGGCCTTGCCGCGATTTTTTCCGCCATGACCCGCATTGCATCCGATCCCCGTGCGGCAACAAAAGCAATTAACTTTGACCTTGAATCGCTTGCCATTCGCTGGTATGCAATGAGCGGTACAACCGGACAAAAACTTTTGCAGTATGCCGCTGAAACCGGCCATCACCGCGCCGGATTACAATATGCTTACGCCCTGCTCAAAGCCGGAAAATACGATGAAGGCAGGGAATGGCTTTTAAGAACAGCGTCTGCAGAACAGCCGCCTTTGCAAGCTGCCGCGTTACGCGCCCTAGCGATAGACAGCGAGCATCGGCTGAAAGATGCGGCAGAAGCCCTTTCTTTTACCGAACAGGGATTGGCATTGCTGACTCCCGAATCGCCGAGGCGGGAAGAATTTGAACGCCGACGGCTGCGGCTTAAATCCCGCCTCAAATAAGAAGAAAGAAAAATAAAGAAAGAATTTTTACCACGAACCTCACGAACCAACACGAACAACGACAAGACAGGTGCTAAAAGTTCGTGTGGGTTAGTGTGGTTTGTGGTAAAGAAAGTTAACACACATGGTGACTGACTGGCGTATTAAAACTCCCTGGTTATATTTTCTTCTTTGCCCTGGCTTACAGCAAACTGACCGGATCAACGTCAACTTCCAGGTATACGCGGCTGTCGCGTCCCTGTTCGTAACGTTCCAGCATAACCCGCGCCGCGCCGTGCAGTGTGCCCATTGACCTGCCCCGCAGAATAAGCTGACGGCGGTGGTTTCCGTTGATGATGCCGATGGGGCACTCCGCCGGCCCAAGCATATCGGCATCCGGCGGCATGAGGGGGACGGCAATGCCGGCCAGCCGCTTAATTGCAGCATCGGCGCGGGAAGCGTCCTTGCCGCGGATACTCATGCGGATAAGGCGGGTGTAGGGAGGGAATTGCAGCGCCTTGCGCT
Organism: Treponema sp.; assembly: GCA_031283105.1. GTDB lineage: Bacteria > Spirochaetota > Spirochaetia > Treponematales > Breznakiellaceae > WQXQ01. The sequence goes on along the minus strand of JAITCL010000164.1, from coordinate 11,979 downwards.
GGGCAAGTTCCGCGTTAAAAAAGCCCGCGACATCAACGGCGCAGGAACGGGTGATAACCGGGTCTCCCATGCGCAAAGTTTGCACGATAACCTTGCCGTCGGGGAAATAACGCCCCGCCCGTCCCGCCACCTGCACAATCAGCGAAAACGTCCGCTCAGCGGCGCGGAAGTCCGGCAAGTGAAGGCCCGTGTCGGCAAGGATTACCCCCACCAGGCGGACGCCGGGAAAGTTCAGCCCTTTGGCGACCATTTGCGTTCCCAGCAGTACGTCAACCATGCCGGCCCTGAACATCGACAGGGTTTCTTCAAGCTGCCCCTTTTTGCCAACGGCATCGGCATCGGCGCGGCGCACCCGCAAATCGGGGAAAGTCCGCCGCACTTCTTCCTCAATCATTTCCGTGCCGAAGCCCCGGTAACCCGCCTCAAGGGAACCGCAGCGGGGACAGGCAACAGGCGGCGGCTCCCAGTAGCCGCAGTAGTGGCAGAGCGCCTTGCCCTTGCTTTTGTGCCAGGTCAGCGACACCGAACAGCGCCGGCAGGTTTGCTCATAGCCGCAGGAAGGGCAATGATAAAAGTGGGCGAAGCCCCGGCGGTTCAAGAATAGTATCGTCTGCCGTTTCATCTGCGCCGTTAGGCGAATTTCTTCTTTCAGTTCGGCGCTCAGGCAGCCTTCGGCGTTTTCCAGACTCACCGGCTTGATGTCCGGCAAACTCCCCCCGGCAAGACGCAGCGAAAGGTTCAGCCGCTTAATCGTCCCCTCAGCCATGAGCTTCCACGCCTCGGCGGAAGGAGTCGCCGAACCCATCACCAGCTTCGCCCCTTCCACCGAACACCGCCTGATTGCCGTCTGCCGCGCGTGGTAGCGGGGAGTGTTGCCCGATTTGTACGAGCCGTCATGTTCCTCGTCAATAATAATCATCCCCAGATTCCGCACCGGCGCAAACACCGCGCTGCGCGGCCCCACCACAATCGGCGCTTGTCCCCGCCGTATCCGCGACCATTCGGCAAGCCGCGCTCCCGGACTCATCCCCGAATGAAGCATCGCCGCCGACTGTCCAAACCGCTTGCCAATCAGTTCCGCCATCTGGTGCGTCAGCGCAATTTCTGGCACGAGGTAAATCACCGACTTGCCGTCTTTCAGCATGGACTCGGCGGCGCGGAGAAATACTTCGGTCTTACCGGAACCGGTAATGCCGTAGAGGTATAACATGGGGGGGGAGGGGAGTGGGGAGTGGGGAGTAGGGAGTAGGGAGCAGGGAGTTATGGACGGGGGCGTTGCGGGGGTGTCCCCCGCAGAGGGGGGGAGCGGAGGCTCGCAGAGCCGCAGCGAGGGGGGAGACTTCCCCCCCACTCCCCACTCCCCACTCCCTATAATTGCATCTAACGCTGATTGCTGTTCAACGGACAGTTCCAGCGCGGCGGCGGCAATATCATCATCGCCGAACAATGAACCGAAGGAAACCATGCGCCGCCCCGACGGTATCATCGCCGCAACCGCCTGACCGATGCCGCAGAGGTAGTAGGCGGCAAGCCAGCGGGCAAGATCAATGTCGCGTTCATCGAATAACGGATCGGCGTCTACCACGCGGCGGACGGGTTTTATCGCGGACTCGCTTAAACCCTCCGGCGGCGCGTCACGTTCAGCGATGATGTAACCGAGGCTGTCACGGCCACGGTTGCCGAAAGGGGCCATCGCCCGTTTGCCGACAGCGGCTTCGCCTTTTTCATCGGCGCGGTAACTAAAAGCCTGATTCGCGGGAATGTCAAACACCAGATCGAACCACTGCGCCGCCATGTTAGTGTGCCGTTTCCTCAATGGCGCCGCGCAGCAGTTTAAGGTCTTCCCAGGCGGGGCGCTTTAAATCTTCATTGCGCAGGAGAGCGCTGGGATGGTAGGTGGCAAGGAAGGGTATGGTAATGTCACCGGCCTGAAAGTCAATAAATTTTCCCCGCAGCCGTCCGATTGGTTCGGTGGTGTTGAGCAGGGTATGCGCGGCAATTCTGCCCGCGCACAGGATACAGCGGGGTTTGATAATCTGTATCTGCCGTTCCAGAAACGAGGCGCAGGCGGCGGTTTCGTCCGGCTGGGGGTCGCGGTTTGCCGGAGGGCGGCACTTGATGACGTTGGCAATAAAACAGTTGCTTTCCCGCGAAAGCCCTATCGCGGCGAGCATTTTGTCGAGAAGCTGCCCCGCCCGGCCCACAAAGGGCCTGCCTGTCGCGTCTTCATCGGCCCCCGGCCCTTCGCCGATAACCATAACCAGCGGGTTTAACACCCCTTCGCCGGGAACGGCGTTTTTTCTGGTTGCCGCCAATTTACACGCGGTACAGGAACGCACGGCGGCGGCGACTTTTTCCAGGCTGTCAGGGGCATCCGCATCAGCCGCCGTTTCGGAGGAAGAATTAACCACATCATCGGAAAAATGGTATTCCCGTGCGCTGCGGTAGCCGCTGCCGGTAACCGCGGCGGCGGCATCAAGGAATTCGGCAAGGCTGGTTTTTTCATCGGCGGTCATAGTGAATATTGTACTAAAGAACGTATCTACAGGGGAAGGCTTGAATATGCGGTGACAGTTACCCATCGGACTGTATAAGCATCGTATATACTATGAAGTCATGTCGTATTTAAGTGCTGGGCTATTACTGTACACTTAGTTTTTGCTTTTACTCCCTAGTCTCTTCCGGCAGAGAATTCCCGGAATTTTTTTGCCGCCCCGCCTGTCTGCCCGCCGTATCATACCGTATCAGTGTCAGTCACTTTTTCTCACCACGCACCACCCCGTAATTTCACCCCTATCCTCTTTCTCCGTGTCCTCTGTGTCCTTCGTGGTAAAAATTCTTCCCTTCTTTCACATTTCGCATAACCCAGTGGTTAATACCCTTTAACGGATTACGTTCTTACGCAAACGCAATCGCGGCATAACCAACAAACGAGTCGGGAACTTCTTCCCCTTCTCCGGCGCTGGTGCCGTATTCGAGCAGGCGGGCGGGGCCCAGACTGTGCGCTGCGGCGAAGCCCATTGCGCCGAGGACTGCGCCGACGGAACAGCTTGAACAATCCGTTTCAGCCCTTTCCAGAACGGCGGCGGGATTCCCCGATTCTACCGCGTCAATAAAATGACGGTCGTTGACTTCCCGCATCCAGCGCAGCGCCACCGGCCCGGCGCCCTGGGAAGTAAAGCCGTAGTTGGGGCCGTAGTGGGTCAGGTCGGTTGAGGCGAGTACCGCTATGGTACCGCCCACATTTTTCGCCGCAGCGGCAATGGCTTTGCCCGCGTCAAACGATGACAATTCAGCGGGAAGGCGCAGCCAGAGCAGCGACGCGCCAGGAAAGAAAAAACGCGCAATGGGCAGCAGCACCTCTATGGTGTTATCGGGGAAACAGTCTTCTTTGCCGTTCAGTTCTTTATACAAAACAGCGCGGAGGGCGGCGTTTATCGCCATATTACCTAACGGCGTACTGACGGCGTCTTCCAGGGCAAAGAGCGGCGCATAACCCGCGGGTAAATGGCCGCCGATAACCACCAGCGTGTCAGTTTTTTTGTCCAGAGATGATACCGCCCGCGCGGCGATTCTTCCCGAATAACGCCAGCCCGCGTGGGGAGATATGGCGGCGCGGGCTGTGCCGCCGGCCGCGTTACATTCCGTCAAAAAACGGTTAATTTCATCGGAATTCCGGGGATACCAGCCTGCCGGCAGGGAAGATTCTCGCAAATTCATGCCTATAATCCTAGCAGAAACCGGTAAAAGCGTATATAATAACTTTATGGATCAAGCATATTCATCAAAAAAGACATCGGTTCTGGGCATAGTTATAGCCTCTATCTGTATTCTTGTGTATTTGGGGGCGCTGGTCTCCGTGATAGTCCGTATCAACACCAGCATGGAACAGTACCGCCTGGCGGCCGAACAGGAATTTTTTGACCTTGCCGATTTGGCGTCTTCCGCCGGTGTTTTAAGTTTTATGGATGAAACCTTTGTCGAAATTATCCAGAAATCCCTTAATGCCAGCAAAACCCTTGAAGGGCTTATTATTACCGGCCCCAACGGCGAATATGGTTTTGAAAAAGAACGGGGCAGGGCCCTCAATTATATAAATGGTTCGCCGCGTTTCAGAAACCGCTTTGACTTTTCCCGCCAGATGCTGTACCAGCCCTTGCGGATACAGGGACTGCGTAATGTCAATATTCAGGCGGTGGCAGGGGCTTTGGATTATGCGGAACTGACCGAAATTTTAAAACAGGCGCTGTTTCTGATTGCCTCGGCTCTTATCCTGGCGTTTTTTACCCTGATTGCCGAGTCGTTGCGGAAGGGAAACGTGACGCATAACAAACCAAAAGCGGAAGGCAGACAGCAGCCTGATAGTACGCCCGGCAAGTCCGCCGCTTACGCCGCCGGGGGGAGCTATTCACAACGGGGGCGCATTGTCAGGGAGGAGAATACCGAAGTCAGGCTTACCGAAGAACTGCGCCGTTGCGCGGCTGCGGGGGAAGACCTGGCTTTCATCAGCATAGAATATAAACCTGCCGCCGATGAGACTTTTTACGCCCGCTTTGCCGCTGATGCGGCGCGTTTTTTTACATCACGGGATTTTGTCTGCGAAAAAGGCGAGAAGGGCATTTCGGTTATCTGCCCCGGTTTCAATCTGGATACCGGCTTTCTCAATGCCGATGAATTCCACAACCGCATTATGGGCAAATACCCCGATTTCTTTAAATCAAAAACCGATCTGTGCATGGGGCTGTCGGCGAGAACGGAAAGACCTGTCAATGCCGAACGGCTGATGTTTGAGGCGGAAGAAGCCCGTGAACGCGCCCTGATGGATCCGGTATCGCACATTGTCGCCTTCAAGAGTGACCCCGAAAAATACCGGGCTTTCATGGAGGGCAAATAAAGCTAGTGTTCTGTAAAACACAAATGCTATAATATTTTACCACAAACCACACGAACCATCACGAACTTTTACTCCATATCTTATTGTTGTTCGTATGCGTACCTTTGGTACGAGTTGGTGTTGGTTCGTGGTTTATTATTCTTATGGCGCTTCCTGATTTGTTTCAAAACTTTCAACATCGGGGAAAAGCCGCCGGATTGCCCATTCGGGAATCGAGTAAACCCAGTCAGAGCCGGAGACCGCCGCGTAACATTTGCCGTCCTCATCCGGCGGCCCCAGGCGGATGGCACTGGTGCTGCCGTTTCCCAATTCCAGCGTGATACGGCTGTTGTTAAACAGGGGATCGGATGGCGCAACGGAAGACACAAAATCATCGCCCGATGTATTGATAATATCACGAATATAATTATTAACTTTTGTCATATTGGGATTGGCAAGTTCAAAGCTAAACGTCCACTCCCTGCCTTTCCGGGTAAAGATTTGAGGCGGTACATTTTCGCCGTCATCCGCAGGGGGAGGGTATACGGTCAGCCTTTGAACGTGCGCGGCATCAAGTTTGCCGCTTTCGCTTTCCGGAAACAGGCGGAGGTTATACCACGCGGTAACCTCTGACCGGGTATAAACCGAAAATATATCTTCGCCGGAACGGACTTCATTCTGTCCCTGTTTGCGCAGGTACACATTTTGCCCGGTAAGGTCTGACTGCCCGATGAGCAGACTCAGCAGGGGAAGGCCCGCCCCCGCCGCAACGGTGACGCGGGTAGATTGGTCATCGGTCAGGGATAAACGTTCATGGGAAGAAGCGCTTGACGAGCGCAGCGGGTAGGGCGCCCGTTTTGCCAGCGCGGCGATAAAATCTTCCACCCGCACATCCTTCGCCGGATAATCTTTTCCGTCATGCGACACGAACCACTTTCCCCCGTTACGCGCAAGGCTTATGGTTTCATTATCGCTTACGATAGTTATTCCGCTGATTCTGGCGGTTTCCGCGGGATCAAGCCATGAATAGGCGGCTGATCGCGCCCCCCTCCGTTCAGGATCAAATATGATCGTTACAATATAAATAAGCGCCAGCACGGCAATAATCCCTGAAAGAATCTTGAGTTTTTTCTTATAAACCATCGGAATGCTCCTTTGTTGTACCGTTGTTTTCTTCGGCATAAGACCGGGCCTTTGCGTTGGCTTGCGCCCTGCGCCTGAGGGCGAGGAAAATTCCGGCCAAGATTACCAATAACGGCACTATATACACATTGACCAGTTGGACAAATTTCATGGCGGAAGTTTTTTTCGCCGGTTCGATAATTTTATCGAGGCGTCCCGAGCCGGAGACCCTTGAGCGTATCCCGATAATGTCGTCATCGTTGCACAGCCAGTCGGCGGTCTGAACCATAAAATCAAGGTTACGGTGTCCGTTACTCACATTGATAAACGAGGTGGCAAATTCCGTTTCACCAATCACCATAATACGGGCGGTTTTTGCCTGAGCCGGCATAGCGGGAAGTTCCGATCCGTCCTCCGGTTCCGGCACGGGCTTGCCGGCAAACCACGACGGGAACGTTCCGCTCAGGCTTGCCCCCAGAATTTTTTTGCCGCGGGTTTCGGCGGCATCCCGTTCAAACAGGTAGGGGACTTCGGGATTGGTAAAAAAAGGTTCCCCCATAGACCATGCATCGGCGGTACTGGTAAACAGATAATCCGCTTCCACTCCCCGCGGGGCGTTCAGCGTAAGGGGGCTGGCCCAATACAAGTCAAGGCCGGCAAAACGGGCGGTAACCGGATGGCCGGGATTGCCGCTTTCAGCCAATACCCTGATCCACTGGGGGTTGCGCGTTATGCGCACTAAAGTAGCGCCGTTGGGGCTGCGGGTCTGGTACTGCATGGTCAGGGCAGACTTGTCCATTGCCATCTCCGGCAGCACCGTTACGCCGTAAGCAGAAAGCATGTCCAAAAGCCCCCCGTCGGCCAGCAGTCTTGCCTCCAGTCCGCCTTCCATATCTATGGTAATGCCTTTAACGGTAAAAAGAACTTTCCCGCCGTTCTGGATATAGCGGTCTATCCGGTACAGGCCGGTTTCATCAATGGATTCAACGCCGTCCAGCACCAGCAGGGCGGGCAGCGTGTCGGGAATATCCTGCCCGTCCGTGATAAGCCTGAGCTGATAGCCCGCCTGCATATAGGCGTTTTGCAGTTGGCGGTAATTTTCATTCCAGCGCCGGGGATCGCCGCCGGAAATGACGCCTAACTGACGGGACGCGCCCCGCACCAATGAACGTATGCGCGAAGTTAAATCGTATTCAAGCGTCTCAAGGGAAAATACCACCGGCAGCACGTCCATCTGTTCAAGGTATTCAATAACGATGCCGGTGTACACGGTGATGACGCTGGCCTGATCCTGTTCCACGGTCTGTATCTGCTGGGGCTGTATGCCAAGCTGTTCCACCTGGTTGGTGATCTTTGCCTTTGCCGGATCGCGCACCGACAGTTGAATTTTTCCCCGCGAAAATCCGGCGTACTCCTTTAACAGGTCTTCAATTTCACCCGGCAGCGGATGAATCGATTTAAGTTTGTCGGAAAGGTAATAGGTAAGCCGTATCTGATCGGGAATATCGTTGTGAAGATTCCGTGAAACTTCCGAAATGGTATACGATTTGCCTTTGGTAAGGTCAAGCCTGAACCAGAGCCGCCTGCTGACCATAACGCACAGGGTAATAATGACAAGTATCAATATGCTTAATGTTGTTGTTTGTTTTTTGGTCATAATCAACCCCACTTCCTGAACAGTATTACACGGGTGGTAATGAATAAAAACAGCGCCGTACTGGCAAGATAGTATACAATATCCCGTGAATCGAGCAGCCCTTTGGAAAAACTGTCAAAATGGAATGAAAGGGAAACAAAATTGATGATTTCGGCAAGCCAGTAGGGGATGTTGAGGGAGAAGGTAAGCTGGCTGATCAGCATGACCGCCATCAGCGCCACCGCGCTCCCCAGAAAACTCCCCGCCTGATTTTTTGAAAGGGCGGAAAGCAAAAGGCCCAGGGCCACCGCCGACGCGCCCATTAACAGAGCGCCGATGTATTCGCACACGATCACGCCCCTGTCAAATTCACCTAACGGAAACAGGGTGAGGGGTAAAGGAATGGTCAGAATCAGCGTCATTACCAGCAGGGCGAAGACCGCGCAAAATTTTCCCAGCACCAGGTTCCATTCGGAAAACGGCAAGGTCAGCAGCAGTTCAATACTGCCCGTCTTCCGTTCTTCCGCCCAGCTTCTCATGGTCAGTACCGGAATGACCACAATAAAAACCAGGGGGAAGATGCCGAAATAGGGCCGCAGTGACGCGACATTCATTGTAAAGTACCGTTGAAGATAAAACAGCCATATCGAACAAAACAGCAGAAAGAAAACCGCCGCGCCGTAAAAAGCCGGGGCGTTAAGGTACGAAAAAAGTTCCTTGCGCGTCAAAGCGGCAACGCGCAAACCGCTGTGCACTATTTTATCCTGTTTCATTATTTACCCCTTCCGGCACGACGCTGCGTCTGCTTGCCGCCCCGTTCTTCCGAAGTAAGGCTGACAAAAATATCCTCAAGGCTGATTTTTTTCCGGTTCATGCCGAGTATCTTCAGACCGTTGGCAACCGCCCAGTCAAAAATACGCTCTCCGGCAGCCGTGGATGTATCGCCTTCGGGGATAAAGAAACTGAGTTGTACCGTGCCGTCTTCCAGCGCCGCCGCCGCAACTGAGGCAATGCCTTCGCCCAGCCGTGATAGTTTGCTTTTTATGGATTCAACTCCCGCGGCATCGGCTTCTTTTAAGGTCAGTTCCCAGGTGTCGCCGCCCTTCATGGTGCCGGCAATTTCCTCAGGGCTTCCCTGCGCGGCGATTTTCCCTTCGTTGATGATAAGCACTTGGGAACAGATTGCCTCAATTTCCTGCAAAATGTGTGAGGAAAGAATAACGGTTTTCCGCCGCCCCAGTTCCCGTATCAACGCGCGTATTTCGATAATCTGATTCGGGTCAAGGCCGTTGGTCGGCTCATCAAGAATTAAAATCGGCGGATCATGGAGTATCGCCTGGGCAAGACCGGCGCGCTGGCGGTAGCCTTTGGAAAGGGTTTCAATTTTCCGGCTGCGGTAGGCGGACAGGCCGCAGGCTTCCAGACAGTTATTGATGACGTGAGCGCGTTCACCGGGGGGAATAAGCCGCGCCTCGGCGATAAAGGCAAGGTACTCGTCAACGGTCATATCCCCGTACAGGGGGATGTTTTCCGGCAGATAGCCGATGCGTTTTTTCACCTCTACCGGGTCTTCATCCACCGGAATGCCGTCCACCAGGGCGGTTCCGCCGGAAGGAAAATGATACCCGGTGAGTATCTTCATAATGGTGGTTTTTCCCGCCCCGTTCGGGCCAAGAAAACCCAGCACCTGATCCTTGCCTACGGAAAAGGAAACATCGCGCACCGCCTCAACTTTTCCGTAACTTTTACTAAGGTTTTTTACCTCAATCATGGAGGAAACTCCTTGTTAATATAAATGATATTGTTAAAAACTTCTCAACACCCCATTGGGCGTCGCCTTTATTCTATCACGCCGTGCGCCTCCAGGGCAACAGTATTTAGTTTTGACCATATAAACCAGCCAGAGAGGGCGTTGCGGAATACCCGGTCACTGAGGGCGCTGAGCCTGTCGAAGCGGTCGAAGTGACCAGGTGGCAATGCGGGGTATGAAAACGGGGAAGAATTTCCACCACGGAGGACACGGAGGACACGGAGAGGAAAAGAGGGAATTGTTGTTTGAAATCCAAGTGTGAGCCTTACGATTAGATTTCGGACAACAACCCCTATTCCCCCCTTTGTGTTCTTCGTACCTTTGTGTCTTTGTGAGAACCCTTGGGATTCTTATGGTGACAGTCACTTTTTTTCAGGCTTTATACTGTTTATGAACCATCTCTATCTGCTTGATAATATCCTCTGTATAGCGATCAACGATGGGGGTTTCTTGCTCTGATGCACTTTCGCCTCTGAAAAGCTCCCAGACTTGAACCTTCAGGGCTTTGGCGAGGTTGCAGAAAGTAGAGGGTTGGGGGAAGGTGTTTCCCCGTTCGATGCTGGATAGAGCGGTGACCGAGATGCAGACTTTCTCAGCGAGGTCGCTCTGCGAAAGCTCTCTGCGGAAGCGAAGAAACTTGATATTTTTACCCAAAGCGGCCTTCAATTCCTGTTCTATCATCTACCAAATTGCCCCTTCTATACTATTAAACAGGCTCTTTGTCCTTATTGACAAACATACGGTGCTTATATAGTGTATAAGTAATACATATAGTCTAATGGTAGGATTAGGCAGAATTTTGGAGGTTATTATGACTGAACAAGAAAGGTATTTCAAAAGGCTCAATAATCAAAGACCATACGAAACACGCCTTGCTGAAGATGTTGGCGCTGGTATTGACCATCTTGCTGCAAAAATTGGAATACCATTGGCTATTATTGGGGTCGGTCTATGGGTCATTAAGACTTATTGGATGTATATTGTAAGTGTCGCCATTGCCGGTATCTGTTTATTCATTATCGTAAAAATAGCTCGTAAGGTAGCAAATCCCGGCCTTAAAATATTAATAACGGGACTTGTAGGTATAGCGCTTATTATTATTGTATTGGTTGTCGCGCCAGCCCCTAATAAAACACAGCCAGTTCGTAGTCAGACACCCTCAACGCAAACAACACAGGTAAGGTATATGCTGGTCAATTCTGATTCTCTTAACGTTAGAAGCGGTCCGTCATCGGATCATGGTGTGGTAGGGAGATTAAACAAGAATACCCGCGTTCAAATTATTAACAGTTCCGGTCAATGGTGGAAAATCAAATCGGGAAACATAGAAGGGTATGTTAATTCTTCATATCTCATTGATGAAAAGCCTCCTTCCACTCCATCAACTTCATCTTTACCTCACAGCAATTTGCAGACTATTGAGACTCAGTTAGTCCAGTTCATCGACCCTCAAACTGAACCGATGCACGGTGAGCCTCGTCGCCTTAGAAATTATGCTCATTATGGTTGGACTGGTGATCATAAATTTCAAGATGATTATGAAAAAGCCGTACGCGAATATGACCGTAAACGACAGGCTTTACCACCGGGTCTGGTATTACCCGGCGGTAAGACTGTACAGGAAACTATAGATTCTGATCCTGTGGCTGACAAGTAATGGGGTTATATGCGCCTTTGGTGCAAATTAAATTATACGGGAGTATATTTATGGACATATTAATGATCTTAATATTTTCTTATATTTTTCTCGGAAAACTTATTTGGGTACTCTCAAATTATTTTGAAAGTGAAAGGAATTGAATATGTTTTGTATAAGGTGTGGAAACGAATTACCAGATGATAGTAGATTTTGTTCAAAATGTGGTGTCTCAACAGATAATTATTCTGCAAAAACAAGCGAGCCTCAAAAAGTTGAACAGAAATATAAAAAAGAATATTCATGGCAGGTTATTTTAGAAATAATTTTTACTCTTGTTATACCTTTTATAGGGAGTTTTATAATATATAAAGTATCTTCTGTTTTTGGAAATATAATACCATCCAATAGTGGTGCTGTAGGTTCAGTAACAGTTATTGGTATAATATTATTGTTTGTTATTAGTTGGATATTATGGGCTTTAGGAAAATATATTGGAAAAAGGCTGTCGAATGAAACAGGACTTGTTCTTGGAATTATTCTAATAATTTTTGGAATCACTCTTTATATAGGAATACCAATAATAATTTACAGTAGAGAAGCTAAAGAAGTAAGAATAGTGAGGTAACGTCGAGTGTCAGTCACTCATTTTTAGGAGGGTTTTTTATGACTTTAACAAAATTTGTTAAAAAGTATTATCACGTATTTTTTGAAATTTGTTTATGGATTGTTTTAATTGCTTCTACTATCAGTGGATTTTTTTCTGGGAATTTTTTATTATATAGATATTTTGGAATATCTGTTAGCCAATTGTTCGGCGGTATTATAGGTTTAATTTTCGGGCTAATTATCATTGTAACTATTGGCGGTTTTTCAGCTATTATATTAAATTATTTTAAAAA
>JAITCL010000158.1 GCA_031283105.1 Treponema sp. | reverse complement strand
CCCCCCCCCCCCCCCCCCCCACTAAACAACGGCAGTCCGTTAAGGACTGTAGAGCAACCAAGCCGCCACAGTGTAGCCCCAGTAAATTCACGGTATGCCACCAAAGGCGGGCTTGCTTTAGCAAGACCAGCGGGCGCCCCGATACAACAGACAGCAACATTTTTCTCTTTTCTCATTCCTTTGGAAGAACGCCGAATACGGCTTATTTATATAGCAACAACAAAAAGGAGCAATCATGAAAACAAAAAAAATCATTTTAGCGCTGGCAGTTGCATTGGCTTTCGCCCTTACCGCCTGCCCCACCGATGACGGCGGCAATAAAACACCGAAACCGCATACAAGCACCATTACTGCTTTTGATAAAACCGCAACCGTTACCGGCAATGGTTCTATACCAAAAGCAGATTTTGAGGCGGCAGTTGGGAAGTTGAAAGTCCCATTAACAGATATGAGTGCGGAGCCTGCTTTGCCTGACAGTCTGCGGACCGGATTTGCCAAAATGATGGAGCGCGGTATAACTATTGTTCCCGGTAATACTACCCCTGCGAGTGTTGGCGGAGCGCTTACGGTGGGCGTTGATTACCTTAAGTCGAATACTGAAATAACAATTGGTACTGCTCTTGCTAATCTTGTGAATAGTAATGCCTTCGCAGACTAAACCCAAAAGGAGAAGTAAAACATGAAAACGAAAAAAATCATTTTAGCACTGGCGATAGTATTTGCCCTTGCATTGGGGTGCGACAACGGCGGCGGCGATTCAACGGAAAAACCGTCCGTTCCGCAGCCCGCAACCATAACCCAGGCAAACGGTTTGGGTTTTGACGGCACGGTGAAAATCAGCACAAGCGACAAGTATCTTAATGCAGATTGGGACGAAGTTGTTGCAAGTGTCCTTACAGCATTTAACGCGGCGTATACGGCGGCATCTGCTCCATCGAAAGGTCGGTTTGTAAGCGTGTTTAATAAAGATGTCGGTGCGGAAATAGTTCTAGTAAATAATCTTGCCAATAATTGGGAAGTAAGAGACGGCGAGTTTAGAACATTGTATCTAAAGACCGGTTCTATAACTACGGCTGGTTATTCGGCTGCGGTTCAGCAAATGTCTGGTAATTCCGCACAGGTAGGCAAGGCTTCACCGGCGAAGGGCGGGGTATTTTTGGCGCGGGCGACAGCGCCCGAAGCGCCCGGCACCGGGGCGCAAAGGTATCTGATACCGAATTTTGCTGGTGTGCCTTGCCTTTCAGGGTACGCCGGATATGGGTCAGGGAACGTGGACTACGGGCTATAGTCCACGGACTACGGGGTCGCGCGTGGTGCCTGTCACACTAATCACGGAGCGGGGCTGTCCAGGAAGTCGGTTACTTCCTGAACAGCCTTTGTATTTTCTCATATTTCTACGAAATATTACGAAAATACGATATTAAAGAAAGTGTCCGAAGAAGTTTTACAAACTTTTCGGACACCTCCCTTCCTCCGCGATCGCGCCGTGCCCTCCGCGGTTGATTCTTAAAAATTATATTAATGGTCGGGCGGCGCGGATTCTCTTGTCTGCTCCCCAAAAACCCTGTATATTTAAATCAAGGAGACTTTATGCCGCAAGCACAAACCATGACCCTTGACGAAAAACTTGCTATTGGCTGCAAGGCCGCTGCATTATGGGACGCAGGAGATGATGAAGCAGCCAGCCGCCTTTTAAGAACAGCCCCCATGCCCCCGTATTTGGCAAAAGTTGCCAAAGAGAAAATAGGTGTAGATTTTCTCATAAATGGCGGTTGGAATTTATCGGAAGCGGAGGCGGAGTTTGGTCCCGACTGGCTTAATAAGTAGTATATATGATGCGGCATTAGCCATTGATTTTGGCCGCAAGGGTTTTGCCACCAGAGGGAAGGAACAAGAAGGGCGAATTAACTACGAAAAAGGCATAGCTAATGCCATGACTGCCTTTCAGAAGGCCTCGAACCAAAGGTTCGCATCTACCGCCGACTCTCAAACCATTATCCTTGCCGAATACACTTTTTTATCACAGGAACTCCAATTTTGCGAAGCAACAGACAAAGATTCTTTAAGCAGCCTGACACAAGCCATACAAAGTTTTGATTGGAAGGCGAGGTGCATACCTCGCCAGTATTATAAATTTCCTTGCCAACGAAGAAACCGAAGGTTTCTTCATGACGCTTTCCTTGCCCTTAAAGTTGTAGAAGATAAAATCCATTATCAGGGTGTTGAAAATTGCTTTCCCCATAATAAAAAATACCGTGTAAGCGGCTTCCCCAAAGACGCTTTTCATATTGCCTGTATTGGGCACAAAACAAGGCTGCAAAATATACTCCGTACACCTGGACTAGACCCTATCGAAAAATCTTTGCTCAAACAGCGTTTTGTCAATCTTTCCGCCGGACAAAGCGGGTATGTTGAAATGCAGAAAAAGGCTTTAATAAAATAACAAACAAAATGGAGAAAGCAGTCATGCGCGTGTTATTACTTTGTGATGATTATTGGCATCCGGGGCAGATACCCATTGACGGCGTTGCCCCTCTTGCCGGTCAGGGCTTTGAATTTGACGCAATCACCAATGCGAAAGATTTCGCGCCGGAGATGCTTTCAAGTTACCCCGTCGTTCTTCTCGCCAAGTGCGATGAAGTCAGCCGCGAGGACAAGACAAGCTGGAAGACCGGGGCAGTACAGCAGGCTTTTATTGATTATGTGGAGAACGGCGGCGGGCTGCTCGTTGTCCACAGCGGCACGGTGGCGGGCAAGCACACAGAAGCCCTTGACCTGTTGATTGGCTGCCGCTTTATCACCCACCCTCAAGCCTGTCCGGTGACTGTCCAGCCCGTTAAGCCTCACCCCGTTACCGAAGGCGTAGGAATGTTTTGTGAAACCGACGAACACTACCGGCTTGAAATTCTTGCCCATGACGCGGACATTTTAATCGCGTCTTATTCTCCGCCCCAGGGGGATGCGGATAAATATCAGGATGATCCCTATAACAACACGCCGGCGTGGGTCTGTCCCGCCGGGTATGTACGCACACAGGGCAAGGGGCGGGTCTGCGTCCTGACGCCGGGACATCTTCTGCCTGTATGGCACAACAGCCAATACCAGCGAACCATCGCCAATGCGTTGAAATGGTGCGGCGGTCAATAATCAATAGAAGGTGCGAATATGTCAAGTGTAGTCATAACCGGCGCGGACAGGGGGTTGGGGCTTTCGCTGTGCAAAGAATTCCTGAACCGTGGCTGGACAGTGTTTGCCGGCAAGTTTCTGGACGACTATTCCCTGCTGGAAGATACGGCTGAAAAAAATCCCAATCTGCATATTATTAAACTGGACATGGGCTGCGCGGACAGCATAGCCGCCGCAAAGGACTGTTTGCTCAAGGTAACGGATTCCCTGGATATGGTGATTTCCAACGCGGCCTTAATGGGCCCCGCGCACTGCGACCTGTACGAGCCTGACATGGATTTGGAACAGGTGTGGAACTCCTTTCGGGTCAATGCTCTGGGGCCTGTGTGCCTTGTAGAAAGCCTTTTGCCGCTTCTGGATCGAGGCACGATGAAGCGGCTCTGCTTTGTATCAAGCGAGGTGTCCTGCATTGTGCTGATGAAGCACCGAGGCGACAGCCCGTACCCGTATCCCATGAGCAAGGCGTCCCTCAACATGGGGGTGCGTATACTGCACAATCAATTGTATTCTCAGGGCTACACCTTCCGCCTGTTTCATCCCGGCTGGATGAAGCGGCGTATGCAGGACGGCTCACTGTCCGAAGAAGCGCGGTATGATCCTGATTATATCGGCGATATAGGGGCAAAGTACTTCGAGACGCCGCTCCGCGATGAACACCGTCTGGTGATGGTAGATTATTCCGGCTATGAATGGACATATTGAGGCGATATGAAAAAGACCGCGCTTGTTAGCTGTATTGATACCGCGTTTGGTGAAACGCTGGCAACAATATTCGCCCGCGAAGGATTCCGCGTGTTCGCGTTAGGCGCTCAACCACTGGAAAATGTTACGCTTTTATCCCATGACCCATACGAGGCGGCGGCGGCGCTCAAGGAGAAATCAGGCAAGCTGGATTTCCTTTTGGACACCACCGATGTTTGTTCTCCCAAAGATACCTTCACCGTGCGGGACGGCATAAACCGCGCGGTGGTAGAGCAGGTGTACCGTCAAAACGTACTGGCAAGTATGGCATTGCTGGAGGCCTTTCTGCCTTTGCTCGACCAAGGCGAAGGCAAACGCCTCTTTTATCTGACCCGCGCACAGGCATCGGTTAATGAAACGCGCCGCGTCAATCATTTCGCTTATAACATGAGCAAGGCGGCGCTGCACCAGTTTATACAGATGACGCGCAACAAACTCGCCCCCAAAGGTTATACCTTCCGCGTGTTTGACCCTCTGGACGGAGAGGTAACGCCGGAAGCGGCGGCAGAGAGCGCGTATAACTACATTACGCGAAGACGCGGCACGGAGAACCACGACCCCTTGCGTGACGATGAAGACAACCTGGTGTTCCGTGACGCCCAGGGAAGGCAGCATTCATGGTGAATAGCGGCATCTGCCAACCCGTGCGCCGCCTTATATAAGGGCTTTTGCGCAAGTGTCGCAAATCGACGAAGGCGGCGTACAGTTACAGTCCTGTTATGTGAAGTAACAACTTGTTTTTTATTCTATCTTACTTCTTCATAATTATTTGAACTTATAATAATCCTATAATCTGGTAAAACAAATACCTTTTCCATAAAATCATTTTCATAATTCTTATATGACACTATAATTAACCAATCATTTCTACTAATATTCATATTATCACCAAATATATTATTATTAACTGTTACATATTCTACAGAATGAAAATACATTTTATTTGTATACATTTTTCCAAAATAATTATTAATAAAAAACATTGAATTATTTATTATTTTTATTAAATTAATATTATTAACTAATTCATAAAATGTATAATATTCTTGTTTATCCAATTCCTCAAAACTGATTTTCCATGTGCAAGTTATATCATCATTTAAATTGTTACCGATACCCATTATTAATAATAAATCATTTCTACTGTAATTTTCTTGAATATATTTTAATTCAAATATATTATCAACTCCATTATTCATTGATTTACATGAAAATAATGAAATAATTACAAAAACAATATATTTTATATTATTTCTCATAAATATCATTCTATCTCATTATCCAAATAATGTCAGGTTGTTATTTCGCATAACTATTCAAATAATATCCCGAACCAGTTCTGGGGATCGGCCTGTTCCTTCCCAATTAAGCCTATATCAATGTTATCGGTAGTTTCCGCAACCAGCCAGTTTGTTTCGTAGGCTTCAAAGCGGGCGCCCGCGCCGGCAATGTCCGCAAGGCCCATAGCGTGGCTGTGTTTGGGGGAAACCATCATTGCGGCGCGAATGTCCGCATGGTTAAGAATGAGAGCCCACAGCATTGCGCGGCTGTCGCAATCGCCGCTGCCGCCGGTAACCGCGCTGACCAGGTTTAAAAAATCACTGCCTTTTTGATTCCTTTCGTACTTGAACCCCTGTACAAAAGTAAGCGCCTTCTGCGCAAAAGCCCTGTCCGCGCCGCGCCCCCATTTCTTTATAAGAGCGGAAGCGATATTTTCAACTCTGGTATATGAATCACGGTAAATAAATCTGTAATAGCGAAGCCATGCCTGCTTCCACGCCGGAGTATCAATATAGGTTGTTAAAATTACGAATTCACGTTCTATTAAAACCTGCGCGGCTTCCGCGTCGTTCTTGCATATAGCGGCTGTTACGCCGCTGGTGGCAACAGGAACCATTATCCGCTCGCCGCGGGGATAACTGTACTCCGTTATCGGGCCGGGATACAATTTTTCCGCTTTCGAGGGCGTGATTGAATCCAGCGCGGAAAAATGAAACAAAACCAAATCGGTTTTGGCGGCAGGGCCGTAAGCGAGAGCAAGAAGAAACGGAGGGCGGTGTTTCTGAACTCCGGTAAGCTCAACACAAATCCCCCAGCCGCTTTTATCGCCGCCAAAGTTTAACTCTATAATAGCCGCCTGTTTGTCGTGATATTTAAAATAATCAATTTCGCCGCGGTTTCCCAGTTTCTTATTTGCGTCTTCCGCCATTTCTTTTATGCCTGAATAAATTCCGTTATATACAATTAAGTCAAATATCGCGCCTTCCGGCCCTCGAAAAGAAAATCTGTCTTTGCCGTCCCCTTCGGTATATTCATAGTATTCGGGAAGATCCAGACTGAAACCCCATGTAGAAGAATACATTCCCTCGGCAAAAACAAAGGACGGAATCAGTATCAGTAAAAAGCGGAATAAGGTGACTGTCACCGATTCGAAAGGTTTTGTTTTCATTTGTACCAACTCCTCCGTAGTAAAATTTTTAAGAAACAAAATCCGCTTGCAGCAATTCCAAAAAACCGGGATAGGTAACCGCGGCGCTTTCCGCCCCGTCAATTTCAATGGGGGCCTGTGCGGACAATGCGGCGGCGGCAAAGGCCATAACAATGCGGTGATCGCCGCAGCTGTCAATGACGGCGCTGCCGGAGCCGCTGCCAGCCTTGCCGTGAACAATAAGGCCGTCGGGCAGTTCAGTACAGGAAACGCCCAGTTTGGCAAGTTCCTCCGCCATAACCGCGATACGGTCGGTTTCCTTGATGCGGGCATGGGCGGCATTAACCAGAGCGGTGTCGCCTTCGGCAAAGGCGGCGGTTACTGCCGCGGCAGGAAGCAAGTCCGGCGTGGCGTTAAGGTCGAAAGAACCGCCGCGCAGGGGGCCGCCACGGGAAACGGTTACACGGTATTCGGCAGAACCGGCGGAAGCGGGAACTTGTTCCCAGTTTACCGTGCAGCCCATAGCGGCAAGCATTTCAAGAAAAAATTTATCGCCCTGCACGTCATGGGGATCAAGGCCGAGAAGGGTGACCGGATTGCCGGAAATTGCCGCGGCGCAGGCAGGAAAGGCGGCGGAAGAAAAATCCCCCGGCACGGAACCTGAAAACGGCTTCCATGAAGCGCCGCCGGGAATAATAAAACGGGAAAAATCCGGCGGTGACTCCCAGGGAATGCCTTGATTTTTCAAATAAGAAAGAGTCATTTCGATATAGGGGCGCTCGTTGAGCAGGGGAATTGCAACATCGGTAATGGTACCGGCGGGGGCCGTCGGCGCGGCAAGCAGCAGCGCGGAAAGATATTGACTGGTCGGGCAGGGAAGGCTCACCTGGCCGCCCTTCCACGGGCCCTGAATAACAATGGGAACACAGCCGTTGTCTTTAAGCGATTCGGCGCGCATACCCAGACCGGCAAGCGCTTCCAGCAGGGGCGCCGCGCTACGGCGTTGAATCTGCTCATCACCGGTAAATTCAAACGGCTCATTGCCCAAACCCGCCGCCGCCATAACCAGATACAAAGTAGTGCCCGAATTGCCCACATCTATCAAACGGTGCCTGACACCTTTGGGGAAGCCGTTATTTCCTTCCACCGTGTACGAGACAAGCGCCTGAGTATCCGGGTCACGGTGTTCGGTAACGGTTGCGCCCAGAATGCGGCAAGCGGCGGCGCAGGATTGGGTGTCCAGAGAATCGAGCGGGTGGATAATTTCAGAAACGCCCCCGGCAAGGGACGCAATGATAAGCTGGCGAATGGTGTGGGATTTTGACGCGGGAATTCGTACCGTGCCGGAAAATGTATGGGGGCTGATGCGGGCGCGCATGACAGCAGAATATCCCTTGCGCCCGGAAATGTCAATTTTACGTTTTTTCCCAATACCTTCCCACAGCGAACAAATCTTTTCCCGGCGGTAGATTCTTTCAAAAATGGTATTTTTCCCTGCTTTTCCCTTGCATCCGGCCCTGTGGGATACTAGAATTAATAATGAGATGATCGCGCTGGAAAAGCGGGTTCGATCCCCAATTGTGGACGGATTGTTTTACCCGGAAGACATGACAAGCGTACTGGCTTATATGCAGAGCATCGGGCTTAAGCGGGGAAAGGGCGGCCTTGCACGGGCGATTATTGCGCCGCATGGGGCCTGGGATATTTCCGGCAGTTTGGCGGGGGCGGCCTTTGCCTCGGCGGGAGGCAGAACCGGAAAGAAAAGCCCGTCCCGGGTGGTGCTTCTGGGGCCAATCCACGACAAGCGGGAAGAAGGCATTTTCCTCACCAACTCTCATTCCTTTCAAACTCCCCTGGGGGACATACCGGTAGATGAGGAAGCTTCCGGCTGGCTTGAATCATACAGCCCTCTTTTTCAAATAGATGACATTCCCCATTTACACGAACATTCCATCGAAGTGTTACTGCCCTTTGTCAAATACTGTTTTCCCCATGCTTCCATTGTTCCTGTTTTAATGGGGCGGCCGCAGTTGCAATACACATCCGTTCTTGCCCATGCCTTACGCGCGGTTTTTGAACCGGTCATGGAAAGTACTTTGCTGGTAATTTCCCTTAATTTAACTTCACATTCCAGCGAAGCGGCGGCCCTGAACATGGCCGATGAATTTGTGCGGCTTTTTCGGGAAGAAAAACACGGTGAATTATGTACGGCTCTTCAGGATGGCCGCATCGCAAACTGCGGCGGCGCGTTGGTTGCCGCCCTGCTGCAAAGCGGCCTGATGGACACGGCGCATCCCCATGTTGCATTCGATTCGCTGTTAAGCGCCCGAACCGAACAAGACAAGACCGTGTATTACGGCGCTTTTTCATTTGAATGATTAATGTATGCGAAAGATACGCCTGACACTGCTGCTGCTGCTTTTGTCCGTGCCGGCATTTACCCAAAATTTTGGCAGAACAGCCAATGGTGAACTGGCGTTACGCGCTTTTCAAAAATGTTTCCCGGAAAAAACCGGCGCGGTTTCCTTTATTGAAAACGATTGGACGATAACCGCGGGCGGAGAAACTTTTTTTTGGGCGGGGGGCAGGCTCCTCCCCAGAACTGAAAAAGACAAACTCGATTCATACGCGCCTCATTTTTTTTGGGTATACCCCGAACAGCCGCTTTCGCCGGATGCCTATCCTCCCCAGTATATTGAAACATTGCGCAGCAGGGGCAGCGAGGGCGCCCGGCGTGATCAAAAAGACAGCCACCGGGCCTTTCAGGGCATTTTGTACGGCGGTCTTGAACGGCGGGAAATTGAAGCGATGATGGTGCGGGTTGATTTCCTCGGCGAAAAATTTTCCATTCACCGGGACATCGCCGCGGCGTTGAAACGTATTGATGAAGAGATAAGAAAATGGGAAGGGGCAAAAACTTTCATTGCTTCAATAAGAAGTATCGGCGGATTCAACTGGCGGGAAATCGCGGGAACCCAGCGTATGAGCTATCACAGTTGGGGGCTGGCAATCGACATCCAGCCGAAAAGTCTGGGCGGCAAGGCAATCTACTGGCAGTGGGAACGGGAGCGCAACAATGACTGGATGCTGATTCCTCTGGAAAGCCGCTGGAATCCGCCCGACCCGGTAATTAAGGCTTTTGAAAAAGAGGGTTTTATCTGGGGCGGAAAATGGCCGTTATACGACAACATGCACTTTGAGTACCGTCCCGAACTGCACGAATTCACCCGCCTGCTTGCCGCCAACCCCGATAAAAGCGACACTGCAAGCGGCAGCCCCGTTCAGGATTTGCACCATGTTGCCCCGGATTTTTTATTGAAGCGATGATTTTTTTATCGCGCCGCCATGCAACACTAGAACGCATAACCGGCGGTAATGCTGAAACCCATCTTCATGGCTTTATCATAGTCTTTGCTCATCAAATCAAAAATATTGTACTGAAAAGTCAAACCCACAAAGAGACCAGACACATAGGAACTGGTTATTTTAACTCCGGTTTGTCCCACAAGCGCAACCGGAAGGCCGGCGCTCCATGTTGCGTCTTTGAAATCTTCATATTCCTGATCATGCAGATAGTCAAAACCAAAGTGTATATAGGGCATAAAACCCAGATTTCCCGCGGGGATACCCCAACGGTAACCAAAAGCCATTCCAAAAGCCCAAAAATCAGAACCCGTAGCGTAAAGTTTAAATTTATATATGCCCATGTAATCTATGGAAGTATACAGGGCGGCGGGGGCTTTCTCAAAAAGATAAGCATAACCGGCTTCAAGATGGAGATTGTTATTATCAACCCGCAGTTTTTCCGCAGTTTTCTTTTGGGCTTCTTTTTTGGAAACCAGAGTTTTGTCCCCGGCGGCCACCGCGCTGAAACTCCTGATCCGCCAGTTGCCGTATTCCCGTACCCATTTGGAACTATGATCCTTGTTGTTAACGGTAAAGACCACGGTATATTCTTCGCCGTCCCCGGTAACTTCTTTTAAGGAAGCCTTAATCGCCCCCTGCCCCCGGATACTGTTCTCAATAGTCCATGCCACGGCATAACCCATAGCGCCTACTACACCGTCCTCGCATTTTTCAATGAAGGTACGCTTGACCGAAGCATTGCCCTTGTCATACATCTCTGACATGGCGAATTCCGCGTTTTCCCCCACACAAACAGAAGAAAGATATTCCGCGATATGGGGATACACCGCCCTGTTGGCGCCCAGTCCTTCTGTAAATTTAACAAGCCGCTGATCCAGCGCAGCCCGGTAAGTTTCCGGTTTTTGATTAAGGGCATCGTTAATAAAATTTTGGACAGTGCTTACCGGAATGGCATAATTTGCCGCCTGTCTTCTATAGGCCTTGAGGGTATTAATCCCCGCCACCGCATAACCTGACGGAACATTTTGCTGGATAATCAGAAGGGGGCCGCCTGAATTACCCGAATCAACCTCTGCCGTGTGCTGAATGAAAGGCCCAACAAGAGTTTCATCGTTGATGCTTTTGGGAAACCGGACAGCGGCGTTGGACACCATACCCCGTCCGAACTGCCAGATGGAAGTTATTCCCAGTCCCGGAAATCCGGCGGAATACACATCCTCACCTTCCTGTACCGGACGGGTAAGAAAACTTAAGCCCCGGTCGAGCGGTTTGTCCCCGGCGGGAAAGGCCAGCAATGCCAAATCCGCCTCTTCATCAACGGCGATAATATTCAGATTTTCAATTTTCTTTTTGAAGCCATCCTGACGTTCAAAGGTAATCGAAAGGGAATGAGCCTGGGCAATAACATGGTTATTCGTAATCGCGTAAAGATTCCCCCGTGCGTCATTAAAAACAAAACCGGAACCGGTAGAGCCCCTCAAAAAAATATCAATGGCCCTTACCGCGTCATTTTCCCCTTTTCTGGCAAGATCGGTTTTTATCTTTTCAAAAAAAGCGACAATGCCGGGATGATAGCTTTGATTGATCAATCCCACATAATCCCGCAGGGCGACCGCGGAAGGGGCCTGCTGGGAAAAAACACAAACGGGAAAAGCAAAAATCAAAATAAAAAAAAGGAATAATGAGCGATGTTTCATGGATACTCCTTAGAATATAAATTATACCGATTTTTTGAAGATTGTCAAATGAAATATTGGTAAATGTCGCCATACGTGTTAACTGAAGCGATGATTTTTTAATGCTTGACATTTTTTGTAGAAGATATAAAATATAATTTGACCGGGCTGGTAAAAATAATGAATAACAGAGAAATTATTATTAAACAATATTTTGAATCATGGATAAAAAAAGATATAAATATAATCGAAAAACATTTCTCTGAAAATATCAAATATATTGAATGTTATGGCCCGGAATATAATGGGATAAATGAAATAAGGCAATGGTTTAATAATTGGAATGAAGGCAATAATGTTTTAAAATGGAATATAAAAAGATTTATTGAAGATAAAAATGCAATAGCGGTTGAATGGTTTTTTGAATGTGAATATAATAAAAAGACAGCCTCTTTTGACGGTGTTTCAATTATTGAATTTGATGAAAACGATAAAATAACGGTTGTTAAAGAATTTCAGTCAACCAAACCCGCCGCAGAGGCTTCGCACACATAGCGTGCGGGGGTGCGTTATAAGTGCTTGAAACTGCGCCCCCATCCGGTGTAAGCTATGGTATGAATAAAAACCCGATTGCTTCTTACCTTGCGTCTGTTCCGCCGGAAAAGGCGGATACCGGCCTTTTGGCGTATCTGTGCAACCTTGCCGAAACTGCCAAAATCGCCCCGGAAATTGCCGCTTCCATTGTTAAGGAACTGGAAAACCAGCGAAAACGGATAAAACTTATCGCCAGCGAAAATTATTGTTCCCTGGCGGTGCAGTTGAGCATGGGCAACCTTTTAACCGACAAATACGCCGAGGGTTTTCCCTACCACCGTTTTTATGCGGGGAACGAAAATGTTGACGCGATTGAGTCCCTTGCCGCAGAGGAGGCCCGCAAACTTTTTGGCGCCGAGTACGCCAATGTGCAGCCCCATTGCGGCGCGGACGCCAATATGCTCGCGTACTGGGCGATTCTTTCCACACGGATTGAAAACCCGGCGCTGGAAAAATGGGGCGAAACCAACCTGTATAAACTTGACGATTCCCAATGGAAGGAGTTAAAAACGGCTTTGGGAAACCAGCGCCTTTTGGGATTGGATTACTATTCCGGCGGGCACCTGACCCACGGTTACCGTAATAATGTGTCAGCCCGAATGTTTGACATTTACGGTTACTCGGTTTCCCAAAAAACCGGCGTACTTGATTATGATGAAATTGAAAAACAGGCGCTTGAAGTGCGCCCGCTCATTTTGTTGGCGGGCTATTCCGCCTACCCCCGCAAAATCAATTTTAAGCGGATGCGGGAAATTGCCGACAAAGCGGGCAGCGTTTTTATGGTTGATATGGCGCACTTTGCCGGATTGGTGGCGGGCAAAATTTTTACCGGAGAGTATGATCCCATCCCTTGGGCGCACGTTGTCACCAGCACGACGCACAAAACGCTGCGGGGGCCGCGCGCGGGGATTGTACTTTCAACAAACGAATTTGCCGAAGCCCTGGATAAGGGCTGTCCGTTAACGATGGGCGGGCCGCTTCCCCATGTGATAGCGGCAAAGGCGGTCGCTTTCCGCGAGGCTTCCGCCCCGGAATTCAGAAATTATGCGGGACGGATTGTTGAAAATTGTCAGGCGCTTGCCGCCTCCTGCATGAAAAACGGCCTTGAGGTGCTTACCGGCGGCACGGACAATCATCTGCTGCTGATCAATGTGCACAAAGCCGGGCTTACCGGCAGACAGGCGGAAAGCGCCCTGCATGAATGTTACATAACGCTTAACCGGAACAGCCTGCCCTTTGACCCCAACGGCCCCTGGTACACTGCCGGCTTGCGGGTAGGAACCGCCGCCGTTACCACTCTGGGCATGGGCGTAACAGAAATGGAAGAAATTGGCTCCATTATGGCGCTGGCGCTCAAGGGAACCAGCCAGGCTCCCGGTGAAAAAAATCCGGCGGTAAAGAGCAAGGCAAAATATCTGATAGAACCCGCGGTAAAGGCGGAAGCGTTGAATCGCGTCAAGCAACTGCTGGATCGCTTCCCCGTTTATCCCGAACTGGATTTGCCCCTGCTGAAAGAGGCTTTTGTCAACTAATGACCGTATTACCACTAACGCTGGTACTGATAATCTTCGCGGCAATAGCGGCGCAAATAATAGGTTTTTTTGTCGTGCTGGCGATACGCCGCAGTCCTGAAAAACAGGAAAAAGTTTTACAAAAATTTTCTGATTATGAAAACCGGCTGGACAAAAACGAAAGCGCGGTACGGGAAGAAATCGGCAAAAACCGCGAAGACATGATCCGCGCGGCGCGGGATTCGCGCGATGAACTGACCAAAGTTTTTTTTGAATTTTCCGCCATGCTGGACGGCAAGATTCGCGCCGTGCAGGAAATGGTCAATAATTCCGCGCGGGTCAACCGTGAGGAACTTGCCGCTTCGCTCAAGACATTCGGGGAACAGTTTACCGCCAGCGTCAAATCGTTTAACGAACTGCAAAAAGAAAAATTCAGCGAATTGATTGCCAATAACAGCGCGCGATTGGATAAAATGCAGGAAACGGTTGACGAGAAACTTCATAAAACGCTTGAAACCCGCCTGGGCGAATCATTTAAAATAGTCAGCGAAAGGCTGGAACTGGTACAAAAGGGTCTGGGTGAAATGCAGGGCCTTGCCAACGGCGTGGGTGATTTAAAAAAAGTTTTGTCCAATGTTAAGTCAAGGGGCGTTTTGGGCGAATACCAGTTGGGCGGCATTCTGGAGCAGATACTTTCACCTGGCCAATATGCCCAAAATGTAAAAACAAAAGCGGATTCAAGCGACAATGTTGAATTTGCCGTAAAGATTCCCGGCAAGGAAGACCCGTCCAAAACAATATGGCTGCCGGTAGACGCCAAATTCCCTACCGAAGATTATGAGAAACTCAACACCGCCTATGAATCCGGCAATGTTGATGAAATTGAACATTACAAAAAAGAACTGGAAAAAAGGATAAAACAATTTGCAAAAGATATTAAAACAAAATATGTTGATCCCCCCAATACCACCGACTTCGCCATAATGTTCCTGCCCTTTGAAGGACTCTACGCCGAAGTGTTGCGCATACCGGGTCTTTTGGAATCAATGCAACGGGATTTCAAAATCAGCATCACCGGCCCAACCACCCTTGCGGCGTTTCTGAACACTTTGCAAATGGGATTCCGCAGTCTTGCGGTGGAGAAACGCACCAGCGAAATATGGGAGATTCTGGGGGCGGTGCGAACCGAATTTGGCAAATTTGGCGAAATACTGGAGAAGACCAAGTTGAAACTCGAACAGGCAAGCAAGGAAATTGACAATGCCGGAACCCGTTCCCGCGCCATAGAGCGGAAACTCCGCGATGTGCAAACCCTGCCTGAAACCCAGGCGCAACAATTATTAGATGAATGATATGGCGGTTCCCTGTTACCCCGATTTTGTACCGTTGTCGCTTGACGTAAAAAGCGCCCTGCACCCCCGCCTTTCACTGACGGCGGACGGCGTTTCCGAATTTACTTTTTCCGGCCTGTACCTTTTCCGAAACCGTTACCATTACCGCGTTTCCCGCATCGGGCCGGACAGTGGCTTTATTATTTCCGGTGAATATCAACAGAAAAAATTCTTTATGACTCCCTGCGAAGCGCCGGGACGCGCTGTTCTTGAATCGCTTTTTGCCACCCACGATTACTGGAAAAATATTTCCGAAACCGTACTTGAGTCATCGCGGCAACAGCTTGAAGAATGGGGGATTACCGTCAGCGAAGACCGCAATAATTTTGACTATCTTTATTCCCGCGGCGAAATGGCGGAACTTGCAGGGAAAAAATTCCACAAGAAAAAAAATCTGGTCAACCAGTTTCTGCATGCCTACAGCCATGAAGAATGTCCCCTAACGGGTGAGCTTGTCCCCCTGGCTGTTGAAATTCTGGATAAGTGGCGGCAGGACAAAGGCGAAGACGGCGATTATACTGCGGCGCGGGAAGCGCTGGAACTGTTTGATACCTTGCCGCTGCGGGGCTACCTTTATTGTGCCGACGGCAAACCGGCGGCATATTGTCTGGGTGAAAGCGTCGCCAAGGGAAAAATGTTTGCCATTCATTTTGAAAAGGCGGTTGATTATTACAAAGGAATTTATCAATTTATGAATCAGGCGTTTGCCGCGGCCCTGCCCCGCTTTTTCATTAACCTTAACCGCGAGCAAGACCTCGGCGATGAAGGGCTTCGTCAGGCGAAAATGACCTACCGCCCGTCGGGTTTTGTAAAAAAATATACGGCAAGGCAGGGGGAAACAGCATGATTTTTTTGACCGGATTCCACGCTATTGAAGAACGGCTTAAATCGGGCAAAAATTGCGGCCTGCTGCTGCTGGCAAAGGCCGGCCCCCGCGCACGGGAGTTGGTTACGCTGGCCGGCAATTGTAAAGTCCGCGTAGACCGGGTGGGCAGTTTTGAGCTTGACCGGCTTGCGCCGGATAACCGGGGCATTGCCCTGCAAGTTGAGGAAATTGAAGGAAGCGGCTCCGTCCTTGACCTTGAAGAATTTTTAGGCGGACTGGGCGATCGCGCTGATGTTCTGGCGCTTATTCTGGACGACATTACCGATCCTCATAATTACGGGGCGATACTCCGTTCCTGCGATCAGTTCGGCGTTGATCTGGTGATAAGCCGCAACCGGCGCAATGCCAAACACGCCGATGTCATTTCCAAAACATCGGCGGGAACAATAGCATGGGTTCCCCAGACGGAAACGGCGAATCTGGTGCGGGCGGCAGAACAGCTTAAAACGGCGGGCTTCTGGCTCTACGGCGCGGATATGCAGGGAGAACCGGCATACACCAAAGACCTGCGGGGAAGGGTGGCGCTGATTCTGGGCAGTGAGGGAACGGGCATTTCCCGGCTGTTGAAAGAATCCTGCGACGGCATGGTGGGGATTCCCTCATACGGCAGAATCGACTCGCTCAATGTGTCGGTTGCCGCCGGCGTGCTGTTATACGAAATACGGCGGCAACGGGAACAGAATTAAGAAAGAAAAATACAAATCACGGAGGAAGAGGACAGGGGTGGGACTACAAAAAAGTGCCTGTCACCCCCAGCACTTTTATATAAAAATCGTGCCTGACACCCGAATTGTCTAGTTCAGTTAGGTGAAATTATACTCTTCACCCCTCCTGCACCAAATGGACATCGCGCTGAGGCACGGGAATGTGCAAACCGGCGGCCTCAATTTTTGTTTTAATGGTTTTGGTTATTTCCCAATAGATGTTCCAGTAATCCTGATTTGCGGCCCAGGCGCGAAGGGTGATTTTTACCGAGCTGTCCTGGAGCGCCTGGAGGATTACCTGAGGAGCGGGGTCTTTTAAAAACCGCGCTTCCGCCGCGATAATGTTGTGCATTACCTGAAAAGCGGCGTCAACTGAATCCGAATAGGCAATGCCGACGGAAAGTTCCATGCGGCGTTTTCCGTTGCGGGAATAATTTTTAAGGGGGCTGCCCCAAATGCTGGAATTGGGGGCGGATATGTAAATGCCGTCGGGTGTTTCCAGAATCGTGGTAAACAAATTTATCTCTTTAACCGTTCCGTTAAAAGAACCGAATTCAATGTACTCCCCCTTGCGGAAACTCCCCAGAAAAAGGAGGACTATCCCCGATGCGATATTCCCCAGGGTGTCTTTCAGCGCAAGCCCGACCGCCACGCCTGCCGCCCCCAGTACGGCAATCAGGCTTGTGGTGCTTACCCCAAAAATGTTGAGGATCATAATGACGCAAATAATGATAATGCCGTAGTGGACAACCGCCTGTAACAGGGGAACTGCCGTTCCGTCACTTTGCAGCCGTTTTGAATTGGCTTTGCGTATCAGTTTCCGCGCCCCTCTGGAAAGGCTCATGCCGATTACGAGAATAACCGCCGCTGCCACCAGAGTTTTGATAAGCGGTACTATAACGTTGGAATGAATTTCCCAAAAGTCTGCAATATGCTGTCCCATTAACCTGCCCCCAATGCAGATTTACCATAAAATGCAACGGTTTTCAACCGCTTTTCAGGGTGATAGTGTTTTATGACTGTAATGGCGGGCGGGGAACTATGCGAGATGAGAAAGCAGGGAAGAGTTTTCACCACGGAGGACACGGAGAACACGGAGGAAGAAGGAAGAGTGGTCACTGAGCTTGTCGAAGTGACCGGGGGGCGATACGAAGTGAGAAAGCGAGAAGAATTTTCACCACGGTAACCAAATAACAGCGCCCCGCCCGCCCCCTCCGGCTGGCCTCTATCAGCATAGGGCAACAGCATATACCCTGTTATATTGGTTATAGCCGCAATAGGACGACAAAGAGGGCATAATATCGTAAGGTAGAGTTATGGAAGAAAAGCATGAGCAGCCGGTGGCTGAACAACCGGCGGGGGCTTCCCTGATTCGCCACGGTTCAGCGCTGTCGCTTCTTACCCTGCTTTCCCGTATCCTCGGCCTGTTGCGTGAAATGGTCAAGGCAAGCCTGCTGGGAACCAGCGCCCTGTCGGATGCTTTTTCCGTGGCCTTTATGCTGCCCAATTTGTTCCGCCGCCTTTTTGCCGAAGGTTCTATCGCCGTCGCCTTTATTCCCACGTTCAAGGAATATCTGCTGGATAATGACCGCGCTAAAAACCGCGAATTTCTTTCCTGCATTTTTACGTTTCTGACTTTTTTTGTGACGCTGGCGGTCATGGCGGGAATACTCGCCGCGCCGCTTATCATCCGTTTTTTCGGTATGGAAGAATTTGACGAGACGGTACTGCTCACCAGAATCATGTTTCCCTTTTTGGGCTTTATCTCCCTTGCCGCCCTGTTTCAGGGAATCCTCAATAGTCTGCACATTTTTACGCCGTCGGGCCTTGCCCCGATTCTGCTAAATATGGTCACCATACTGTGCGCGTACGGCCTCAGTCCTTTCACCAAAAATCCCGCACGGGCAATGGCCTGCGGTATTTTGATTGGCGGCTTTCTGGAGGCGGCGATTCAATTTCCTTTTGTGTTGAAAAACGGCCAGCGCTTTTTTTTCACCGGGCTTAAACGCGCCATCAACAATCCCGGTACCCGCAAGGTGCTGCGGCTTATCGGGCCGACCGTTATCGGAATGGCGGCCTATCAGCTTAACGACATAGTGTCCACCGCGCTGGCGGGCAATGCCGGCGAAGGCGTGGTCTCCAGTCTGCAATATTCGCTGCGGCTGCAAGAACTGATCCTCGGCGTTTTTGCCGTTTCCATCGGAACTGTGCTGCTGCCCAATCTGGCGGGCTATGCAAAATCTTCCCGCTGGAATCTGTTTAACGAACAATTAATTTCGGCGATGGACATCATTGCCCTTATTACCATTCCGATAACTTTTTTTTCGCTTGCCCAGGGGGAAATGTTAATCCGTCTGCTGTTTCAAAATCGCAGTTTTGATGAAAATTCGGTTGCTCTTACCCTTGCGGCTTTTACGTTTCATATGCCCGGTCTTTTTTTCATTGCCCTGAACCGTATCCTTGCCCCGGCTTTTTATGCGCAAAGTAATTCCAAATCGCCGACGCTGGCGGGTATTATTTCCTTCGCAGTGAATATGCTCCTTGCTGTGATACTGGTGCGCTCTTTTCGCGGCGCGGGTATCGCGCTGGCTCTCAGCATTGCCAGCGCAGTCAATACGATTTTGCTCCTTGCCTTTCTCAAAAATAATCCCCATATTGCCGTTGGCCGCGCTTTGGGTTCTGCCCTGCTCTACACGTTGAAATTGTCGCTGTTATCCGCCATTGCCGTTATTCCCCTGTTGCTGTTTACCCCCCGCTTGCTGGAAATTTTTACCGGCAGGGGGCGTATTATTGCCTACGGTATCCCGCTGGCGATAAACGGCATCGTTTTTGCCTTGCTGGGAATTGCGCTGTTGTTTGTTACACGGGACAGGCAGCTTAAAAAATTAATTCGCTTACTGCGTTAAGGATGCTGTCTCATATACCGGGCTATCAGAAACAGGGATATTCCTATCAATATTAGAGCGATACTTACTGTTAGCTGAAAAAACATAATTAGCCTCCTATCCAGTTTTTTATAATATCCAAAATGCTGATAATACCAAGCAGCGTGATACCGGTAGCTACCGTGTTCAAAATCATCATTATCCTGTTTTGCGGCTTCAACAGAACCACAAGAATTTCATGAAGATACCTCACGGTTTGCCGTGAGGTATCTTCGTTGGAGATGAAATTTATTATACTGGTGGGGGCCATACCCCAGTAACAAAGGTGTTAACCTTCATGCGTTAATGAAGTAACCTGAACCGCGGCAAGCCGCAGGGTATGGACCCCCACCCTCCAATCAAGGGTTTCACTTATGTGCCTTATGGTATCTCTGTCTTCTTTTTCCATTATTTATCTCCTTAATTGAATTTGTCAAGTTCGTACCTTTCATTTCTCCACCCGCCACGACAGGGTACAGTTCCATTTTTCCGGGAAAACAGGCCACGCTATTTTTGTGCTGAAACGCCCGTGCTTAAAACGGACGGCGGTACTGAAGGAGCCTTCCAACTGGTTGTCTTTTTCAGGATATGCCGTATAAGCCCATCTGGTTCTAAACTGAAAAATTCCCGGCGACCACAATAATTCACCGCTTGTTTTAAGAGAATCAAATTCCTGATTTACCGCTGAAAAAGGATACGGTGAAGGAAGTTCGGCGGTGGAACCCAGTTCCTTGACAGCGGCTGACAAATGTATGTTAAGGGGGTACATTTGTGGCTTGGGATTTTTTATTTTCGAGGCGGAAGCGGACAACAGCGCACGGGGCAGCAGCATGGGCGGCAGGTTCAGGGAAAGACCGAGCGTCCCATCAAAACTGTCGTGTATTTTTTTCAAATCTGATGCGTTTCTGTCCGCGTTAAACGATATTCGGCTGATTCGCAAGGGAAATTTCTCGCCACTCCCGACGCGGTTAGACGCTGCGGGAAAGCGGTAGTAAATGCCCGAAGAGCTTCGCTCAAAAGGTTCATCCATGCCGGGGCCGCGCAGAGTAGTATTAACCCGGAACAAGCTGCTCCGCGCCCCCTTCCATTCGATTTTTCCCGCCGTCCTTAATCCCCCGCCGGGACTGGTGCCGTCCCTCCCCACGTAACGCTCCCCCATGCCGTCCGCCGCCAGCGACAGCGACCAGGGGCCCGGTTTTCCGGCGGCTATCCAGGGCAGGGGTGGGGTCAGGCGAATTCCTGCATTGCCATACAAGCCGCTGCCCCAGGCAAAAGTCTCTGACCAGGCCCAGTCGGAACTCAGGGAAACATAGGGCGTATTGAGCATCAGCCCCGCAGCGCCGAGGCGGAAATCCCTGTCCGGCAGAGGCGGCGGGTCGCTGAACCAACTGCTGCTTTTTTTGGCGGGAAGCTCCGTACCGGTGTAAAAGCCTTCCAGCAGCAGTTCGTAATTTTTGCCCCACAAAGTTTCCAGCCCCCCCGAAAAGGCCGGCGCTACATTCTCCCCCACCGGGGATTGGGCGGAGGCAAAACCCCGCATCGCTATTTCCGGCAGGGCGCTGTCCTTAAAAAACGTCAAACGGGGGCTGGACAGGTACAGGTACGCCTCATCTTCTTTGGTTGATGAAGTTGTCGTCCGCAAATCCGCCATTATCGGCTTGTGGTTCTCCGTATACGGAGCCGAGCGTATCCAGGGACTGCGGATACGCGCCGGAAGCCCCCATTCATCAAGAATCCCGTACAAAAAGCGGGAACCGGTCGCTTTATGGTACATTCCGAACGATGCGCCGGTAATCCCCTTTGACGCGGGATCGTCCCAGGGCGGGTCAAGCTCAAAATTGAAGGGGCGTTTATCAAGGTATTGCCCCCGCATCAGCAGCCCCGGCCATGTCAAACCGAGGCGGAAATCCCCCCGGTTCTGGAGAGTTTTACTCTCTTCCCATGAACCGGCCCACAGCAGATTCCAGGTAAACAAGGGCTGCTTTAGCAGACCCGGCTGCTTCGGCAGACCAGTTTGACCAGCCTGCCCCGCTCTATCTTCCGCAGGAATGGAAACGGCTAGCATAAGCAAGCCAAAAACGAAGAATAAATACTTCATACTCCTTATAGGGTGAAAAGCTGCACGGCGCTTTATTCATATTGACTAAATTCGTATTTTTTTGTATATTCAGGCCATGACACGTACACAGGAGGAGCGATGAGCGCCAGAATACGGCTCAAAAAATTCGGAACCAAAAAGCGCCCTTATTACCGCATTGTAGTAATGGATCAGCGGAGTCCCAGAGACGGAAAAACGATTGAAGAATTGGGATATTATCACCCCATAGAAGCGGAAGGCAAGCAGATTGTTTTTGACATGGATAAAGCCAAAGCCTGGCTTGACAAAAGCGCCACGGTCAGCGACACGGTACGCAGGATTTTCAACAAAAAGGGCCTGCATATTAAATAGCGCCCAGGGGTAATAACATGGAAAAAGACCTGATTGAATATATGGCAAAATCGTTAGTAGAAGACCCTTCCCAGGTAACGGTCAATGTGGTGGAGGGTGAAAAATCCACGATATTGGAACTCAGGGTGGCCGAAGCCGACATCGGCAAGGTCATCGGCAAGCATGGCCGCATTGCAAAAGCCATGCGCACCGTCCTTTTGGCCGCCGCCGCCAAAACCGGCAAACACACGGTACTGGAAATTCTTGACTGAGAAATTACTTAAAAAGTAATCTAAATATTAAGCTGTAGCGTGGCTTATATGTTCAAGATTTACAGTGTCATTTTCCTCATTATAGACAGGAATAGATTCCCGTTTCATTTTGGTATTTACAAGACACATTTCATCATATTCACGCATACTGGCTTCTGTAATTCCGCCGATTTTATACATTTCCACTGCGTTCTCGTGGAGAACTTCAAAAATTTCACTTTTGTATTTCATCTTCTTCCCCCTGTTCAATTTCTATCAAGGTTTTGGTTCTTAACCATTGATTTATTTGTTCTTCGGTTAAGGCTAAATTTTCCTTCGCTTGTTTCTTATAAAGTCTCAATTCGTCATCTTCAATATTGTCCCTTTTTGATTTCGGAAAGCAATAAGTAAAAAAAGTGCGAAACTCGCTTTTGAATATGACAATTACCCGATAACCTCCGCTTTTTCCTTCGTTTGGTCTTGCCAATTGCACCTTATAAACGCCGCCACCCAAATCAGCATAGAACTGTCCCTTTTCAAGTTGCTTTACAATTTCCCTCAATTCATTGTCGGTTATACCTTCTTTATTCGCAAATCGGTTAAACCATTTATATTTGAATACTCTCACTTTTCTATAATAACGAAAAAATTGATGGGTTTCAAGGGTACATTTGTGGTAGAATTCCCCTAGAAAGCAGACCCCCTTTTTTGCGAAAAAAAACAAGCAGAATCTCCAATCTCCCCCCTAAGAAAAACCGTGCGTAACTACTCATGACAAAATTTTGATTTTTATGTTAAAATTCCAATGCTCGTTGAGCAAGACTGTATGACCGCCTAACCGCTAAAAAATGGACAGAAGGCGGACATAAAAAATCAAGAT
>JAITCL010000136.1 GCA_031283105.1 Treponema sp. | reverse complement strand
GGCACAGGGGAGCGGCGCGGGGTTGCCAAAACATTATGGGGTTCTTCAACGGAGCAGACCAGAGAGTAAAAGCGAAAACCAGGTGTACAGTAAAAGCCGCACGGCACGGAAAACAAGAGAACACGCTGATAGTGGAATTACCTATAGTTATCAATAATGCAAATAAGCCGTGCGGGGGCTGTGTAGTTGAGTTCCCCCATCTGTTTTGGCAGCCCCGGCACTGTTCCATGTGCCGTCTTACATACTATTGGTGTATAGATAAAAAGTAAACGCTGCCACCTGTAATAGAGTCGGCCTGATTGTCCCCTTGACAAAAAAATGTGAGAAATATAGGATAAATCAAGGTTTCATCGGACGATATTGTTTAAGTTAGCGGACCGCTAGCTCAGCTGGTAGAGCAGCAGACTCTTAATCTGCGGGTCGAAGGTTCGATCCCTTCGCGGTTCATGACGGCTTGATATTTTTTACACGCTCACACAACTTGAGAGGGTTACCCCGTAACGGTTTTTCCTCTAATATGAGGGTTCGTATAAAATGAATATAATAAATATAAAAACATAATACACCATATAATTGGCTCGCAGATAATCACGCCAAAGTAACCGAGAACAGGCACCAAAAGAAAAGCAAAGAGTATTTTACTGATAAGCTCTATGACGCTTGAGATAACCGGAACAGTCTTTTTTCCTATTCCCTGAAGCGCAAGGCGAAAATTAAACAGCATGCCGAGGATTATATAAAAAGGCGAGTTTATCATCAGATAACGCGCGCCGTTTTCAATAATAATACGCTCATTCGAGCCGGAAAGTAACCTTATCAGAACCGCGGAAGAAACCATAAGAACGGCCGTTATAAACGTACCCCATATTACCGAAATAAGATTGCCGTAACGTATAACTTTTCGTATGCGGCCAAGCTGGTTCGCTCCCTTGTTCTGCGAAACAATCATAGAAATCGCCATAGCTATTGTATTGATTGGCATCATACAGAAGCTGTTGATTTTACGCGCCGCTATATGCCCCGCTATTACCAGATAACCCAGTTCGTTTATGGCGCGTTGAAGCACGACAGAGCCTAAATAAACAATCGACATCATCAAGCCCATAGAAAGGCCCTGCGCCACAATCTCTTGGTACAAGGCGGCGTCATAACGGAAATGTTTTCTGTGGGGAATAAGTATGGGGCATTTTTTATAAATATAAATCAGACAAAGCACTGTCGAGATGCCTTGCGCCGCAACGGTAGCTACCGCCGCCCCACGGACGCCCATATTAAAACTGGTGATGAAAAGAATATCAAACACTATGTTGAGTAGAGATGAAATAATCAGAAACAAAAGCGGCATTGTACTGTTGCCTATGGCATGGAGAAGTCCCGCGCAGAGATTGTACGTAAAAAATACAATCGAAAAGATAATCAAAATTGAAATATATGAGTATGCCGCGTCTATTATATTTGCCGGTATGTTAATCAATTTGAGCAGCGGCATCATAAACACGCTTGCGGTAACCGAGATAAAAAGTGTCAACAGAAAGCCAGCCACAACCGCCGCGGCAACCGTGCGTTTAAGCAGTTCCTGATCTCTTGCGCCATAATTCCGGGCGGCAACAATGCCGAACCCTCTGCCAATACCTATGGCAAAACCTATCAACAGATCAAATATTACCGCGCACGCGCCGATGGTGGCAAGAGATGTTTCACCGAGAAAATGCCCTACGATTACCATATCCGCAGTGTTATACAACTGCTGAAATATATGGGATAAGAACATGGGAATTGCGAAAACAAGCAATGACTTTATTATATTTCCGCTTAACAAATCCGTTTTCATCTCAAGCTGTATTTTTACAATTTCCTTTTTACTTCCGCAGTTCCCAGGCCTTCAGCCTGAATTCGGCGCGGCGGAGTCTTATCTTTGCCCGGTCAATTTCAAGTTTCAGTGAAGCCGATTTGATTTTTTCTTCCGCTTGCTGCCGTGTGGCGCGGGCG
The DNA here is from genome assembly GCA_031283105.1 of Treponema sp. GTDB lineage: Bacteria > Spirochaetota > Spirochaetia > Treponematales > Breznakiellaceae > WQXQ01. The sequence continues at coordinate 2,865 of JAITCL010000136.1, read as the reverse complement.
TGGTCGGGATCAATTTCTTCGGGCCATTCCGCGTCATCAACCATAAGCACGTCTTTGTGGTCTTTTACTTCCAGAATACCTTCCGTGACAAACGCCGATCGTATAACGCCTTCGTCATCTTTTATGCGGAGTATGCAGCTTTCTGACGGCGCGGTAAAGGGGGCGTGATGGGCGTATACCCCGATTTCACCGTCAGCCAGAGTCATGACGACCGATTCTACCTTGCCGATAAAAAAAAGCCGGTAAGGGGTATGCACCTCAAAGTTAAACAGGGGGGGCATTATTTCGCCTTTTCAAGCACGTCGCCGATACCGCCGGCCATGTAAAAGGCCTGTTCGGGAATCGAGTCGCACTCGCCGTCAAGAATCATTTTGAAACCTTTAACGGTTTCCTTGACCGGCACATAATGGCCGGGAATGCCGGTAAATTTTTCCGCCACAAAGAAAGGCTGGCTGAAAAAACGCTGGACTTTGCGCGCCCTGGCTACGGTAAGCTGGTCTTCCGCGGAAAGCTCGTCTATGCCGAGTATGGCAATGATATCCTGCAATTCCTTGTAACGCTGGAGAATCTGCTGGGTGCGGCGGGCGGTGTTGTAGTGATCTTCGCCGACTACGGCAGCGTCGAGAATGCGGGAACTGGAAGCCAAGGGATCAACCGAGGGATAAATTCCCAATTCGACAATTTTGCGGGAAAGGGTAGTGGTCGCGTCCAGATGGGCAAAGGTGGTCGCCGGTGCGGGATCGGTCAAATCGTCCGCTGGAACGTACACCGCCTGTATGCTGGTAATCGAACCTTTTGAAGTGCTGGCGATTCGTTCTTCAAGGCCGCCCATTTCATTTGCCAATGTCGGCTGATAGCCGACGGCGCTGGGAATGCGGCCCAGCAGGGCGGAAACTTCAGCGCCTGCCTGAATAAAGCGAAAAATATTATCGATAAAGAGCAGCACGTCCTGGCCTTCGTGGTCGCGGAAATGTTCCGCCATGCTCAGGCCGGTCAGGGCGACCCGCATACGGGCACCGGGCGGCTCATTCATCTGGCCGAAAACCAGGGCGGTCTTGTCGATAACCCCGCTTTCACTCATTTCTTTCCAGAGGTCGGCCCCTTCCCGCGAACGTTCGCCGACGCCGGAAAACACCGAAAAGCCTGAATGTTCCGTGGCAATATTGCGGATAAGTTCCATAATGACGACGGTCTTGCCCACGCCGGCGCCGCCGAACAGCCCGATCTTTCCGCCCTTGGCGTAGGGGGCGATTAAATCAATAACCTTTATCCCCGTTTCAAGCATATCCGTGGCAGGCCGCTGTTCTTCAAAACGCGGGGCGGAGCGGTGAATGGAATTATACTGCTGCGCACTGAACGCGCCCTTGTTGTCAATGGGATCGCCGGTAACGCTGAACATTCTGCCCAGCACTTCCCTGCCCACCGGTACGCTGATGGGCCGGTCAGTATCCAGGGCGGCAAGGCCCCGTGACAGGCCCTCGGTGGCGGACATGGCGACGCAGCGCACACGGCCATCCCCGATATGCTGCAGGACTTCCAGCGTCACGGTTCGCCCGTCGCTGGAATCTACCTTGAGCGCGTTGAGAATGGCGGGTATCTTCCCTTCTTCAAAACGGACATCCACCACCGGCCCGAGTATCTGGGTAACGCTTCCTGTATTTGCCATCTTAACCCCTTTTTGTCAACACGAAATACCCCTTACACCGACAGGCAGATAATGGTTATCATCAGGCGGTAACGTGTTTTACATAATAACAGAAAAATAGACGTGTTTCAAGGGTACGATTAGGGGGGCTTCAGTGCAAAAGCCCCCACAAAAAAACAACCCTTTTTTCACTTGCTACTTTTTTGTGAGTGATCTTTAGAATAATTTAGTGCCATCATACGCGCTAATTTAAGAAGAATATAACCACGGAGGTCACGGAGTACCACGGAGTTTTGATACGATAATCTTTATTCCTCCGTGAAACTCCGTGGTAAAAATTCTTAAGTTAATGCACATGGCATCTGTCACCCCTGCCGTTACCTAGGGCCTCTAGTTCAACCATTGTTTTTACAATGCCCCGCCCTTCTTCAATATCCCGTATGCCTTGCTGTAGTTTTTCAGTAAACGCCGTATTATGCCGTATTTTTTCAATTTCTGTGTAGGCATTTTTGGGCAGTATAACAATTTCATCATGCCGATAGGTGTTTTTCAAAGTTTGAATAATATCATCGTTAATCTCATCGGCTCGTAAATGATAGGCGGCATACATACAATTTTCCTCTTGTCCTCACTATACTATACTCGTTTCTGTATGGCAAGCTCCCAATTCCCCCAAAAGGAGCAGAATTCAACTAAATTTTCGCCATTTCCCAGTTTTTCCCGCCTTCCCCACGCCGGAAAACCCTATAAGGACAAACTTACGGTTTTTTCCTGCGAAGAAGATTTTAGCGAAAGCGAAAACGCTGGTTTCCTTAAAATCGGCGTTGATACGTATAAAATCAGGCTGGAAAACAAATCGGTGGTTACTTTTCACATGGGCGGGAAATCAATTCCTGATACGTGGATTACCGTGCTTGATGCAGTCATGTCAAACTATGAATATCTTTTCATGTAGTACGCTGTAACGCATATGGGGGCGGGGTACTCTATATGGTATACCCTGTTGCCAGAGCAACACAACGGGAATTCGGTGTCAGATACCATCGCATTACTCTTCCTGCCGTTACCTCGGCAAGGTACGAAAACTGTTATGAAAAATGTTTAATGATATTTCTGGCAAGATTTTCTTCAACATCCGAATGACGGGGAATTTGCTCAATTATTCCGGTCTTTGGGTTCTCATAAATATCATGTTTTTTGCCATGCCTGACAAAAATGGC
>JAITCL010000043.1 GCA_031283105.1 Treponema sp. | reverse complement strand
ATAAACTCATTCGGCGCAGATGCGTTACGCCTTTTTTTGGTACATTCAGCAGTAGTAAAAGCCGACGACCTCCGCTACAGCGACGAAGGCGTGCGTGAAGTATTAAAAAGCATAATAATCCCGTTGTGGAACGCCTACAGTTTTTTTGTAACCTATGCCAACATCGACAAAATAACAGCGCAAGGCGCACCTGCAAACCCCGTCAACCCGTTAGACCAATGGATACTCTCAGAAGCGCAAACCCTAATCGAAAAAACAGGCAGTGCATTAGACGCATACGACCTAAGCCGTGCCGTAGACCCAATCCTGCGCTTCATCGATTTGTTGAACAACTGGTACATACGCCGTTCCCGAAGACGTTTCTGGCGTAGTGAAAACGACAGCGACAAACTAGAGGCATACGGTGCGTTATACGACGCTCTCAAAATATTGATAACAGTAGCGTCCCCCTTCATGCCCTTTACCACAGACGCAATCTGGCAAAACCTGCGCCTCCCAACCGACCCCGAATCAGTACACCTAACGGACTATCCAACACCCAACGAAAAACGCCGTGACAGCGCCCTTGAATTCCGCATGGCGTCAGTAATGTCCGCCGTTTCAATCGGACGTTCCTTGCGCTCGCAGTACAACCTCAAAGCCCGCCAGCCCCTGCGCAAGGCGGAACTTGTTACACGCAATCAAGACGAGAAAAAAGCGTTATTGGGAATGGCGGACATAATCCGAGAAGAACTAAACGTAAAAGAACTGATATTTTCAGATAACGAAGAAGATTTAGTCGAGTACGAAGTAAAAGCAAACTTCCGTGTATTGGGAAAAGAACTAGGCAAAGACATGAAATCCGCCGCCGCCAAAATAGAAGCATTGAGCCACGCAGAAATCCAAAGCGTAATAGAAGGCTCGTCTCTTTCGCTTGACATCCCCTGCGAAGGCGGCGCAAGAGCGCTTGAAATAACAGCCGACAAACTCGACATACACCGAATCGAAAAAGCGAATTTGCGTGTCCTCAACGAAGGCACGCTCACTGTTGGCTTGGACACAGAAATCACCCGTGAACTTTCAATGGAAGGCGACATCCGTGACTTAATCCGTGGCATACAAAACGCGCGCAAAGAAATGGGTCTGTCCGTAACCGACCGCATAGAACTGCGCATACACGGTGCAGACTCCTTGAAAGAAGCATGGGACAGTTTCGGCGAATCCGCCGCCGCAGAGACTCTTGCGGTCAAAACCCAATGGGCAAAAACAGACGGACAAATCCCCATCGAAGCCGGAGAAGAAACATGGCAAGTAAAGATAGTAAAAATTACTTAAAAAATTCTACCACGAACCACACGAACCAATACGAACGAAGAAAGGATTGCGGACGGCAAGTTCGTGGTGTTCGTGTTGGTTCGTGGTTAATTCTTCTGTTATTAATCTCCTGTAAAACTATGCCAATTTCTCCAAAAATAAATTTGGAAACGGTGAACACTCTCCCCTTTGAAAAAGGCGCTTTCGCATACATCTTTGCAGACGTGAAAAAAGCGCGACCTATTATCGAGCTTTTGCCGATTGAAGAATTGAAAAACAAACAGACAAAGCAAATGTTGGACAGAACACGTTTTTTTGCAGCCGCATTATTTCCGCAGGACGGCGGACGGCGTTTTCAACTTGCCGCGCAGGGAAATTATCCGCGCTCTCAAGCCGCTTTTGCAATGTCTCTTAATAAAAACTGGCAAAAGCGGCGTTCCAATTCAGGTATTAATTATTGGTATTCACCCTCTAACAGGGTTTCAGTATTGTTAGGCGCTACTTACGCCTACGCCGCCGCATCGCTGACCAATGAACCAATAGAACCGTTTGCGCCGCAGCCGGGCGTACAAGTCCCCGAAGGATTTGACGAATTCCGCCGCAGTTCTCCCCTTTCCTGTTGGATAGCAAATCCTTCCGTAATGCTGACCCGAATGTTCGCGGGATTACCGGTTCAGTCTGTTGTGAATATTTTTATCAACCTTTTTCCAGTGCAGGAAGGACAGTACGAAACAGTAATCAGACTGCAATTTGAAAACCCGTCTCACGCGCGAGGTATGGCGGTAATTATTTCTTTTGCTTCCGGTTTTTCGTCTAACACTTTTCTTTCGGCTTTCCTGTCCAATCCGCCAGTCGTAAACGGCAGTGCCGTAGACATCAAATCCGCTCCGCTCAGCGAAACGGAAATAAAGGACATGCTGAAACTTTTGTTTTAGAAAAATTTTTCCAATAAATCTATTTTTAAGGAAACACAACTAAACTTTTTAGGCGGATATTTATACTATTGAAGTAAGTTTCTTTTTTCATTATATTTAAAGTAATCATGCCTACTTATGAATACGAATGTAAAAGTTGTTCGCACAATTTTGAAGTTTTTCAGTCTATGAACGATGACCCTCTGAAAGACTGCCCTAAATGCGGACAGGAAATACGGCGGCTTATTTTCGGCGGAAGCGGCGTAATTTTCAAAGGCTCCGGCTTCTATGTTACCGACAAAAATAAAAATTCAAGCGGTAAATCCGATAAAAGTACGGCTAAAACCGAAACAAAGTCTGCCTCTGAAAAAAAACCTCAAAACAGCGAAAGTTCTCAATCAACGCCGGCAACATCTTCCCCATGCAGTGAGTGTCCCAAAAAAGGCGTTTCAACTTCCTGTCCGGCATAAAAAATACCGATAATTACAGAAATGATACTCAACAATTATTTATTTTTTTTAGAGGCTTATATTGAATAAAAAACCGCGTTTTTTTTGTGATAATTGCGGAAACGAAGTAGGGAATGAAGTAAAAAATTGCCCTTATTGCGGAAGATTTTTTGCCTCCGTCCGCTGTCCGTCCTGCGGTCATTCCGGTCCTGACGAAATGTTCCAGAACGGCTGTCCTATGTGCGGTTATTCAACACCGCCGCCTCCAAAACCGTCAAAAACTCCTCAAAAAAAACCGCCAAAAATCAAAAAACGTCCCGTAGCCGAACCCATCCCGTTTTGGACTTATGCCGCCCTTTTTATCGCTCTTTTTGCCGTAATCGCGCTTCTTTCCTATTTTATAACGAGATAAAAAAATTGCGCAGAGTTCTATTAGGCGCTGTAGAACTCTGCATGGCGATTATAAACAACAAAAATGTCTGATACCCTGCGTTTCCGCCGTTAGGGGTTCAATTAAATGCGACAGTACCAATTCCGTTGGTGAAGTTTACTTTAAGTCCTGCTTTCCACACAGTATTCCCCTCATTATCAACAATATTATTCCCCTCATTATCAACAGGTGAGACCATAAACTCTACATTCTGATCATTGCCGGTGTACTCTTCATAAGTATAATCAGCAGCATTGGTCAATAAGATAAACACTTTTAGGGTAACTTGACCGCTAGCAATAGTACCATTAACCGTTTCACCGCGGAAGCTGGATTCCAAATTACCATTTATGTAGTTGTATTGATTGTAAGCGGTTTGATATGCAGCAAGAGGTATAATGTTGTCTTCTCCCAAGACGATACCTCCATTAGCATATACTTTTTTGCCATTAAAGTCGCTTAAACCAGTAATGGTCAGCCGTCCTGCGGTGGTAGCTTCTCTCTGTTCTGTTGTGTGTACGTATTCTGGGTCGTCGGTAGGCTCATCACACGCCGCCATTGAAAATCCGATTACCGCTACAATGGCGGCAATCCCGAACAGTCGTACCAAAGGTACATTGCATTTGTTTTTCATACCTTACTCCTTAAAATTTACCGATTTTTCCCTGATGTTTCCCAAAAACACCATATAAAATGATGTACAACATCAATATATAATAATATACATCATTTGTCAAGCACTATTAAGACCTTATTATTATGTAGAAAGTAAACAAATGACTAATCTTAGGGAAATTTTCGCCCATAATTTGAAGGAAAAACGCCAGAATTGTGGCTTTTCTCAGGCAAAACTTGCCGAAATGGTAAGTGTGTCCACCCACCATATCGCCACCATAGAAACTGCCCGAAATTACCCCACTTTGGACTTGGTAGAGCGAATGGCTAACGCTCTGGACATCGAGATTTATGAACTGTTTATAAACCCGCTTTCTCCCCCCGAAGAAATGGAACGGCTGTATCAGGTGGCGGCAAAAAACATTGATCAACTGATATGCGAAAGCATGGAACGGTACTGTCAAGCGACAACCAAAAATATTACTGATGAAGTTATAAACGCTATAAAACAGGCTTTATCTGATGAACGTAAAAAATGAAAGCCTGTTATTGCGAAGAGGGAGTAATGCCTGTTTTGGGGGTTGCTCCCAATTGTACCCTTGAAACGCATCTATTTTTTCGTTATTATAGAAAAGTGAGGGTATTCAAATATACAGGGTTCAGCCGTTTTGCCGATAAGGAAGGCATTACAGACAGCGAATTGAAAGAAATGGTAAACCAACTTGAAGCGGGACAGGCAGATGCCGATCTCGGCGGCGGCGTGTACAAAGTACGGGTTGCCCGATCCGGCGAAGGAAAATCGGGCGGCTATCGGGTAATCGTATTTTTTAAGAGTGAGAAACGTACATTTTATGTTTATGGTTTTGCAAAATCAGTCATGGGCAACATTAACGAGAAACAGCTTAGGGATTTTAAAAGAACGGCTAAAGCCGTACTTGCATTGACTGAAAAGCAATTAGATGATGTATTGAAAACAGGTAAATATTTGGAAATTTAAGGGGGAATAGTATGGGTAAACAATACAGAGACGAAATAGCGATGGTTTGCCACGATATGATGAAGGCTGCTCATAGTGTCGGCGGTGTTACTAATGCCGAGATGAGGGAATTTGAAGAAGATTGTTTCATAGAAGACCCCAAATCGGTCTGTGAAATTGAAAAATCCCCGGAAATGGCGCACGTTACCGCATAGTGAAAATTTGTTAAAAAATGATAATTTTGGGGCGCGATTGACTAAAATTGTACCCTTGAAACACGTCTATTTTTTCGTTATAAGGGATAAATGGCTATCTTATCAATACAATCTCATGTGGTGTATGGTTACGCGGGAAACACCGCCGCGGTTTTTCCCATGCAGCGGCTGGGACGCGAAGTGTGGGCGATTAATACCGTTGAATTTTCCAACCATACGGGATACGGCGCATGGAAGGGGAAGGTTCTGGGCGGGGAACTTGCCGAAGAACTGGTAACCGGTCTTGAGGACAGGGGCGTACTTTCCCGTTGTGAGGCGGTGCTTTCCGGTTATTTGGGAGATGCCGCCGTGGGGCGGGCGATTACCGGCGCGGTGCGCAAGGTACGCGCCGCCGCGCCCCAAGCCCTGTACTGTTGCGACCCGGTGATGGGCGATGTGGGCAGGGGTTTTTATGTGAAACCGGACATTCCCGATATATTCAAGAACGAACTGGTTCCCCTTGCGGACATTATCACTCCCAATCAATTTGAACTTGAAGCCCTGACCGGCCTTGAAACCGATACCATCGACAACGCCCGCCGCGCCGTGGATATGATTCATGCAAAAGGGCCGGGCATCGTGCTGGTTACCAGTTTCCGCGGCGGCGCAAACAGCGGCGCACAAAGCGGGCAAATAGAGATGCTGGCATCGGACAAGAGCGGAATGTATGTGATCAGCACGCCGGAATTGCCGATAGCCGTCGGCATGGCGGGTTCCGGCGACATAACCGCTTCGGTATTTTTGTCGCGTTATCTGGAAACAGGCGACATCAAAAAAACGCTGGAACTCTGCACCGCGTCAATTTTTGGCATTATTGAGGCAAGCTGGCAGGCGTATAGCGGCGGCGAAACTAAACCTGGGCCGATGGAATTGCGCATAATTCAGGCGCAAAAAGAACTTGATTCTCCGTCGCATTTTTTCCAAGCGCGAAAGTTGTAAAAAACATGGGGCAAAAGGCAGACCGTAACTGGGCCAAAGAAAGCCCTTATGAGGTTTTTTTTGATTTTATCGCGCCGGATGCCGACCGCTTCACAATACTTTCCCTGCATATTGAAAAATTGGGCCTCAATTCTGTGGTTATCCCCATCGAAGGGAACAGCCATTTTTTTATTTTTCCCAAAGGAAAAAATATAAAACCCTCTACCGGCGGTTCATTCCCTTTCAGGAAGCAAAGTCCGGTTATACTGACCGCCCATTATGACCGTGCGCCGGGCAGTCCCGGCGCCAATGACAACAGCGCCGCGGTTTTTCAACTGCTTAAAACAGCGCTGAGGCTGGGCGAACAAAGGTTTGATAATTGGATAATAATTTTTACCGATAAGGAAGAACTGCAAACCGGCGAGGGGATTCAAAAACAGGGATCATACAGTCTGGCAAAAAAACTCCGCGGTCTGGGGCTGAGCAATGCCCGGATTTTTAATTTTGACGCCTGCGGCACCGGCGATACTTTTGTGTTTTCCAGCACCGTTGACTATTTACTGAAAAAAAACAAGCGTTCGGGCTTCCTGCGCGCAAGCCAGACAATCACCAATTTAAGGGAAAAGGCCCTTAACACCGCCCGTTTCCTCCGTTTCAAAAAAATATTACTGGCCCCCACTCCCTTTTCCGATGACGCCGGTTTTTTACAGGGGGGTATTCCCGTCCAGACCATTACCATGCTGCCCGCTAATGAAGCCGCCCCTTTTGAGCTGCTGCTTTGTGATAAACCTGACTTCGCCGATTTACTGATTTCCGGTTCAATGCACAATTCCACCGTCCGCGAGCTTATCCCCGAAACCTGGCGCTGTCTCAACAGCCCGGCTGACACTCACTTACGCCTAACGCCCGAATATTACGAACAGATTGTCCGTTTTGCGCTGGAACTTTGCCGGGGCTGAAAGAGAGACTGTAGGAGCGCCCTTCGGGTGCCGATAGCTGCCGTGGCGCCGGAGCGTTTGGAATTTCCTCATCTACACCCCTTAACGGGGCGCTTTTATAAGTGATGGGAAAAGGTCGCTATTTATAATTTTTTGGGAAAGTGTTGCATACCTCTGTTTGACCGCGGCGCGGACGGCGAACTAAAGTTCGCCTCCTTTTACTCGTCGTGGAAAACTACGCCCACAGAAGATGCTAAAGCATCTTCTGCTTTTTCCAAAACAGCAAATTTTATTGGGGCTTACGGCGTGTTAAATTTATCAAAAGACACCCTTCGGGTGCCGATAGCTGCCGTGGCGCCGGAGCGTTTGGGGTTTACTCATCTACACCCCTTAACGGGGTGCGTTTATTAGCTCCCCCGCGCGGATTCGGACCACGGACCCAGTGGTTAACAGCCACTTGCTCTGCCAGCTGAGCTACAGGGGAATGTACACTTAAATATAGCTTTTTACGAAAAATTTGTCAAGCTACAAAGTAATATCTTTTTAACGAGAGTTTCAAACTCAATCTCCAAATTCATGGTAGGAATCTACGACAAGCGGTTTCTCAGGTTTCAGGCTGTCATTATTTTCCAAAAGTCCCATAAGGTAAGACTGATCGAAAAGTTTTACAAGGTCATCAGCCTGAGCGCGGGTGAAGTACATATTGATTTGTTGAGAGTCAAGCCGACGGGAACTGTTTCCGTTACTTTTTTCCTCTTTGGCTGACCGCATAACGGCTGAGAAAAAAGGCGTCTCCCCCATAAAACGGTAACCAAGTTCTATGTCGGAATATCCAACGCGGGTTTGAGCATATTTGAAAGTTTCCCATTCGAGCCGCCCTTTTGCTTTTCCGTAGATCGCCCTGGTTTTTTTATACTTGTTGATAAGGGTTCGCTCCGTGTAGTTTGTCTTGTAAAGCTCCAGCGCCGTGACAAACTGCTGTCGAGCCGCTTGATCCCAAAATTGCCGACACTGGACAAATTCATATTTGAATTCAAGCACAGCAGCATTCAGGCGGGGATCAAAAACAACTCCAATTTCAGTTTTGTCGAGTTTCGATGAGAAAATCCGGTCAAATTCGGCCTCAATGGTTCCTGCGGAAATCGGATCCACATTTGCTACCATATTGGGATACTTTTTGGCATAATCAACTGTTGTTTTACAACCCAGCATGAAAAAAACAGCAACGCCAGCCAGAATTGCACACGATAAAGATTTCATGAAAAAAGTATACAAACAAAACAAATAAAAGTAAAGTTCCCGCGCTGCATCGGTATCGCTTTCTTCACCTTGAGTCAGGGTGATTTTATTGCTATAGTAAGACGAGAAATACAGTAACGGAGGGTAGGCCAGTGGTTAAGCCGCCAGTTTTGGGAACTGGCTGTCGGGGGTTCGAATCCCCCCTCTCCGATAAAAATGGAGTATAAGTGATAACTGTTATCGATATTAGCCTCAGTTACGGAGAGCGTACGCTCTTCAAGGATGTCAACCTTAAATTTACCCCCGGCAACTGTTACGGGATAATCGGCGCAAATGGGGCGGGAAAATCGACCTTTCTGAAAATTCTTTCCGGCGAAACCGAACATGACAAGGGAGAAATTTCGATAGGCAAAGCCCAGCGTATAGCGGTATTAAAACAAGACCACTTTGCCTTTGATGAATATCCGGCGCTGGAAACCGTCATCATGGGTTTTCCAAAACTCCACGCCATACAAAAAGAACGCGAGGCAATTTACGCGCGGGAAGATTTTTCGGAAGCGGACGGCATACGTGCCAGCGAACTTGAGGCGGATTTTGCCGATTTGGGCGGCTGGGAGGCGGAAGCGCAGGCGGGGCAATTGCTTTCCGGCCTCGGTCTGGATGAGGAAGACCACGGCAAATTAATGGCGGAACTGGATGAAACCAAAAAAGTGCGCGTTCTTTTGGCGCAGGCACTGTTTGGCAGCCCCGACATTCTGCTGTTGGATGAGCCGACCAACGGGCTTGATCTGGAATCAATTTCCTGGCTGGAGGATTTTCTCATTGATTTTCCCAATACGGTGATTGTAGTGTCCCACGACCGCCATTTTCTCAATACGGTCTGTACCCATGTCTGCGACATAGATTACGGCAGAATCACCCCCTATTCGGGGAACTACGATTTTTGGTATCAGATGAGTCAAATACTCCAGCGGCAGGCGCGGGATCAGCAGAAAAAAAATGAAGACAAGGCAAAGGAACTGCGGGAATTTATTCAGCGGTTTGCGTCTAACGCCAGCAAAAGCCGTCAGGCCACCAGCCGCAAAAAAGTGCTGGAAAAACTCGACCTTGACAATGTGCCGGTTACCAGCCGCAAATTTCCCTATGTTGGTTTTAAGCCCGACCGCGAAATCGGCAACAATGTACTGCGGGCGGAAAAAGTCAATTTTTCTTTTGAAGGAACGGAGTTGTTAAAAGATTTTTCGCTGCTGGTGAACAAGGGCGACAAAATCGCCTTTGTAGGAATTGAGCATAGCTCAAAATCGGCATTATTTGACATTATTGCCGGTGAAAAAAAACCGGCAAACGGGGAATGTTCCTGGGGGCAGACCACGGCTTTTTCCTACTTTCCCAAAGAAAATTCCGCCTTTTTCAGTTCCACCCTTTCGATAACCGACTGGCTGAAACAATACTCACCGGATCAGGACGACACCTATGTACGCAGTTTTTTGGGGCGTATGCTTTTTTCCGGCGATGAGGCGCTGAAGCCGGTCAACGTTCTTTCCGGCGGCGAAAAAGTCCGCTGTATGCTCGCCAAAATGATGCTTTCCGGCGCGAATGTGTTAATCCTCGACGAACCGACCAACCACCTTGACCTTGAAGCAATCACCGCCCTCAACGACGGCCTTACCGCCTTTCCCGGCGTTATCCTTTTTAACTCGCATGACCATGAATTTATCAATTCAATCGCCAACCGCATCATCGAGATTCTGCCCCAAAATGAAAGCGCGGGCTGCATTGACCGCATGATGCCGTTTGACGATTATCTGAGGGATAATGCGGTAAAGCAACTGCGCAGCGCGGCGTATCACCATGTACAAAGACTCAGGATATAACGGCGGTACATGAAGTCCCCCAAAAGCCATATCCCCCCGCTTACATTTACCGTGCTTTAGCTTGCGTTGCCTGTTTAATAATGGTACAATAAAGGCATGAAGGAAAAGCCGATACAGCCAAACTTGGATTTTTGGGATAATCTTGGAAAGTTATTACTGGATATGGCAAAATTGACGTTTGCCAGTTTCATTTTGGGCGGCATATTAAAAGGCGAATTGCCGCAGAACGTTTTAATAGCGGCAGGCAGTATTGTTTTTATGCTATTTGGGGAAGGCGGCCTGATATTGACTTGAAGGAAAAAGAACAGGGGGTAATTATGTGGTTAGTGGTATTTATGGCAGTTTGTTCTGTTCCTCTCATTGTTTTGGCTTGTATCTGTATATGGCGTGAAAAACGTTGGGAAAAATACAACGAAAACCAGATGGCACAGCCAAACGCCTAATCTCTCTTACCCTGTAGACATTTTTTTTCCTTTGTTCTCTCCCCCCAAAAACCCCTCGCACCTATACACTCCTTCTCCGTAGTGATAGTACGATGTATGCCTAAAGATTTTATTCTTTGTGCAGTCAGGCTGTCTGTGTGCTGTAAAAACTCTGGGAGAATCCGCCTACAGAGCCTTCGCCAAACAAAACGGTGAGCTATCATCAAGATTAGCGGCGAAGTCTCTTCCGACGGGGAATTCCCAGAGATTGTTTTTACATCACCCAGCCAGCCTGACTGCACAAGCAAGAATTTTATTGGGCATAAATCTACAAGCGCTATATGGAAATTGAAATCAGTTTTCCCCCCTCGCAGATGCCCATAAAGTTGATGTTTCCATTCAAGATGCACGCACTGCTTGCGGAAGCGCAGACTTGGAAAACGTAAAAGTGGACAATAAAAGCATAATCACTATAATTGAAGAAGCGGTTAACGGCGCATTTAATAATGTTGCAACTTCTGGTCCGCAAAGGAACAGATTTAGAACTGTGTTTGGTGTGGACGGTGGCGTTACCATATATGTAGATAATCCAGAAACATTTTACAAGATAAAAGCGCTGGATAAAAGCACGATATATTTTCATATCGACTATTTGAAAAGTAGTCCATCGGACATTCAGCAAAAGGTTTTTGACGCAGTTACGGCAATGAATGACGGCGGTGATGCTTTGCCTTATAATGCAGAATAACACGGACACGCAACAGTGCCTGTCATCATGACTGGCACTGCGCCCCTTGTTCCCTGTTACTAAAAGCGGTATATTATAAGCATGGAACTTGATTTTGAAATAGACAAAATCACCGAATCAATCGAAAACGCCGACACAGGCGAAACGCTTGATACCCTTGTATTGCCCGTAACAAAAGCCGACTTGGAAGAAGCAACCAAAAAGAACGGCTGGCTTTTTGATTGGAAACTTGAGTTTTCCGAACCTGAAAAGCAAGTATATAAACTTGTTGCCGAACAAGAACCGCAAACCATACACGGCATGGTATCGCTAGAAAAACGTGTAAAACATTTTTTTATGCACCTGATAGAAAGCGCGCC
>JAITCL010000041.1 GCA_031283105.1 Treponema sp. | reverse complement strand
CGTGATCACTTGTTTTTAATATCACTGTTTCGACATTTTGTGACTGGATCCAACGAATCGGGATGAGACGGCGTGGCAGAAAAGCCAGCTTCATCCAATCTTGTAGGTCAGTTAGCGTGTGTCCGTCATCAAGTGCGATGGATTGCTCTTTTTCCTAATAAAATACCTTCATTTACTTTATCTATCTATCTATCTGTCTGTCTGTCTGTCTGTCTGTCTGTCTGTCTGTCTCTGTAATGGCTCATGGGGAAATTATCACACGCAGGGGCAGGGAATGTCAAGCGGCGCATGAGAAAAAATAATCTTCACCACGAAGGAAGAATGATTGGACATCAAGACTCCGTGGTGAGAATTTCTTCTCATCTAACTTTAAAACATTTTCCTCAACCGTTCAAAATCAAATCGTCAAGATCGCCGAATTCCGGCGCTTGCTCGTAATAGGGGCGCTTGTTGGTTGCGTTTGCCGCATCAATGTCCTTAACCTTGTTGTACAGTTCGCAGAGCAGCTTGGCAAAAAGTTCCAGGTTAGAGGAAAAAGTGTTTACCGCCATGTCCCGCAGCACCCTGTCCGGGCCGCTTGAACCTCCGTCACTCAGGCGGTACCTGAGGGAAGGGGCAACTTCGCGGCGGGTAGCGGCAACAAACCGCGCCGTAGAGGCAATTTGACGGTACAACTCGTCAAGGTGAAAACCCTCGTAACGGTACTGCTCAAATTTTTCAGTCAGGCTTTCAATATGATCCCAGGTTGTCTTGTCCAACTGCAACTGCAAAAGGGCAGGCCGAACATAGCGGTTTGATATATTAGTCTTGTAATGCTCGCCAACACGTTCAATGAGGCGCATAATTTGAGCATCTTTTATCTGTTCCAAAATGCCTCCTTAACAGACACAATTTACAAATATCTTCTCTTAAATTATAATGTTTTTTGGACGGATTGCAAGCAATGAAAGGGAAAATGAGGATTATTAGTAAACAACGGCCAATTTTACCCCTGTTGCTGGCATGGGCGGCTCTGAGCGCCGTTTCCTGCTCTTCCGGCAGGAATAAAACTGCCATACTCTGGTCGGATCGGCCTGAATTCGCTTTTTATGGAGAATATTTTAACGCGGTTCAGGATCAATACAAAATTGAAACCCGTTATTATGACTTTCCCGCCCAAAAACTGAAAGAAAACGTCTCTACCCCCGACATTGTTGCGGGAAGCTGGCTGAAATGCGTTTCGGCGCGGGTTTTTTTCAGGCCGCTGGACAGTCTGTACAAGAAAAACACCTCTTTTCACAATGATTTTTACCCGCGCCTGTTATCCTTGGGAAATGTTGACGGAAAACAGTACCTGCTGCCGGTATCATTTAATGCCCCGATGGTGATCTTTGCCCGCGACAAGGGGGGACAGCTTTCCAGTCCTTTTACCATTGGATTCGACGAGATGAAAAAGCTGGGGAAAAATTTTAATGCCGAAACCAGGGGCGTATATACCAAGATGGGTTTTTCTCCCTCATGGGACGATAACTTTCTGTATATCACGGCGGCGTTGTACAATGCTTCATTCAGAGAGGCTGACCCGGTTGCATGGGATTCTCCGGCTCTTGAACAGGCGATGAGTTTTACCTACGACTGGGTACGCGAAGCCAATACCAGTATTCAGGCGGTTGATGATTTTACTTTCAAGTATTTTTACAACCCTCCGGCAAAACTTGCCCTTTCGGGGCGGATACTGTTTACCTGCATGGACAGCGGCAGTTTTTTTATTCTGGCGGAAGACCAGCAGAACAACCTTGATTTCCGTTGGCTTGCCGAGGGGGATAGCATACCGTTGACCGAAAGAACGGTCTATCTTGGCCTTGTCAAAAAAGGCAAAGCGCCCAAAGCCGCCGAGGCTTTCCTCCGCTGGTTTTTCAGCGCGGATACCCAGCGCGGTCTTCTTGAAAAAAGCCGTCAAAACCGGTTAGCTGAAACATCCTTCGGCATCAGCGGGGGCTTTTCCGCCATGCGCCCGGTTACCGAACAGGTTTTCCCCCAGTTTTACCAGGGCCTGTTGGGGCACATGCCCCCGGCGGAATTTCTTTCACCCGCCAACGTACTTCCCATCAATTGGATGACCCTGAAAGAACGGGTCATACTTCCCTACCTGCATGACCGCGCCCGGCAGCCGGACAGCGAGGAAATTTCCCCGTTAGAGCGCCGCCTGGCAGACTGGCTGCGGATTAACCGGTAAGATAAGGAACAGGTAACAAAATCATAGTTTGACACTATTTTATGAACGGTTTATATTGAACCATATGGAGAAAAAATATGCAAAGTATGGTAATTGACCGGCAAATATTGCCGGAACCTATAATTTCTTATATTCATTCTGAAAAAATAAGAATGTTTGAAGAAGACGGTAATATAGTATTATCCCCGCTCAAAATTAACCCAAATGTAAATGAATTATTTGGCATGTTTAATGATGGAAAATTGTCTTCTGAAGATTTTATAAGAGAAAAAACATTTGAAAAGGAAATGGAAAATTGAGCAATGTTTTTATTTTGGATGCGTGTGCATTAATAGCATTATTGGCAGGCGAACCCGGGGCGGAAAATGTAAAAAAGATAATTCAGGACGCTGTTGATGGAGATATAACGGTAAAAATAAACCAAATCAATCTGCTGGAGGTATATTATAAAGTATGTAATGTTTATAATCAGAATGAAGCCAATAGGACAATGAAAAAATTAAAAGAATTCCCCATAGAAATTATTATAGGATTAAAAGAAGACGTGTTTAATGAGGCTGGAAGAATAAAATCGAAATATAAAATTCCATTGGGAGATTCAATAGCCGTTGCGGAATGTATTATAGGTAAAGGAATATTGGTAACATCAGATCATAATGATCTCGAAAAGATTGAAAAGAGAGAAAGTTTAAAAATAAATTGGTTTAGATAAAATGGTATACTGAAACAAAGAGAGGCCGTTATGACACACAAAGACATTTTGAAAACCACAGCGCTGCTGGTTTTAATCTTCTCAGCCTGCGCGACAACGGTTCAATTAAGGGTACAGCGTCCGCCGTCCTTGAATACCGCCGGCATCAAACGCATCGCCATTATGCCCTTTGAAGCCGCTTCCCCTGACAGAGTCTATAGAGAGATGGCCCAACACGCCACAACAGTTGCAACTAACAGAATTCAGGCGATGAATTATTTTACCCTGATAGACCCTTCAGAAATTGAGCGTCTGCGGAAGGATAACCAAAGTATCGAGAACCATGTGGACGCCCTATTTACCGGGCGGATAACGCGGGTTAACTCAAAAGACAGCAGCAGTCAGGGACAATACAAAAACAAGGACGGCGAAACAATATATTATACTACTTATCAGCGGGATGCGGAAATTGAGTTTACCTATTCCCTGACGCGCTCGCGCGACGGAAGCCTTATCGGGCCGGTTTCCAAAAGAGGAAGCGACAGCAGTTCCAGTCAAAACAGCGGCGATCTTAAATCCGCCGCCGAGCTTCTGCGGTCTATTGTTAACAGCCAGCTTGGTTGGCTTGGCCGGGATATTGCCCCGTATACCGCCATTGAAAACCGTACTTTAGCAACAGATAAGTCAAAAGATAAAGTTTTGCAGGCGGAAATGAAAAACGCTCTTGCCCAGGTGAAAGAGGGAAATTATAAAATCGCCCTTGAAGCCTATCTGGGAATTTATGAGCGGTACAGCAGCTTCGCCGCGGCGGAAAACGCGTCTATCCTCCATGAGACATTCGGAGATACCCAGATTGCGGCTAACTTTATGCGGCAGGTTTATGATGAAACGGGAAACCCCCGTGCGCGGGAAGTTCTTGCCCGGCTGAATAAAATTTTACAGGATCAGGCGACGCTTGCCAGCGAATATGCCAATGACCGCAGTCAGACAGAACGGGTTGCCGCCTTTGCAAGCGATGAAATTCAGAAGGTTCTTCCCACAGGCGCGCGGGTGTGGGTTTATAACAATGCCGCTGCCAACTCTCTGGCGGATGCAGTTGTTGACGACATAACCGCCGCCTTTATCCGGAAAGGAATACGCGTTGTTGACCGGCAGAATGCCGCGTTAATCGAAGCGGAACAAAAATTCCAAATGTCCGGTTACGTCAGCGACGATGATTTTTTAAGCATCGGCAATGCCGCGGGGGCAAATACCATTGTTGTTGTCGGCATAACCGGAAGCGGCGCCATACGCCGCCTGCAGGTACGGGTACTGGACATTGAAAAAGGCGTCGCTATCATGCAAAGCGATACCGGCGAAAGGTGGCAATTGTAGCGCCGTCCGCGCCAACCAACCGGATTGTCTCACAAGTCCAATGTACTTTCCTTTTGTTTCTTCCATGAAAAATACCTTATCAAAACAATAGTGAACATAATAACCTGCGCGATTGCAATACGCATAACAGGCGTACTTTCCGCGCCGTCAGGAAAAACAACGTGAAACATATTTGCGCTTGCATTATTGATAAAATGTACGGTCATAGCATCCCACACCGAAGACGATTGTTCATACTGCATTCCGGTTTGTATCGAAAAAAGAAAACTGCTAAAAAACAGCATGAAAGCCGCCATGAATGCGGTTGATAATGCCATATTACCGTCAACAAAGTTTCGTAAAGGCATAACGCTGTGCCACAGGCCAAACAAAAAAGAAGAATAAAAACCATTGGCAATAAAAAATGAATGGCGTTTTTTGCCAACAGTGATCATAAATCCTGTAAAGACGCCGTTCTCCATTGTAACATTTATGATATTTCCAATAATGCAAATGATGATAAACAAAACACCGCCGCCTAACGCGGAGTTGCCCGTCATATCATAATTTGTTACATAAAATTGCAGTGAAGGCGATTTACCCTGAATTGCCGTAATGACTATTTCCGCGACAAAAGCGGTAACATACGCGGTCCCGCCTATCGCAAGCCCTGTAAGAATACCGCGCGGCAGTTGTTTCCATTTGAATCCAATATCTTTCCAGCTCATACGCAGATAAGAAAGCGCGGCAGCCAATAAAACAATTCCGAGTAATTTATGCGTAAACAGTTCGCCTATGGG
>JAITCL010000012.1 GCA_031283105.1 Treponema sp. | reverse complement strand
TAAGAAATATACAGCGTTGGCGCGGAAAGGATTCCCTTTTCCAAAAGAAAAAGAATAACCAACAGCCGCCCTACACGGCCATTACCGTCAAGAAAAGGGTGAATCGTTTCAAATTGATAATGGATAAGCGCGGCGCGAACAAGCGGATCGATGTTATCACTGGCGTTGATATACGCTTCCAACTTGTCCATCGCCTGTACCATGTCCTGCGGCTCCGGCGGGATATAGGAGGCGTTTTTAATCGTGCTACCCTGCCCGCCAATCCAATTCTGCGAATGACGGAACTCCCCCGGGCTTTTTTCCCTGCCCCGGACATCCTGTAAAAGCACGCTATGGGTTTCCCGTAAAAGCCGGTTACAAAGGGGCAGTTTTTTAAGGCGGGTAACGGCAAAATCCGCCGCCCGGATATAATTTACCACCTCCGCCACATCGCGGTTGGCGTTTTTGTCTATAAGCGGATCAAGCACATCTTCAAGGGTTGCCTGAGTTCCCTCTATTTGGGAAGACATAAGCGCTTCTTTGCGGACATACATGGTAATAAAAAGTTTTACGCTGGGAATTCTTGCCCAAATTCCTTCCAGCAGGGCAAGCTGCCTGTTTGCCCTTACCAGCAAATCAACCGTTTCTCCGCTCAGCTTTACGGGCGGATTGGGAGGCAATGGAGAGGGTGCAAACGACTGGTATGCCGCCTCTCCGGAAAGGTTTGTCTTGAATGTTCCCGATCTGTCCGTCATAACACTCCCTAAAACTATAATAAGGCTTTAATAATACTCTTTTTATTATAGTTTAACAAGTAAAAGTATAATAAGAATTACATTATACCATTCTTATTATACTTTCATAAGCAAAAGTATAATTAAAAGCTTTTTTGCTGGACAATCATCTGTTTTGAGTAGAAAAATAATTACGAAATGATTATTCTTGACAAATCAAAAATTATAAGCCATTATATACCTAGTAATCCTATATGATTACTGAATTTTGAGTATGTTGAGGAGATAATTATGGCAAGAGTAGAAAAAATTACCGATCTTATCGGGAATACCCCGTTGGTTAAGATTAACAAACTTAACGAAGGCGGAGCTACCGTGTACGTCAAATTGGAGAGTTTTAACCCCCTGCACAGCGTAAAAGACCGCATCGCGCTTGCAATGATCGAAGCTGCCGAAAAAGACGGCAAAATTAAGAAGGGGACGGTTATTATTGAGCCGACCAGCGGCAATACCGGGATTGGGCTGGCTTTTGTGGCGGCGGTTAAGGGCTACCGTATAATTCTGACTATGCCGGAAACGATGAGTATCGAACGGCGTAAACTTCTTAAAGCGTTGGGGGCGGAGTTGGAGCTTACCGAGGGAGCAAAAGGCATGAAGGGCGCGATAGCCAAGGCGGAAGAGCTGGCGGCGGCTACCCCCAATTCGTTCATTCCCCAGCAGTTCAATAACCCCGCCAATCCGGCTATACACGAAAAAACCACCGGCCCGGAAATCTGGAAGGATACCGATGGGAAGGTTGATATTCTGATTGACGGAGTGGGAACAGGCGGAACCCTTGCCGGTGCGGGAAGGTTCTTAAAGTCCAAAAAGTCCGGCATAAAGGTAATTGCGGTGGAACCTTCGGCATCTCCGGTTCTTTCGGGCGGTCAGCCGGGCCCGCATAAAATTCAGGGCATTGGCGCGGGTTTCCAGCCTCAAGTGTACGATCCTTCCGTTATCGACGAAGTGTATCAAACCGATGAGGTAAAAGCCGGAAACACGGCGCGGCGGCTTGCTAAGGAAGAAGGCATTATCGTGGGGATTTCGTCCGGCGCTGTCCTTGAAGCGGCGCTGACTATCGCCAAAAGGCCGGAAAACAAAGGCAAGACCATCGTAGCCGTATTGCCGGACACTGGCGAGCGTTACCTTTCAACATGGCTGTGGGAAGAATGAGATATTGAGGAAACCCGGTTGGTTTCCTCAATATCTCTTACAGTTTTTCGGCTTACAGCCTCAAAACTGTTTTTTTAGGAAGTTTTTCAGAAACTGAAGTTTCTAAAAAACACCAATGACCTGACCATATAAGCTATGTGGTCAGACCGAACAACTTCTTTAACTAATAAAAATCACGTCAATATTGCCGACAGGACAATATTGATAATTACCACCGCTATTATAAGTGCCATTATCAGCAGGGTAATGGCAAACCGCGTCATCGCGGTGACATCTCTCAAAACGTACCATTCCGCCGTACCAACCATTACCGACCATGTCGTGTCCGAATTCCCTATGGCAACAGGAACCATAACTATTTGCAGAGTCGTACTTAACAGTTGATCATAACCGCTGCACCAAAATTCCCGCCCGTGATTAACAGCGTCGTTGGCGATGGATATATATTCGCCGAATTGAGTCTCGCTGTCGATCAGCATCTTCCCTATCCGTTCGGGGTTGTAACTCCCCATAATAAACCCGTTGCCTGAGTAAACGGACAACGAGGAAACTTCTCCGTATTCCATGATAGCCGCCTCTGCTCCGAGCCGTACAAAATCAATATCCAACAGACAGCCGACGGCTCCGACTGTTTCACCGTTGCTCTTATTTATAATGGGGACAAAAATCCTGACCGCGTATACTTCTTTTCCCAATACCGTAACGGGAACGGGATGATCTACCGAATCTTTACGCGTGTTGGGGCCGTTAATATGCTCCATTACCGCAGGAACTACGGAGCCGGGAATATACGCTGATATTCGACCTGTTTCCCTTCCTAAATCAAAAGCAAACTGCCCCGTTCCAGTTGAGCCGATTCTGCCTATGTTACGCGCGTCCATACCGTCAAGGGCGTTCGGCTTCCAGACGGTAAACATACGGATAAAATCCGGCTGATCCTCAAAAATAGAAATCAGCATTTCTTCATACCGGTTCCGCCGTTCCCCCGCCGGTAATTCTTCAAAATGACCCATTAAACCAGCCGCAGTACGCAAAACCCGCATATAGCCGCCCATATACCCGTTCCAGTATTGGGCTTGCTGGCGGGCAATATAAGCCGTACTTTGGCTGCTTAGATTCCTGGTTATGCCGGATACCTGTTGTAGCTCAATAAGAACAATGCCTCCGGCCACGACCGCCACAATGACGGTCATTACTATAATCAATTTGATTTTGACGCTCATTCTTTTCCTCCTTTTTTGTTATAGCCCCTATTGACAAATTATTAAATATAGACCATTCTATACATAGTAATCCTATATGATTACTGAATTTTAGTCAAGAGGAGAACATTATGGCAAGAGTGGAGAAAATCACCGATCTTATCGGAAATACGCCGCTGGTTAAAATCAACAAACTTAATGAAAGCGGGGCGACCGTGTATGTCAAATTGGAGAGCTTTAACCCCCTGCATAGCGTCAAAGACCGCATTGCGCTTTCGATGATTGAGGCTGCCGAAAAAGAGGGCAAAATAAAGAAAGGGACGGTTATTATCGAACCGACCAGCGGTAACACCGGTATCGGGCTGGCTTATGTGGCGGCGGTCAAGGGTTACCGGATAATTCTGACCATGCCGGAGACCATGAGCATTGAGCGGCGCAAACTGCTGAAAGCGCTGGGAGCCGAGTTGGAGCTTACCGAGGGGGCCAAAGGCATGAAAGGGGCAATTGCCAAAGCGGAAGAGTTGGCGGCGGCTACTCCCAATTCGTTCATTCCCCAGCAGTTCAATAACGCCGCCAATCCCGCGATACACGAAAAAACCACCGGGCCGGAAATTTGGAATGATACCGACGGAAAGGTTGATGTTGTGGTCGGCGGCGTGGGAACGGGCGGAACCTTGACCGGAGCGGGAAGGTTTTTGAAATCGAAAAAATCGAGTATTAAAATTGTCGCCGTGGAACCTGCCGCATCGCCGGTGCTTTCCGGCGGACAGCCGGGGCCGCACAAGATTCAGGGTATTGGCGCGGGTTTCCAGCCGCAGGTGTATGATCCGTCCGTCATCGACGAGATTTATCAAACCGATGAAACAAAAGCCGGAACCGCGGCGCGCCGTCTTGCAAAGGAAGAAGGCATCATCGTGGGGATTTCGTCCGGTTCCGTTCTTGAAGCGGCGCTGACGGTCGCCAAGCGTCCGGAAAATAATGGTAAGACCATCGTAGCCGTATTGCCGGACACGGGCGAGCGTTATCTGTCAACATGGCTGTGGGAGGAATAGGAGAAATTTATGGCAACAACAGAATTGAACGCGCTGAATAAGGCGCAAGCGTACCAACTGGCGGACATTACCAAAACCCCGCCGCAATTCGGCGCGATTACACCGCGCTGGCTGACGCGGTTTCTGGAATTCAAAGGATTGGACGCGGGTATTTACCGCGTGAACAAAGTGGTTGAAGGGGAAACACCGCTTGATGTTTTATGCTCATCGGAAAAAAAAGGCCCCGAAATTCCCGAAGGATACGTAGAGTATCAGCACAAGCCGCGGGAATATATCCTCAACTCGATTTCTACCATTATCAATGTAGATACCGCCGTGCAGGATGTGTTTTCTTCGCCGTATGATCAAACCAAAGAACAACTGCATTTGGCGATTGAAAGTTTGCGCGAGCGGCAGGAGAGCCAGATTATCAATAACGATGATTACGGCCTGTTGAAAAATATTCCCGACACTCAGCGCATAACGCCGGGAAATAAAGCGGGTTCTCCCATGCCCGATGATCTGGACGAATTACTTTCCAAAGTGTGGAAAGAGCCGGCGTTCTTTTTGGCGCACCCAAGAGCTGTCGCCGCTTTTCAGCGGGAATGTACGCGCCGGGGCGTTCCCCCCGCTACCACGTCAATTTTTGGCGGCACGTTTATTCTGTGGCGCGGTATTCCAATAATCCCTACTGACAAACTGTTTGTGGACGGCCTGAAAAACCCCAAAAGCAAAACGGGCAAGACCAATATTTTGCTGGTGCGTACCGGCGAAGCGCAGCGCGGGGTTGTCGGCCTGTATCAGACAGGTTTGCAAAATGAACAGGGAAGAGGACTTTCCGTGCGTTTCAGAGGAGTGGACAATAAAGGACTTGCGTCGTATCTGTTGTCGATGTACTGCTCAGCCGCAATTCTTTCAGAGGACGCCATAGCCGTTCTTGAAGATGTGGAAGTGGGTAACTACTATGATTACTCCTAACGGTTACGGTCTGCCTGATCCCAAAGAACTTGAAGAATGGGCATTGCCCTATTTTCCCGAATTTCAGGAAAAAAAGGCTGACGATGTTAATACCGCGTATGCTCCCGTTGTCGCACCGTATACCAGTGCGCCCGTTGCTACGCCTTCCGAAGGTGGTTATAAAAACTCGCCTTTGGGAGCGGGCGGTTTTAACGTAAACCGTATTCGCCGGGATTTTCCCATCTTAAACGAAAAGGTCGCAGACGGCAAACCTCTTGTCTGGCTGGACAACGGCGCGACAACGCAAAAGCCCAACGCGGTAATAGACCGTATCGCGTATTTTTACCGGCACGAAAATTCAAACGTCCACCGCGGCGCGCATGAATTGGCCGCCCGCTCCACCGACGCTTACGAAGCGGCGCGGGAAACCATTGCCAGGTTTTTAGGCGCTCCGTCAAAGGACAATATTGTCTTTGTACGCGGAACAACGGAAGCCATCAATCTTACTGCGCACAGTTATGTGAAACCCCTGCTCTCCCCCGGCGATGAAATAATACTCACCCATCTTGAACACCACGCCAATATTGTCCCGTGGCAGATACTCGCGCAGGAAACCGGCGCATTAATAAAAGTCGCTCCGGTTGACGATACCGGCCAGATTATTTTGTCCGAATACGCGCGGCTTTTCTGCCGCCGGACAAAGTTTGTTTCCGTAACGCACGTCTCAAACGCTTTGGGAACCATTACCCCGGTTCGGGAGATGATTCACATCGCCCACGGAAACGGCGTGCGCATTCTGGTTGACGGGGCGCAGTCGGTTGCCCATACGCCGTTAAACGTTAGCGAACTGGACGCGGATTTTTTTGTGTTCTCCGGGCATAAAATTTTTGGGCCTACGGGCATTGGCGCCTTGTACGGAAAGGCGGACGCTCTGGAAGAAGCGCAGCCGTATCAGAGCGGCGGCAATATGATAAAAGACGTAACTTTTAAACGCACAGTCTACAATCCCGCACCGTCCAAATTTGAAGCGGGGACGGGCAACATTGCCGACGCGGTCGGTTTGGGCGCGGCGCTGGATTACGTTTCCGGCATTGGAATCGCCAACATCAGCGCCTATGAGCATGAACTGCTTGATTACGCTACCCGCGAACTCAAACGCATAAATGGATTGCGCCTAATAGGTACGGCGGCGGAAAAAGCGAGCGTTTTGTCCTTTGTGCTGGACGGCGCAAGCGTTGAACATATTGGCAAACATCTTGCCAGCCACGGCATTGCGGTGCGCGCCGGACACCACTGCGCACAGCCGATTTTGCGCCGCTTCGGGCTGGAAGCGACGGTGCGCCCGACCATCGCCTTTTACAACACCGCGGAAGAAATTGACAAACTGGTATGCGCGGTGAAGGAACTTACTTGATATGGAAATTGACAATTCGGCTTCGCTCATTGACCGGGAAATTGAACAAATTGCCGCTGAATTACTCAACGATTTTCAAAAGAAGCGCGATATTGCCAAACAGCCGGTAAAAACGATCATAATCGACATAATCGGCAAACTGCAGCACCTGCTGTTTCCGGGAATTTTTGAAAGCGTTTTAACCGGCGGTTCCGCTAAAAATAAACTCAACGTGATGCTGGAAGAAGTTTCCCACGATTTAGCCGCGCAGACAAGACTCGCTTTGCGTTACGACCTGCGCTACAAAGACACCGAACAGGACGCTATTGATAAAACGGCGTGGGAAATAACGCGCCAATTTATCCTCAAAATTCCGGCTGTCAAAGATTTTCTGGAAAAAGATATTGAAGCGGCGTATTCAGGCGACCCCGCCGCTTACAGCAAGGCGGAAATTGTCATATCGTATCCCGGTATTTATGCCACTATGGTTTACCGGATAGCCCACGAACTGTATTTGCTGTCCGTGCCGCTTATCCCCAGAATTATGAGCGAATACGCGCACAGCGTTACCGGCATCGACATTCATCCGGGCGCGGCAATCGGCAAATATTTTTTTATAGACCACGGTACGGGCATTGTTATCGGCGAGACCGCCATCATCGGGAACAATGTAAAATTGTATCAGGGAGTAACGCTCGGCGCCCTGTCCACCAAAGGAGGCCAGAGCATAAAGGGCGTTAAGCGTCATCCGAGTATAAGCGATAATGTTACGATATACTCAGGCGCCAGCATTTTGGGAGGGGACACCATTATCGGCGAGGGCGTAGTAATCGGCGGAAACGCTTTTGTGATACGCTCTGTTCCCGAAAAAACCCGCGTCAGCGTAAAAAATCCCGAATTGCAGTTTAAAACCAGCGGTAATATTTCCACTCACATGGAATTGGATCAACTGGATTTTTGGCATTACGAGATTTAGTGGTGACTGATACCGCTTTATAGTAGTTGTCGCCGTTTTTAGTCCGTATTAAAACCTATTCTCCGTTTTGGTTCCGGCGGGGTTTTGATCAGATTATTCAAGTTGGTAATAATTTCGTTGATAATTGCCGCGTGTTTTGTAAAATTGTGGTTTGTGTCGTCTATGTGCAACATCAGGACTTTTTCCAAATTGTTTAATTTTTCGCGCACAGGTTTTGCAATATAACGCCGCATATCAATAAAAGCCTTTACAACGGCTATATTTATTTGTGTGGCGATTTTACTGTTCAAAACAGATGATAGCATTATAACGCCATGCTCCGTAAAGGCATAAGGGAGCTTACGTTTCCCTCCCCAACTTGAAGTCGCAAATTGCGACTTCAAGTTTGAGGTCACAATTTGTGACTTCAAAGACTCATATTCTTTCTCTGTCAACTGAAACATGAATTCAGGCGGGAAACGGCCTATATTACGTTTAGCCGCCTCGTTGAGGCGTTTTGTTTCCACCTGATACAATGCGGCAAAGTCACTGTCAATCAACAACCTCGCCCTAAAGGGCAAGGTTGTTGTTTAGGTAAGGTATTTGTCTCAGGGTACATACCCACAAACCTTGTCAGCGGTACATTTTTTAGAACGCCCTAAAGCTCCCCCGCGAAACGGGCTCTTGGGTATGTACCCTTCGCATACAATCATGACTTTATATCCACGAATTTCATAAATCATGTTCTGGATTTTAGTTATCCCGTTTCTCATAATATCCGCTCCTTTCTCCCTTTACATTTTTTTTGCCCTTTTTACCCCAAACACCATCAACAAATTCTCTTTTTTCGCATGAGCGTACATTCAAGAATTTAGTATTGATACCTTATATAGGCGCGAATATGTGTTTTTGCTTTAGTCTAAAACCAAAAAAATGAAGAAAATGTACGATTTTTTGCTTCAGTTTCTGAACAACTTCCTATAAAAAACTGCGTGTTTTCCGCCGCGCACTCGGCTTGCTGTTTTACTATTTACATAACTTAAAATCAATAATGTATAAAAAATAGTGTATTCTCTTGACTCACAACCACCTATGTTCATACTATGAAAAAAGCATTTTGGTTTTCGTCATTTCTGACGAAATGAGGAGGCAATAAATGAACTTGACTTTAGGCGTGATTATTGACGGATTTTCCAGGTATAAGCCTGTTGTACACAAAATAAGCGATACAAAGGCGCAAATTCGCGGGTTTTGCCATTATTCAACTGAATTTACCGAAACTGACCCCGATTATGTGTATATCGTGGGCAGCGATAGAACCGGAACGGTTTTTGGTCAAAAATGCCCAAAACATATTATTATTTTAGGCACTATTATACCAAAAAGTCTGCCTGAAAAAACCGATACGCTTATTCAGATACCAAAGAGCGTTCCGGTTGAGGAGGTCTTTCTAACAGGGAACGCGCTGCTTGCCTCCTATGACGCATGGTATAACTCGCTGCTCATGGCTGTTATCAACCACAAACCTATTGATGCTTTTTTGGATATAGCAGTGCAGAAGCTGCCCAACCCCATAATCGTTTTGAATAATAATTTTGGCATTATAAGCTCCGCCGGTTCTATTGCCGGACATACCGAAGGAACAATTTGGGAGAAAATCCACAGGCCCGGATTTGTATTGGACAGTTTTTATACTCCTGAAGAAATACACGCAATCTCCGTGAATATTGCTCAAAAGAGTGAGCAAATCTTTAGTATTCACACACAAAATGACCCTGCCCATTCCTCTTTAGGGGTAAATATTTGGATAGACGGCAAACTCTACGGCGCTATAGGGATGGTTGCCATGAATGAACCGTTTACCGACGGGCAGAAAGAAACCGTTCTTATCATTGCTCAAGTTTTGAAACTCTATTTTCAAAACCACAATATCTATATGCGCATTGCGGAAGATAAAGCGAACTGGCTGGACAACCTGCTGGACGGCGTTGAAATTCCTGCGGATATTATTTCCAATTATCTTCACCGGTTTCAATGGAAACTTGACGATTATTTCTGTATAGTCGCCTTTGCCGCTTCCGCCGATTTAAAGATTCCCATTATATCCATTTTGGATATCAAGCAGATAAACGCCCTTTTTCCCGACGCGCTTGTTTCCGTGTACGAAGAGCATATTGTCATGATTATACGGTGTACCGACAAACAGCAGCCGCACGGAAAAAAGAAACAGCAGTTGGAAGATTTTCTCAAAAAAGATATTACGCTGCGCTGCGGCGTCAGCATGGTTTTTAATAATTTTTTGCATTTACGCTATTATTATACCCAGAGCGCATTTGCCGCCGCCCAATGCAAACCGCCGCTCAGTCCGGCAATCTGTTCTTATGAAGATTATCAGGTGGATCATGTGTTACAAACCTTATCGGTCACAACCGATCTGCGCTGTTTCTGCCATCCCGGCATTCTTGCGCTGTGGGAAAGCGGCAGCAAATTGCAGCGGGATCTGGTTCACTGCCTGTACCATTATTTTTTAAACGGCAAAAATATCAGCGCCGCGGCGGACGCAATACATGTTCACCGCAATACCCTTATTTACCGGTTGGGCAAAATAGAAGAAATTCTGGATATTGATATAAAACAACCTTCGGTAAAGCAAGAATTCTTGTTTATTATCTCTTGTTTGATTGTTCAGCATTTGTAATGTAAGACACATAAACCCCTTGAAAACATAGTAATCCTATGGTATAGATAGGGTATTATGGATATAAGCACTCTATGCGTACACGGCTGTGAAAAAAAGTTTGATACAACCGGAGCGGTTGCCGTTCCGATATTCGCGTCGGCTACGTTTGCCCATCCGGGCGTGGGGCAGAGCACCGGCTTTGATTACTCCCGCTCGCTCAACCCTACCAACGTGCATTTGGAAGACACCATTGCCGCGCTGGAAGAGGGCAGTCATGCTGTGGCGTTTTCTTCCGGCATGGCGGCTGTTGGCGCTTTGATGGAACTGTTTGCGCCGGGCGATCATATCATCGCTTCCGACGACCTTTACGGCGGCACTGTCCGTCTTTTTTCGCACATATCCCAAAAGAACGGCGTACAAGTTTCTTATGCCGCCGCGTTAGGTGATATAGAAAAAAAAATAACCCCGTCTACAAAAGCCGTATTTTTGGAAACGCCTTCCAATCCCATGATGCGCGTAAAGGACATTTCTGCGGTTGCGGCCATTACGCGAAAATATAACGCGCTTCTTATCGTTGACAACACATTCCTTACGCCGTATTTTCAAAAGCCGTTTTTCTTGGGAGCGGATATTGTTCTGCACAGCGGGACAAAATATTTGGGCGGACACAACGATACTCTGGCGGGACTGTTGGTGGTAAAAAGCGATGAACTTGCGGAAAAATTAAGGTTTATCGCAAAAACAACCGGCGGATGCCTTTCGCCATTTGACAGTTTTTTGATTATTCGCGGCATCAAAACGCTTGCCATTCGCATGGAACGCCAGCAGGAAACCGCCCTGAAAATCGTACGCTGGCTTTTGGAGCACAGCGCGGTAAAAAAAGTATATTACCCCGGATTGCAGGAACATCCCGATTATAACGTGTCCCGCAGACAGACAAGCGGTTTTGGCGGCATGATTTCTTTTTCCGTGCGGGACGGGCAAACAGCGGTACATATATTGGAAAGCGTAAAAATTATTAAATACGCCGAAAGTTTGGGCGGCGTTGAAAGCCTTATTACCTACCCGGTGCTTCAAACCCACGCCGACATTCCCGAAAGCGAGCGGAAGGCGCGGGGTATAGACGAGTGTTTACTGCGTCTGTCCGTCGGGCTGGAAGCGTCAGACGATTTAATCGCCGACCTTAAACAGGCATTCGGTAACGTTATATGAAATATGATTTTGACCGCGTAACAGACCGGAGCAATTCCTGCAGCATTAAATACGAACCTTCATGGCGGGGAAAGCCCGCCGACGTACTGCCCTTATGGGTTGCCGATATGGATTTCGCAACGCCGCCCTGCGTACAGGAGGCGCTTATCCGCCGCGCCCAACACGGAATTTTCGGGTACTCCGAACCGGACGCGGGTTATTTTGATGTTACGCGCAAATGGTTTGAGAATCGCTTTAACTGGCCTGTCCGGCGCGACTGGCTGACCATTACACCGGGAGTGGTAACCGCCCTGTACATCGCCGTCCGCGCGTTAACGGAGCCGGACGACGGCATTGTTATACAACAGCCCGTGTATTATCCTTTTGAATCGAGTGTAAAAAAAATCGGACGGCAACTACTGGTCAATGAACTGGTGTACAGCGACGGGCGCTACAGTATAGATTTTAATGATTTTGAAGAAAAAATCAAACAGGCAAAAATGTTCATTATGTGCAATCCGCACAATCCGGTTGGGCGCGTTTGGAACCGCGACGAACTTGTACGCATGGGCGAAATATGTCTGCGCCACGGCGTTACTGTTATCGCTGATGAAATTCACGAAGATTTTATTTTTAGCGGAAACCGGCATCTGGTATTCGCCGCTCTTAGTCAGGATTTTGAAGATATAACCGTTACCTGCACTTCCCCGTCAAAAACCTTTAATCTTGCGGGATTGCTGCATGCCAATATTTTTATTGCCAATAAAATGCTGCGCGAAAAATTTAAAGAAGAGTATGCGCGATGCGGTTTAAGCCAGCCGGGCATAATGGGAATCACCGCCTGTAAAGCGGCATATGAAGACGGCGCCGATTGGCTGGAGCAGCTTTTGGACTACCTTGCCGGAAATATGTCATTGCTCAAAACATACCTTTCTGACCACATTCCCCAAATTAAATTTATTGAGCCGGAAGGAACGTATCTTGCGTGGCTGGATTTTAACGAATTGGGAATTCCCGCTCAAAAACTGGACGAGACGCTTACGCATAAGGGAAAATTATGGCTGAGCGCGGGTTACACGTTTGGACAGGGCGGCACAGGCTTTGAGCGCATGAATGTTGCCTGTCCCCGTTCCGTTCTGCAGAACGCGCTGGAACGGTTGAAAAATGTCCAATATGTTTGAATTTTACCACGAACTTTTGCTCCATATCTTATTGTTGTTCGTGTTGGTTCGTGGTTTATTTTTCTTCATAGACAAGCCCATGTTAATTGACAAAATCAGCCAAAAAACAGGAAAATAGTATTATGGGCGTTATTTCTGCCTGTACAACCTGCAATATATAGAGAATTAAATTTTTTACCGTAAAGGTAAGGGGGAATCCACATGAAAATCAAAATTAAACTGAGCCTCATGGTTATCGCCATTGTGGCAGTCATTGTAACGGTAGTGGCCGTAGTATTGCTGCGGGAAGCGTCCGGCATAAGCGTGAATTTGAGCAAGCGGAGTATTAATTTTCTGGCCGCTCACCGGGCGGAATACTGGAAAGGCAGGGAAGACGGTTTTCTACAGACGCTCTATGCCACAGCGGGCATAATGAAAGATTATGAAGACATCCCTGTGGCGGAACGAAGAGACCGGTTCGACGCCATGCTGCTCAGCGTACTGACCTCGAATCCAAACTTTTATCTCACCTGGTCTACATGGAAACCAAACGCCCTTGACGGCATGGACAGCCGCTATATCGGAAGAACCGGCTCTACCCCCACGGGACAATACGCCATGACCTATGTCAGTGATTCAGGCAAAATAACAGCCCGCGCGTCAGGCGACATTCAGGCTACTATGGCGCACCTTACCGGCCCCAACGCGCGGAATGCCCGTGTGGAACACCCCGTACCGCGCACAATAAACGGCAAGGACACCTACGCGATCATAATAATGGTTCCCATAATCAACCCCCGCAACAATGAAGTAGTGGGCAGCGTGGGCAGTCTTTTGGTCATAGATGGAGTACAGCCGACGATAGAAAACACGCTCAAAACCAGAGAAGAAATTACCGCAATGGCCATTTACTCCAGCAACGGGTTTATTATGGCGAGCTACCAGCCTGACCGCATAGGCAAAATGCTGACCGACGTAGATACGATATACGGCGATTACATACAGGCGGCCAATCAGGCTGTCCGTGAAGGCAAGGAGTTTACCTGCTCAAGCTATGCGCCCGTGT
>JAITCL010000008.1 GCA_031283105.1 Treponema sp. | reverse complement strand
TTTACAACCGAAGGCGTGTTGTGCTGGCTTCCCGATTTAAATAAATGGGCGGAAACTGTAAAACATTTATTAAAGGAAAATGGCGTTTTATATGTTTTGGACGGGCATCCATTCTATATGGTCTTTGACGAGGATAAGTTACGCGAAAATAAACTGGAGATAAAATACCCGTATTTTATCAAAGAGCCTGAATATAATGAAGAAATGCAGGATTATTTTTCAGAAAATAAAATGGGAGTCAATTACGGTTGGATGTATAAAATCAGCGATATAATCAATCTGTTGGCAAAAGCGGGATTGACAATAGAATATTTTAATGAATATGACACTTTATATTTCGATATGGGCGGAATGGAAGATAGCAGTAACGGGCAGTGTCATTTTCCGTTTTTCGACAAGAAAATACCGTTTACCTTTAGCCTTAAAGCAAGATTAAAAAAATAAGAATAAATGGATATGTTTGAATAGCCGGAAAACAAAATGTATTACTTAACGTTGTGCTGTCAGCTTGCTGCAACTGCCGCGCCGAAAAGACTGGCCTGTTCCACCGGCGCAATAACGTAGGGCCGGGGCTTTTCCTTGACCAGCATGGTGTGCAGCCAGGCTTCAAGGGAGCGGCGCATCCCCTTGTAAATCATGTAGGTCGTGCCTTCCACGGCAATGCGTACCGGCGCGTAAGGTTCACAATAAGCCTGCATTCGTTCCACCGTGGCGGCTACCACGGCGGCAGAAAATAACGCCCCCCGCTCGGTAATAATTGAGACCAGATACTGAACAGCGGCCAATGCGTCGCCTTCGTCAAGGCCAAAAAAAGAGGCAAACGGCCCTTCACCGGCAAGGGGGGCGCGGGAAAATTCATTGAGTATCCGCGTCTCAAGCTGGGGCAGGGCAAGAAATTCTGCGGATTTTTTGAAACGGATAAGGTTATCTTTTACCGCCTGTTTCAGAATATGCAGGGTCAAGGGGCCAAGGTATGCCCCCGATGTAGCCTTTTCCAGCGCATAGGTTCCGGGGTTTTTGGTGCTGTTGTCAAATTCACGGTCTAAAGGCCCCCGATAGCGAAGATTGAACGTGCCGGTTTCGCAAACCACAATTTGCGGGGCGTCTTTTGATTCAAAACCGATTTTGGGAATACTGGTTTCAGGGTAGGCGGTGTTAAAGCCCGTTCCCAGTATAAAACCAATAACCGGCCCGCCGGTAACGCCATAGGCATTTTTGGCGGATGCATCCCCGCCGTCCACCGGTATTGAGGCGATGCCGGACAGCAGAGTCGCTACCGTGTCGTTTAACAGTACAATGGGGCCGTCGTATACATAGCCCTTCCGGGCCAAAGCCTCGCGCAGCCCCGCGCCAATAGCCTTGCCAACGACATCGGGAGCGTCAACCTCCTTGCTGAACGCCAGCAAAATACCATCGGCATTGGTCTGCATTTCCATGGGGTACGAAAAAGTAAATCCTATCCCTTCGATATTGGATGCCCCCGCAAGCACGGGAAGGGCGGTCTCGGCAATCATGTCAAAAAACTGCCCCGCGTTTACCCTGCCCTTGGTGCCGGGCATGGGCTGTTTCACCGTCCCCTCCGCCACGGCTTTGCCTTCCCCGTCAAAATGCACCCGGCTCGCCCGCAAATTGGTTCCCCCCGCATCCAGCGCCAGCACCGTTTTTCCCGGCAAAACCTTTGACACCGGCGTTATATACGAAGGAATCATGGGCAAACTGGAACTGAGACCCGCCAAGCCCCGCTCCATGTCGATAAGCACTTCCTTAACCAGCGATACCGGTTCCAGACTGTCATAATGAAACCCGTAATACCGCGCAAAATCGGATAATTCCCGGGGGTTAAAACATGAACCCATTGCAAGCCTCCTGCCCCATTATAGCATTATGGCTGGTTTTTTGAAGGGGAAATTAGGGTATAATAGTTTCTTGTATATAAGAAACTATTTATATTTTTATTAATTATTTCTATTATATAATAATCTATATGTATATACATGAATATTTATTCATATACAAGAAAATACTGATATTTATACAAGTTATTACGTTTATATAGAGAATCTATTGACATTTTTTTAGATTTTTACCAGTATATAAGAATGATTAAGCGGGATGTTTACATGGAAAAAGTCCGTCTCTTTATTGACAAGCCGGTTATCAAGATAATTACCGGCATGAGGCGGAGCGGGAAAAGCGTTATCCTTAAACTGGTTCGGGAAGAACTATTACAGCAGGGTATTCCGCCGGAGCAAATTCTTTATTTCAACTTTGAATCGCTGGGGGCGGCTTCCCTGCGGGAAGCGGATGCCCTCTATGCGTTTGTCGCCAATATTGCCCGGCAACAGTCATCCCGGCAGAGGCTCAAGCGTTTGTATATCATGCTGGATGAAGTACAACAGATAAAGGGATGGGAACAGGCAGTCGCTTCATTCAGGATAGATTTGAACTGCGATATTTACGTTACCGGTTCAAATAGCAGCTTGCTATCCGGCGATATTGCCGTGCGGCTGGCGGGCCGTTATGTGGAAATCAAAATACATCCCCTTTCATTTGCTGAACACCTGAATTTTACCGCTACAATGGGAGAAGACCAGGAAAAAGACCTGAACCGCCAATTTGCCGATTATCTCCAATATGGCGGCCTGCCGGGTATTCACGAAATGAATATAAATACCGATGCGGTTACTCCTTATTTGCAGGACATTTACAACTCGGTGTTGTTGAAAGATGTGATAAGCGGCCATCGTATTCGTGATACGGATTTGCTGGAGCGGACTATTCTTTTTTTGATGGACAATATTGGAAGAATTTTTTCCGCAAAACGAATTTCAGACTTTCTCAAAAGCCAAAACCGCCGCTTGAGTACTGAAACGATCTATAATTATCTTAATGCACTGGAAGATGCTTTTCTTATCCGCAAAGTCAGCCGTTGGGATATTAAGGGTAAACGTATTCTGGAAACACAGGAAAAATATTACCTTGAAGACTTTGGCCTGAAAAATGCGCTCATGGGTTACGACAAAGATTTTATCGCCGGTCTTTTGGAAAATGTTGTGTTTCTGGAATTGCAGCGCCGTGATTATGAGGTGTTTGTTGGTCAGGGTGCAAACTGCGAAATTGATTTTATCGCCCGCCGGCGCGAAGAAACCATTTATATTCAGGTGACATACCTGCTTGCCTCGCCCGAAACCATTGAACGGGAGTTTGCCCCTTTACTGAATATCCGTGATAACTTTCCCAAATATGTTCTTTCAATGGACGAATTTAACTTTGGCCGTCAGGGT
Source organism: Treponema sp. (assembly GCA_031283105.1). GTDB lineage: Bacteria > Spirochaetota > Spirochaetia > Treponematales > Breznakiellaceae > WQXQ01. Next base: position 8,063 of record JAITCL010000008.1, on the reverse strand, counting down.
ATAATACACCGGCATATCCGGGACTGGCTGCTGGATTGTTGAAAGGGCAATGATTTTCTTTACTCACCGAGTTGTGCAAAGGGAATGGCAGAGAACAAGCGCATGGTACCTCGGATTGCCTGATTCTGGCATTTTCCCGGGTTTGAAGTAGAATGAGATTATGTTCAGACACGCCACAGTGTCAGTCACCGTTTTGCCTCGCCACGAATAAACGAATAACGGGCAGCAAAGATCGAAGTTCGCGGACAACGGTTTTGGTATCTGTTACGTGCTACCCATTCCCTGTTCCCCACTATATTAATAACAAAAAAAGGCGTACACTGGTTCTTATGGAAAAGAAAAAAATAGAAAATGCGTTTCTATCATTGGGTATTCTGGCATTGACAGCCCTTGTTGCATCCTGCCCCTCGGTTCCGCGTTCTTCGGGGATGGGACTTTTATCTGCCGATACCCTCAGTCTGGTTCAAAACGCTGTTTTTGAAGTAGTTCTGGAAAAACCGGTTGAAGATGCCACGGTTTACGAGAAGGAATTGAACTGGGATATGATTCCTTTTGTTATCAGGAATGACAAATACTATTCCATCGGAACGGCGTTTGCTATTTCCAAAACGGAGCTGGTAACCGCCTTCCATGTGATCAACCTGGGTTATGGAAGTATGGTCTTCGGAAAATACTATATCCGTGATTCGCGGGGAAATGTCTACGAAGTGGATCAGGTTACCGGCGGTTCCAACGAAAAGGACTACCTCATTTTTACCGTGAAGGGAAAAACCTTTGATGAATTCTTTCAGTTTGAAAAGAATTTCAAAACCGGCGGCACTGTTCTCAGCATAGGAAACGCCCTGGGTGAAGGCGTGGTGGTGCGGAACGGGCTTATCCTGGGCACAATTCCCGAAGAAGATTCCGGCCGCTGGAACCTGCTAAAAAGTTCGGCGGACGGCAATCCTGGAAATTCAGGCGGGCCGTTGGTAACTCCGGACGGAAAAGTTGTCGGCGTGGTAAGCTCCCTTAGGGAAAATATTCTGTATTCGGTTCCGTCGGAAGTTGTTCTGGGCGGCAGCCGGTCTGAGCTTTCTTATCGTCAAAAGTTCGGTGTCCGCCACCTGCTGCTGGCAAATAGGCTGAACAGAATTTTTGAATTCCAGGCGCGGCTGCCGGATGCTTACACCGGAATAAGGCAGTCAATCTGCGCAGCCTACAACGATTATTACAATGACACCATGACAACGCTTTTTAAGGAAGCGCCGGAATACCTTTCCGGGCCGAACAACGCATACCTGCTTAACAGTTCCCTTTCGTCAATTTTTCCCGAAGTCAGTTTCGTGGATCCCAATGACGATAACTGGACGCTTTCGAACATGAACAAAAAAAGTTATACCCTGGATGATGACGGACGGTTGATTCACAATTCGGTATCCGGGTTTGACTTCTATAAAATTAAAAGACCCCTTTCCGTGTCCGTAGAAAAAGTTTGTACCGATCAAAAGTACATCATGGATTTGATTCTCCGCAATATCCGCACCGACAGGCAGCTTTGGGGCAATGACAAATACCGGATACTCTCTTATGGGGAGCCTTCCTCTACCGGATCTTTCCGTGACGCGCTCGGAAGGACATGGATTACCGCCTATTGGCTCATCGGCTTTGAGGATGAAGTCCAGATTATGTATATCCTTCCCCTGCCCAGCGGGCCGGTTCTTGTTACAACCAGGCAGGACAGCGCGTTGCTCCGTATCTACGAATGGGATCTGCATAAGATATGCGATCACATTTTTGCCGCCTACGACGGTTCTTTTGAAGAATGGGACAATTATATCGCCCTTAAACAGTATGTTCCCGATTTTCTTAAAGACATTCGCTTTGAATGGAAAAGCAGAGAACAGAGTTTTTCTTTCAGCAGCGGCCCCTTGTCCATCAGTTCTGACAAGCAGGTGTTTGACTGGAATGCCCGTTCCGAATTGTTTCTGGCCCCTTCCTGGTACAAACAGAACGGTAAACTGGAATTCGGCATCCGCAAGGTAATCCTGAACAGTGACCAAAGGGGCAAGGAATTTGTCATTTTCTACCGGAGTATTAAACCCGATCCGAAACTGGGCACGAACGTCATGGAAGAATGGAATGACCGGGTTGCGGGAAAGCACCCCTTTGACGAAAAACCGGTGCTGTCGCCCAAAGACAATACCGGTTTTATAGGGGCTATGCTGAAAGGGCGGAGGCCCAGTCCCGATGTGCTTTTTTCCCTGTACCTTTCCATGGAGAATCCCCAAAACGAGGAAAGTTTAAGCCGCCGGTTCGGAGCGCTGAAAACAGGGGTGTCTGTGGAATATTAGGGCGTGTTTGTGACGAACGGAGCGATATTATCATAGGCAAAAACGGTATCAGACACTCCGCGCCCCGCGGGAAATAATCAGCTAAGGGAATGGTAGAGAATTAGCGCCGCTCTGCGCCGTCATTAATTTTATTTTCAATCCAATGCAAACAATTTTTTGCTATTTTTATGCTTTCTTCATATTCTTCTTTTGTAATTTCATCATATTCACCCGGATACCTTGTTTGAACAGCGTAATTGGTCAACTGTGCCGCTTCTTTAATATTTTCCGGAATATCTGTAAACTTCTTAATTTCTTTTAATAATATTTCAATATTGTGGGTAAACGCCGGTTCAACGCCATAATATATTAAAAGCCCTTTCAACGCCTTTTCAGCGGCTTGTTGAGATTGATAACACAAATCTTCATAATAAATATGGCGGGTAATTTTTACCTGCGCCAATTCAAGACTGCCCTTTGCCCGTTCAATCCATTCTTCATAACGAGCCATATATAACCTTTCCTTCTTCTTTTATTTTTTTATATATATATCCTATCTCATTATTTAATTCGATATACCTGTTATAATCAATAGTAAGTAAATCAACAGGAACCCCGATTTCATTTTCCAAAAAAGCCTTATAAATCAAACCGCTCATTTCGCGTCCTTTTTTTAGGCTTTTTTTTATAATAAGCAAATCAATATCACTTTTCTCGGTATTATCTCCCCGTGCATACGAACCAAAAAGTATAATCTGGTCAGGTGATGCCAAAGAAACGATTATAGAAATTATTTTATCTATATATGGTATACTGGTATCCATAATTATATATGGACTTATCTTTTTAATAATGTCAAGTGCTATTTTATTGACGAACGGAGCGGGGAACCGAAGGGTGCTTACCCCGCCGCAAAGCCAACTTGATTCACAGATGTGCAAAAATTCAACCGGAAGGGACTTGGGGCTGTCGCAGGAAGTAAGAATTTAACCACGGAGTTTCACGGAGGAAAAGCCAAAATCGGCTTAAAACTCCGTGTACTCCGTGGTTAAAAACCTTAAATTAGCGAATATGGCATCTATCACCCCGCGCGCCGTATTCTAATTTTCGCTTGACCCAAAATCCCAGAATCGAATTTTCCCTTCTCCATGAGTGAATCCCGCAACTTTATTTTCAACTGGCGATACATCAAAACTAATAATGTCAACCCGAGGACTCGAAAATGCTGATACTGTGTCACCTGTTTTTGCATCTGCTGCCTGTATAAAGTAATAAATCCCATTGCCAGCAACTGTAGTTTTTTGAGAAAAGACCTTACTGCCATCATAGTTATAATTGCTGAGGTTGGTTCTCGGTATATATTCAGATTCAAATTTGGTTGTCCGGTTTGATTTTATATCAATTGATACTTGCTCTGGATTACTATATATTCTTATAGGTTCACAATAAACTGCAATTAATGTATTACCGTCAATAAATTCAAAAGGAAAATAACGAGTTCTTTTTTCACCTGCTATTCTAAATATCGGTAATCCGCCGTTGATAGAATATACTCTTAATGTATTATCATCAAATGTTGCGGCAAAGTATTGTCCGTCAGGACTGAGTGTAAAAAATGAATTGGCACCCCACCGATATATTTTTTCAGATACGAACAGTTCAGAACCGTCGTTAATGTCCCATATTTTAAGGATATCGCCGCCGTTTCCCAGTATTTTAGCGCCATCTGGGGTTATTTTTAATCCTGCAAATGAAACAGGGCCTTTATTGCCTCTTATTGATCTGACTTCGCTGCCAGAAGACACATCCCAGATAATTATAGCACCACTTTGATCCCCGGATATGATTTTTGTACCGTCCGGGCTCCACAATCCTGTCGTAACCTCTTTGGAGTGTCCTGTAAGAGTTTTAACCAACATACCGTCATTGACATTATATATATATAGAATGTTTTTATAATTGACTAATAGCATGGAACCGTCAGGACTATAACGGGGTTGTGTATATGAAAATGCAGGAGCTTTGTAGTTGGGTAGTGTTATCTGATTTTGCGGTTGTTCTGAAGTTTCCACCAGGTTAAGATAGACTTTTCCGCGCTTAACACTTGGAATCACATAGTAGCTTTTGCCTTCCGTAAATATTCCATTTAAAATTATATCTGTCGCACTATATATTGTATATACATCGCTGTAGCGAAAGCCAACACTCAATTGATGAGCGCCTGCGGCAATTTCATGCCGTGTCTTTTCTACCCAAAGAACTCTTTCCCCATCTACATGATCAATCCATACATTTATTGGCAGACACACAAAAGCAGTACCTGCGGAAGGCGGTACATCTTTGAAACTGGCTGTTGACGCACAATTGATTAGTACCATAGCGGTAATAATCAGCGCCCCCATAATCTTCATTTTCTTCATATTATTCTCCTATGCGTATAAAGCCCGCCGGCATTTATTAACATCCCATACGGGTTGTTTAATATTAATTAAGCCACCAGAACAGGAAACCAAGCGCGTTCATTGCCGTTGGCCCACGAATTTGTATAAACAAATTGGCGCGGTATCCGGGCGGCATAGTTACTCCCGGTGGAAGTTGGTCATTTTTCCAAAAGATATAATCGAAACCAAGCCCCAGCTTTACATTGTTGAACAGGAAGGGAATCTCTGTGCGGACATAGGGTGTGAATAGTGATTCTTTGGTACCAGGAGTAACGCCGCCGCCAATAGCTATACCTATAAAACGCAGAAAATAAAATTCAGTAATAAGGCCCATGTTGTAATCAAGAGCAGGAATTGCATTGTATCCTGTCGTAGTGGTAATAGTCTGACCTGGGCTTGGTGAAAATTCATAGGAAAATTCTTCCTTCATTTTTTGATTGCCATACCGGTAACCAATGCCGAAATCTGTAAGAAGCGACCATCGAAACATATACGGATCATCTCCGCCCGCGACTTTATATGCAGGTGTAATATAACCCATCCGTAAGGCCAGTCCGGCTGCGGCAGCATTTCCCCAACCGCCATATATTCCGAATTCGAATTCAAATTCGGCAAATGCCAGCCCGGCCCCCACGGTGATCATTATCACAATCAACATTATTTTTTTCATCAAAATTGCTCCTCTGTGTACAATGCCCGCCGGCATTTATATCACCCCATACGGGCTGTTTTTCTTTTCTGATTCAGATTTTTCTTCTCCGGAACCGGATAAACCGGCGGTTGTTCAACCAAAAACAGAACATGAGTGAGTTGGCGAATATAGTTTCGGCTGTGATTGCTCAGTTTTTTTATTCCCGATGAAAAGTCTTTGATTCGCCACTCTGCTTTGGTCATAGCTCCTCTTTTTTTCAACACTTTTCGGTATTTAATGTTGATTTTCATATTAAATGATAGTTTCTAAGAGATATTATAATTACGATAAGAGATATGTCAATAACTAATTCAGAGAAATATACAATACTTGCTAGGTAGATTAAAGTTTTGTTATTATTCTATATAATGAAGAAAGGTTCAGAAAAATTGGGAAATATGTCCATTAATCAACGAATTGTTGTGCTTCGCCACAGCTTAAAACTGACCCAGAAAGGTTTTGCCCAAAAAATCTGCATTTCTACTTCATTTCAGGCTTCTATAGAAATCGAACAAAAAAAAGTCCTGGACAGGCACGTTAAGCTGATTGTTTCCGCTTTTGGGGTAAATGAGGCGTGGCTGCGTACCGGGGAGGGGGAAATGTTCGAGAAAGACAGTACCCCGGACTACAAAATTGCCGAAACTGTGGACATTTTTAAGCAATTAAACCCATTTTTTCAGGATTTTATACTAGAGCAGCTTCATAAATTGCTGGAATATGAAAAAACAGCGAAAAATGAGGTAAAAAAACGGCGCCCGGCGGCGTCCGGCAGCCAGAAAGCTGATTGACGCCAAACTGCCGGATTGCCATTTGACTTTTTGGGGCAGCCTTAATAAACTATATAGTAGAGGTTTGTTTTATCTATGGCACGAGATAACGGTTTCGATGATTTGGATTCTGGTTTTGGCGATAATCCCGAAGTTGATGAGGATTATGGGGATGATTCTGGGGAAATGGGGGGCCAGGGGGTTGATCTCAGCACCCAAAAGTTTCCCGAAGTAACCAAGCGTTTTGAACCGGTTCCCCATCAATTTTTTGCGGATCCCAACTACTATAAGACAGCCCTTTCAGATGAAGGGGATATAGCCAAGCGGGTTCACGCCATTTTACAGAAGTATATCAACGCTAAAGACCCCAAAGACCGCAGCGTTTTCCGTACCCAGCTTATCAGCGCCTACTGGGAATTTATCCGCGGTGTGGCAAGAGGAACGCCCGGAAAGCTGCCCATGCCCAAAAAATTCATGCTCCGTTTTAATTTGCTGCATCACAATTTTATTGATGCTGAAACCAAAAGTTTTTTTTCCAAACTGGTGATAGAAAATACGCTTAACCAGCCGGTTTATTATGTTGATGAATGGTTAAAAGCGGTAGGAACAGGGGCGATTCGGGCTTCGACTACCGATGAAGTAAAAATAGCGCGGAACAATACCCAGATGAAAATGCGGCATCTTTATGACAAGGCTATGGGAAAACTTGACGGCGTACAGGCGCTGCTGAAAGCAAAGGATCAGGAACGCCTGGAATTGGAACAAACTTTGACGGAGTGTCTCGAAATAATACACGAACATTTTTTTCTGGACGATTTTGATGATATTAACGCGTGTTATACCGACGCCCAAAAACGAACCATTATGGAAATTCAGGAAATCCTGAAAAATATGCTGCGCAGCGACCGTGAGCTTGCAAGCTTAGTCAAAGATTATTATTCGGCGCGGGCGGAAACGCAAATTCTGCTGAACAAAATGGAAGGTGAAGATGAAGAGGCGGTTGTTGATTTTCAGGCAATCGACTCCGAATTTGATACGATACGGCAGGCGTCAAAAATGACGGTTGGCAGGCAGGGAAATCACTTTCCGGTTTTAACCAGCGAATATTTTCACTGCGGCCCCAATGATGTTGGTTTCCGCGAAAATATTATCAGCATGTTGACCCGCATTGAAAGCATTGACCCGGAAGCATTTTGCCGTTATTACAAAAACCGCATGAACCGTATAGTTCCCTATGTGCTGTTGATTCCTACCTACGGCGATACGGGAATATGCTGGGAACCTTTTGACAAACATAACCGGGCTACCAGCCGGGGGCGTATTTTTATCCCCATGTATCCCAAGAGCCTGTATGTTGCCGTTCTGACCGCGGTTGCGGATCTTCGCTGGCAGGTAGCGAAAGAAAAAGCGTCGTATCACTGGATGGAAGAGGGCATTACCGGGCATTATTACCAGTGGTTTGCCGCGCAAAAACTCAAGGGCGATGTGAAAGACTTTTTTATTCAGGATTATATTTTGTGGATGACCAAAGAAGCCGACGGTATACAGAAACTTGAGAAAGAAATTCGCGGAACATTCTGGCGGTATATGCCCTTCTCCAAGGAAGTCAAGGAAAAACTTCGCACCCGCAGTTATGTGTATCAGGAGCTTTACCAGCGCGACCTTAACCGCGCGATGTCAGATGGTTATTAAGGCAAACTATGACAATAACAGAAATGTATGCCTAAAAATATTACTTGGGGGCAATTCTAACAAGCACCGCACAAGCCATTTCCTGCGGAAACGGCTTGTGCGGCTGCCTATAAGGTTTGTTCCAAAAGCCCCCAAATTACTTTATTGGGCATACATTTCTGAA
>JAITCL010000002.1 GCA_031283105.1 Treponema sp. | reverse complement strand
AGTATCTATAAAAAATCACAGTTGGCACTATATATTTGAAATTCGGTAGAAATATTATGAAACATTTATATTTTGATGAAGCTGGTTTTACAGGAAATAATCTTTTAGATAATGCTCAGCCTTATTTTTGTTATTTAGGGATTGATTCTTCAGAAAATATTGAAAATGAATTCCTAAATATAAAACAATATTACAGATATTCAGATGAAGAAATAAAAGGAAGAAATCTCTCTAGAACCCATAATGGTCAAGAATTAATTAAAACTTTATGGGAGAAGTTCGCAAATCGAACAAAATATGTTGTGCATGATAAAAAATATTCATTGGCAGCTAAGTTGTTTGAATATACATATGAACCTGTGTTCTCAGATATTAACACCTTACTATATAAAAGTGGTTTTCATTTGTTTATTACATTATTTTTATATGTCAATTTTCGAACCTCTGATAAGACGGCCGAATCTATGTTTAATAGTTTTGTAAATTTCATTCACAATAAAGATAAATCAGCATCAATATTAAATTTTACTGGAAATAAACCAGATAAAAATAACCCAATGAGATGTTTTTATGATTTTTGCAAGAATAACATACAAAAAATAGAAAATGAAATTGATTTTTCAACACCGATTGAGAAATGGCTGTTAGATTTAACTGATACAAGTTTATATTCATTATTGATAGCTTTTGCAGAGAAAAGCAACGAAGAATTATATGTTTTTTGTGACGAATCAAAACCTCTTCTTTCATGCGGTGATTTCATAAATAATTTTATTGGAGATAAACGGATACTCTATAATGATTTACTTGGAAAAAGAATCCGTTTTAATTTTAATCTTGCCAAACCAATAGAATTTAAGAATTCAAAAAATTGTTTATCCATACAACTAACTGATTGTCTTGTATCATCAATTTATTATGCAATGCTTCATGAAAATGAGGTATTTAGCAAAAAAATATTTCAATTATCAGACATATCGTTTGATGGAGAACACTCAATATTACCAGTTGCTAATAATAATGCTTTTTCTGATAACGAAACTTCTTTAAATTTACAACTTCTACAGGAATTATCTCGTAAAACAACTCTTGAAAAAAAATATGAGACTATCAGAAGATATAGCTTCATGATGATGCAATTAAAATATTGGGAGAGAAAAGAATCATAATAAAAATAAGGGTATACAACGCAACTTCGCCTAACAGGACTTTAACTGCACGCCGCCAGTAGGCGGTCAGTTACAGCCGGAACGGCAGTTGGGGCAATTAATAGGGCGTCGCAATAACGCCCCCTACCTCAAATGTAACGGAACAAAACACCACGAAGGGCCTGCCTGTCGGCAGACAGGCGCAAGCCCAACTGCGGTTTTACGGAACCCTGGAGCCGCCGAATAGGCGGCGGAACATATACAGTCCTGTTATGCGAAGTACAATTTTGCTTTTTATTAAGTATTACAGTGTTATATAATAAAATATTGCATTATTATTTTATAATTTGATATTATCTATACCATGTTTATACATTTCGGAATTTATCCACGTTTGCCGTCGTAAAATGTTTTTATCATCCTTATAATAAGGACTTTCAGACAGATTGTTAAAATAGTCTTTATATTCTTGAATCATTTGTTTACAAATATTTTTATAAATCGTATCGTCTTCATCATCAATCACCCAGTTCTTTCCATTTTTTTCCATTATACCTCTATATAAATATTTCATATTTAGAACTTCACGCCCTTGTGATCTTCCTCTATTATATTCATCATAAGATATTTCAATTATTTTATTATCTTCTAAAAAACTATCAGAATAATCATTTTCCTTTAAAACAATTTTTAATTGGGAAATCAATTTATTATATAATTCTTTGAAAATATCATTTTCAAATATTATTCCAATTTCAAAGTTATTTCTATAAGTAGTAGAGCTTAAATTTAATGATGTAATAATTGAATATCTTTTAGATATATATGCTTTTGCATGTAAACGATCAACTTCTATAAAATTAATATCTGAAAGGTCTTTTTTTATACTTTTAATTTTATCTTCTTTTCTATAATATGGTTTCTGATAAAAAAAATGTATTGTTGCTGAAGAAGATTTCAATAAATCAATTAAATCATTATCCATGTCACAAAAAAAAGGACAAACTATTATTAATTGTCCTTTTTCTTCATGGAAAAGACTTTTAATTTCATTATTTAATTCCTCAGTATTTAATACTTTTATACCTTCCATAATTTTCCTCAAATATTAAATTATGTATAATTTAAAAACCTCCGTTATAGTTAAAATATAAATTAATTTTATGCTTTTGTCAAGTCAATATATTACTATAATTGCAAAAATATTATATCTACTTTCAATACATTCAAAATTGTATTTCGCTTAACTCCCTATATACACCATACAGTGTCATATATATCTCAAAACCAGTATCAAAACAGCACTGTTTTTTCTTCCCCCCCTCCGTCCAGCGCCTAAGAATTTAGGTACTGGATCCCCGCAACCAAATTCCCTCTTTTGGGTCAAAAGAATATCTTGACAAAATCAGGAAATCCGCTATCATAGGAGAATGACAAATATACAAAATTTGTCATAATGGATTAAAATGGCAATTGAGATTATTGGAACCGGTAAAGCTGTACCTTCAAACAGGGTCACTAATGACGATTTAGCGGCCCGGATTGACACCAGCGATGAGTGGATTCGCTCCCACACGGGGATTGGAAGCCGTCATCTCGCCGATGAAAGCACGGCAACCAGCGATCTTGCCCTGGAAGCGGCGAAAAATGCCTTGGCAATGGTGGCTGGTTTTACCGAAAATGCCGAATCGGGGACGGAAAAACGGGATCGCGCCGCTGTGGAAGCGGCAAAAAGCATAGATTTTATCGTTGTGGGCACCGCAACGCCGGATTTTATCGGTTGTCCCTCTACTGCCTGCATTGTACAGCACAAATTGGGAGCAAATCGGGCTGCGGCAATGGACATTACCGCCGGATGTACCGGTTTTATTTACGCTTTGGAGACAGCCGCCGGTCTTTTGAATTTGGGCAGAGGCCGCAAGCGCGCCCTGGTTATCGGCGCTGAAATTCTCAGCAGGGTGACAGACTGGACTGACCGGGGAACCTGCGTCCTTTTTGGGGACGGCGCCGGGGCGGTGGTTATTGAAAAAACCGATGCCCCATGTGAAGGGCCGGGGCGGCGGGGGTTGGTGCAGACTTTGCTTTATGCGGACGGTTCCGGCGGGGAAAGCCTTGTGTTCCGGCGGGGAGGTTCGCGCAACCCCTTTAAGACGGGTGAAGTCATCGAAAAGGGAATCTACCTTGAGATGAACGGTCAGGAAGTGTATAACTTTGCGGTCAAGGCGGTCGCCGATACGGCAATTGCTTTGATGCAAACTGCGGGAATTGGCGCGGATGATATTGCATGGATAGTCCCCCATCAGGCAAATGCCCGAATCGTACAGGCTGCGGGAAAGCGGCTTAAAATCCCCGCTGAAAAGTTTTACCTTAATATAGAAGAATATGCCAACACTTCGGCGGCAACGATTCCCCTTGCGCTGGATGAATTGAACCGGAACGGAAAAATCAAAAAAGGCGATATAATAATGACCATCGGTTTTGGCGGAGGCCTGACCTATGGCGGCAATATAATTGTTTGGTAATGGAGAATTGTTATGGCGAAAAATGATGTAGTGTATTTGTTTCCCGGTCAGGGCGCCCAGTATCAGGGAATGGCTCTGGATTTTTTAAGTTCCGGCAGCGCGGCGGTAAAAAAACTGTTTGAGCAGGCTTCGGCGATTTTTGAAAAGGATGCCGAAGCATGGCTACGGGATTCGGACGCGGATACCTTAAAACGGACGAATGTTTCCCAGCCCACGGTAACGCTGGCAAATCTTGCCGCCGCCGCTTTTTTGGGCGAACAGGGGTACAGTCCGGTCGCTTGCGCCGGTTTCAGTTTGGGTGAATATGCCGCTCTGGTCTGCGCCGGTGTTATCAGCGCTGAGGATTGTTTCCGGCTGGTAAAGGCCCGCGGCGCGGCGATGCAAAAATCCGCCGACCGTCTGCGGGAAGCGGCGGGCGGTGACGCCGCGGCAGCGCCGGGCATGGCGGCCATTGTCGGGCTTGCCCCCGAACAGGTGGAATCCCTGATTGCCCAATGGGGCGCGGCGGGACTGAAAGACCTGTATGCGGCAAATATCAATTCACCAAAACAGGTAGCGGTCAGCGGAACTGCCGCCGCGTTAACTGAAGCGGAAAACCGGTTTAAGGAAGCGGGGGCCCGCCGTGTATTGCGGTTGCAGGTTGCCGGCCCCTTCCATTCGCCGCTGCTTGCCGATGCCGCTGAAGCCTTTGCTCCGGTTCTTGAAAGCGTTGAATTCAGCGATCCAAAAATCCCCCTGTATTCCAACGTTACCGGCAAGCTGGTTACTTCCGGCGCGGATGCGAAAAAACTCGCCCTTGCCCAAATTACCAGCCCCGTCCGTTGGATTGATGAAGAAGCGGCGCTTATTGCCGCCGCCGGTTTTGCGGCTTGTCTCGAAGTCGGCCCCGGTAAAGTGTTGCAGGGCCTTTGGAAAGATTCAGGAAGCGAGCTTCTTTGTTACGCCGCCGGAACCGTTGAAGACATAAAAAAACTGGAGGAAGTATGAGACTGGAAAATAAAAAAGCATTGATAACCGGAGCATACCGGGGAATTGGCAAAGTGATTGCCGATTTGTTTATCGCCGAGGGCGCGGAAGTTTGGGGGCTGGATTATAAAACGCCGGAAGACCTTTCAAACCGTGTCGCGGAAGCGAAGGGAAAGCTCCACTGGGTTACCGCTGACCTTTCGGAAATTGCGGCAGTTGAAGGGGTTATTGAAAACGCTATCAAAGAATCCGGCGGTTTTGATATACTGGTGAATAATGCCGGCATCACCAAAGATAACCTTTCTTTCAGAATGTCGCTTGAGGAATGGCAGAAAGTGCTGGACATAAATCTCAGCGCGGCGTTTATTACCGCCCGTACCGTAGGCCGGGATATGATCCGCAAGCGCGCTGGTTCCATTATCAATATGGCGAGTGTCGTGGGGATTCACGGCAACGGCGGACAGGCAAATTATGCGGCAAGCAAGGCGGGGCTTATCGGCGTGACCAAGAGCCTTGCCCAGGAAACTGCCAGCCGGGGGGTGAGGGTCAATGCGCTTGCGCCCGGTTATATTGCAACTGATATGACGGCGGTTCTTCCCGACAAGGTAAAAGAAGTAATGCTGGAAAAAATCCCGCTCAAGCGCATGGGTACGCCGCAGGATATCGCCAACGCCGCCCTTTTTTTGGCTTCGGATGATTCAGCCTATATCACCGGACAGGTGCTTCCCGTAGACGGCGGGATGTTTATATAAATTAAGGAGAAAAATTAATTATGGAAAGAAAAGTTGTTGTCACCGGAATGGGGGCTATTTGCCCCATCGGTAATACGGTAGAAGAATTTTGCGCCAGCCTCAAGGCCGGCAAAAGCGGAATTGGGCCTATCACCCAATTTGATACCACCGATTTCGATGTCACCATCGCCGGGGAGATTAAGGATTTTGATCCGGGGCTGTGGATGGACAAAAAAGAAGCCCGCAAAATGGCCCGCTTTACCCAACTGGCGGTAGTAGCGGCGGCGCAGGCTTTAACCGATGCGGGTCTCATGGGAGAGGCGAATACCGAAGGCAAGCGTCCGGTGAAAAGCAATCCCGACAGAACCGGCATTGTTATGGGTAACGGTATTGGCGGTTTTGAAATTGTTACTGAATCGTACAAAAAACTTTTTGATGCCGGGCCAAAGCGAATGCTGCCCCTCACCGTCCCCATGATGATTCCCAACGAGGCGGCGGGAAATATCTCGATGATGTTTGGCATCAAGGGGCCGGCTTTTACCCAGGTTACCGCCTGTGCTTCCGGCACCGATGCGCTGGGTCAGGCGCTGGACATGATTCGCGCAGGCCGCTGTGACGTGGTCATTGCGGGCGGCACTGAATCTACCGTTGTTGCATTTGCCGTCGGCGGCTTCCAGATGCTCAAGGCCCTTTCCACCAAACGCTGCAACGAGCCTACAAAAGCGTCCCGCCCCTTTGACGCAGACCGCGACGGTTTTGTCATTGCCGAAGGATCGGGTGTTCTGGTTCTTGAAAGCGAGGAACACGCCAAAGCGCGAGGGGCAAAAATTGTCGCTGAGTTTGCCGGTTACGGCGCCACCGCCGATGCGTATCACATAACGGCTCCTGACCCCACGGGCACCAGCGGCGCCAACGCGGTAAAACTTGCCATTGCCGACGCGAGTCTTAAACCTGAAGATATTCAGTATTACAACGCCCACGGCACTTCAACGGAAATCAACGACCCCACGGAAACCAAAATGCTCAAAATGGTTTTTGGAGATCATGCGTATAAAATGAAAGTCTCCAGTACCAAGAGTATGACCGGCCACTGCGTTGCCGGCGGCGGCGGCATCGAAGCCATTGCCTGCATACTTGCCATCCGCGATGGTTTCTATCCCCCCACAATCAACCTGGACAACCCCGACCCGGAATGTGATCTGGACTATGTGCCCAACAAGGCCCAATACGGCGAAATTAACGTGGCGGCATCCGGTTCGCTGGGTTTCGGCGGCCATAACGGCGTGGTGGTTTTTAGGAAGTATAGGGAATAGGGAGTAGGGAATGGGGAGTGGGGTTCTTGTTCGTAAACCTTGTGTGATGCTGCCAGGCTTAG
>JAITCL010000148.1 GCA_031283105.1 Treponema sp. | reverse complement strand
GAGACCTGCGGGAAATGACGGAAAAATACGATAATAAAGTCTATCGTGGTGGGCGCAATTGTTTCTTAAATCGGTACAGCAATGCAGCCAGCTTGCAAGAGTCTTAGGATTAAGTCCAAACAAATTTTTTGCCAGAGTTTTTTGATCTTTTGTATGTAAATCGGCATAAAACCGGGAAAGCATCCCAAAGGTAAAAAGTTCTATGATAACCCATGCCGGAAACTGACCGTTATAATTTTGGATGTGATGCTGGACAAAGGGAACCTTGGCGTTATTTCTGACTTCACTATTTATCTTTTGCATAAACCGCGTGTGGTCATGTCCTTTTACACGAAAAGCTGTATCGCTTAGATACCCCAGAGGACCATATTGTTCCGCATGATAATGGGCAAACTGGGCGCGTAAAAATACCTCTATACGGGCTACTGCGGCAAATAGAATGACCCGTAGTTTCCGATCAAATTCATAAATACGGAAAACCGAGTTGAATGACGTTCCTTCTCTGTATTCGCCGTCTTTTCCCTTGAAAGGCAAAAGATAAGCTGAAAACCGATAATAATTTATTCGGGAAAGAACCGTCTGAGCAAATGACGAATCTTCAACCTGGCAACCATGAACGCGAAGCCGCTCAATCTGATCCTCAAAAGAGAGAAATGGCTTTATCTGCTTCATAAAAAAACGCCCCCCCATGGGACACACTGTTAGGAGGTGCGGGGGGTCCTGTCATTAATTAATATATACCATTTTACCGGGAAAGTCAATGTAATGTGTAAGAATCACACCAACTGTAAGCACGGAGGTGTCTGCAAAACCTTTATGCATCAGTTCGATTCTGATCGGCGCCTGTAGTTAATTTCACATACCGTATTTTTTTTCCTCCGCCGACAGCCCGAATAGCTCCCTTATCTATCAATCCCCGCAGAAGCCGTACCGCCATAGCCTGAGAAACGGCCAGAGCAGCTTCTATGTCCTTCCTGACAATGCTGCCCCGCCTGTTCAGTAATTTCATAATTTTTTCTTCACTCTCGGTAAAGGAAGTCCCGCCGGTTACCTTGCGGCTGGCGCTGTTTGTATTTTTATTGGGGAGGGTAATTTTGAACGCATTGTTGGTAGATTGTAATTCCGGTTTCTTTATACAGTCGGCATAACTACGCATAATTTTGGGGATGCCTGTGCCATAGGCTTCTATCAGATGGAGCCGGTAAAAGACATTGGCAAGATTTTCATTCCGGGCTACAGATATACCCAACAGTATATCGTCAAATGAAACACCCTTGGGCAAACCGCCGATGGAGACAAACTCAATACGGTCATCAAATATACTGATAAGGGTACTGCTCGAAAAGGCATAATCCCGGTGAACCAGCGCATTAAGGAGAGCCTCTCGTATAGCATCTTCCGGGTAATCCCGTTTGTCATTCCGGTACAACCCCTCAACTTCGGCATGGGTGTGATTATACATATCCAAAAAACCATAGGCATCGTTGAGCTGTTTGATAAGTGAACCGGCAAACTCCCGCCGATCTTTGAAAATCTCCTTTTCCAAGCCTTCAAACACCGCCAATTTTACCGTGTAGGGCGATTGATCGGAAAGAAATAATCCCAAATTGGTAAAACTACCTTCGGTAGTTGCAAGTTTAAGACTTATCATTTGCGGCAGACCCCATTCAAGGTCTTTCAGTTTGAATTCTCCGGCTGTTTCTGTAAAGGTTAAATCCTGGTTAGACGACTGTACTTCCTCGTACTTCTCTCCATCGGTCTCTCTTATCATGTTGAGGATGACTGCCTCGGTAGCGGGAACCGATGACGGCCCGTGACGGACATAGACCCCTTCGGGACGGATACCCTTACCCGCAAGATAATACGGACGGGCAGTCCCCCTTCGAACATTTACGACTATGACGGTGGCTTTTCCTACCTTTTCCGTCTCATAATCCACAAACAGGGTAAGATCCGGCTTGATGGCGGAACATACCACATTGGTTAGCTGAAGCAGGGTATCATCATGGTTATCCACGCCTACTATTGATTTTTCGTCATTGATACCAATGTAAAGGGTTCCTCCTTCGGTGTTGGCAAAGGCAACAATGGCCTTTTTTATTTCATCGGTATATTCCCGCTTGAATTCGGTGGTCAGGTTTTCTCCGTCTTTGATTCGTTCCATGTCCAGGGCCATTTATTTCTCCTACTTGTTGATACATTCTGATACTTACTGATACATTCTAATACTTACTAATACATTCTAATACATTCTAATACATTCTAATACTTACTAATACATTCTAATACATTCTAATCATTCCTGTCAATATACTGAATTCATTGAAATTCAGGCCAGGATAACAGCATTTACCATGATACATGGTTATAGACGGCACAGGGGGACAGTGGAAGGTTGCCAAAATATTATGGCCCCGGCACTGTCCCTTGTGTTGGTTTACGCGCTATTGATATGTAAATAATAAGAAGTAAATACTGTTGCCCTATATCCGGCGGCAGACACCTTGACAAAAATGCCGCAAAATAGTAGTTTCTTAGAATAGAAACAGCAAAGGCGCTGTGGGTTGTTGTCCGTGGTTTTTTGTCCACGAACGGCGGCCTGCGGCGCTTTTTTTGTAGAGGTGAATAGGTGAAAAGGGTATATGTAAATGAAAAATGGTGTCTGGGATGCCACTTGTGCGAATATTACTGCGCTTTTGCGGGAACCAGCGAAAGCGACATGGCGCGTGCCTTAAAGGGCATAAAAATAAACCCGAAGATTCGCATCGAGGAAAAAGACGGCATCAGTTTCGCCGTTTCCTGCCGGCATTGCCATGAGCCGTTGTGCGTCAAAGGGTGCATTACCGGCGCTCTGACCATTACGGACGGCGTAATTACGATTAACGGAGACCGGTGCGTAAGCTGCTATACCTGTATTTTAAGTTGTCCTTACGGCGCGGTGTCCCCATCAGAAGACGGCGCGGTGCAGAAATGCGAGTTGTGCGTCAAAACAGCCGCCGGAACCCCTGCCTGTGTAAAAGGCTGCCCGAACAACGCGATTGTTTTTGAGGAAAGGGGGTAACCATGAAATTGCGTTTCATGTTCGATTTAATTGTGCGGCCATGCGGCCGCACGAGGCAGAGGTAACCACCATGACGAAGTATGTTATAATCGGCAATTCTGCGGCGGGTATAGGCGCGGTGGAAGGCATTCGTCAGATGGACCGAAACGGCGAAATTACCGTTATTACCAATGAGCCGCATCATACCTATTCGCGCCCGCTCATTTCCTATCTCCTGCTTGGCAAGGTTACCAAGGAAGGGATGAAGTACCGCGGCGACAGTTTTTATGCGGATAATAACTGTACACTGCTCACGAATACCGCCGTAACGAAAATTGACGCCGCGGCGAAGAACGTAACCGTATCGGACGGCAGCGTTATATTTTACGACAAACTGCTGGTCGCGACGGGTTCCTCGCCTTTTGTGCCTCCCTTCAAGGGACTTGATACGGTAAAGAAAAAATGCACGTTCATGAGCCTTGACGACGCGCATAAACTGGACGCGCTGCTGGGACAAAACAAGAGTGTGCTGATTATCGGCGCGGGTCTTATCGGCCTGAAATGCGCCGAAGGCATTCACCGGCGGGTAAAACACATAACGGTGCTTGACCTTGCCCCGCAGATTTTGTCGAGCATTCTCGATGATGACGGCGCACGGCTGGTTCAAAATCATCTGGAAAGCAAGGGCGTTGAGTTCAAACTTTCTGCCAACATCAAAAGCTTCAAAAATAACACCGCCTCTCTGGAAAGCGGCGAAACGATAGATTTCGATATCCTCGTCCTTGCCGTGGGTGTGCGCCCCAACACCGCGATTTTAAATGAGACAGCGAAGATTGAACGCGGCATCATTGTCAATGACAAATCAGAAACCACCGCGCAGGATATTTACGCCGCGGGCGACTGTACGCAAACGCTTGACGCGTCCAGCGGGCAAAGCAAAGTCATGGCGCTTTTGCCTAACGCTTATATGCAGGGCGAGTGCGCGGGAATCAATATGGCGGGCGGCGGCACCGACGGCGAAGTGCGCTTTAGCAAGGCAATCCCCATGAACGCCATTGGATTTTTCGGCCTGCACATTATCACGGCGGGCAATTACTCAGGAGATGTTTATGCCGAAGGCGCGGCCGTTGAAAACAGCGGTGGCAATTACAAACGCCTGTTTTACAGTGATAACAAACTCAACGGGTATATCCTTATCGGTAATGTGGAGAAAGCCGGGATTTATACCAGCCTTATCCGTGAACACACGCCTCTTGACACGATTGACTTTACACTGGTCTGTGAAAAACCGGGGCTTATGGCGTTTACAAAAGAGGATCGAATGGCAAAGTTAGGAGGAATGGCATCATGAATATATCAGCGTTAAACCTTGATTTTAAGGAACTGAACCGGCGGATAAGAGACACATCGGGGGCCATCCACATAGACGACTGTTTTGGACAAAGGTTTATCGGCAGCGGCATGAGCGGCAAAAATCTGACCATAAACGGAACGCCGGGTAATGCGTTAGGCGCTTATTTTGACGGCGGAACTATTCAGGTGAACGGCAACGCGCAGGATGCAGCCGGCGATACAATGAATGACGGCAAAATCATCATTCACGGCAGCGCGGGCGACGCGCTTGGTTACGCCATGCGGGGCGGCTGCATTTTTGTCCGGGGCGATACGGGATACAGAACCGGCATCCACATGAAAGAATACAAGGAAAAAAAACCGGTAATCGTCATCGGCGGCAAGGCGGGAAGTTTCCTGGGCGAATATCTTGCCGGCGGACTTATCGTGGTGCTGGGGATAGGTTCAAAAGATGTTCCGGTCTGGTATTTTACGGGAACCGGAATGCATGGCGGAAAAATCTTTGTCAGAACAAACAAAGAGCTTGTTTCGCTTCCCGCGCAGGTCAGCGCGGAAAAAGCCGCCTACAATGATTTGAAGGAAATCACCCCGTATGTTAAAGAGTTTGCCAGTTATTTCGGCATGGACGCCCAGAATCTGTTAAAAGATCAGTATTATGTGCTAAAACCTAACGCAAAAAACCCGTACAAGCAACTCTATACCGCAAATTAAAAAAGTGATATAAAGGTAATACAATGTGCGGTATTATCGGTTATGTAGGAAAAGAAGACGCGGTTTCCATTATTATTGAGGGCCTGAAAAAACTTGAATACCGCGGTTACGATTCGGCGGGCATTGCGGTTCACGGCGAAAACGGCCTGGGCGTGGTAAAACAAAAAGGACGGCTGGCGGCGCTGGAAGCGCGGCTGTTGGAATGTCCGCTTGCGGGACATATAGGAATCGGCCATACGCGGTGGGCGACGCACGGTGAGCCGTCGGATGTAAATTCTCATCCTCATGTGGGGAGCAAAAATAAAATCGCCGTTGTTCATAACGGTATAATAGAAAATTATAAACAGTTAAAGGAACGCCTTGAACACTGGGGGGTAATTTTTTCCTCGCAAACCGACAGCGAGGTCATCGCGCAGCTTGCCGAACATTATTATAACGGAGATTTGCTGGATACGGTTATCCATACCGCAAACGCTTTGGAAGGCTCTTACGCGCTGGGAATTATGTGCGTTGACGAGCCTGATATTCTTATCGCCATCAAAAAAGACAATCCCCTGATTATCGGCGTCTCTGATCACGGAAATTTTATTGCGTCTGACGTACCCGCTGTGTTAAAACATACGAACAAGGTCTACTATCTTAACGATAAAGAAATTGCCGTACTGCGGAATAACAGCGTACAGTTTTTTAATATTGATAAAGAACCGCTTGAAAAATCATTGGAAACAATAACATGGAATCTTGACAGCGCGGAAAAAGGCGGCTATCCGCATTTTATGCTCAAGGAAATTATGGAGCAGCC
>JAITCL010000125.1 GCA_031283105.1 Treponema sp. | reverse complement strand
GTTAAGTGCAGTGCAGGCGTACACTATTATTATATTTTTTGTTTTATTATGTATTTGACCATTCTTTTAATCTCTCTATCATCTGATGACAACCTGTATACCATTTATCACCTTCTGTAATATTTTCTACCAATTTATTATACAAATATTTTCTATCAATAACATTTGATTCATATTCATTTTTTAAATCTTCAAGTAATAAATTGAATTTTCTAAAATGATCGTCAATTTCACAATTAACATTATAATAATTTACAAAGGAATAAAATATACCATCTTCCATTAGCACTTTTATTTTTTCAGCTACTTTCAAACAATTTTCAACAGAAAATCTTTCTGGTTCATTAAATGAGTTTGTAAATGTTTTTGAAATAATATTAGCAATTTCATAAATACTATTTTCCAAATTTATTTTATTGGCAATTATTTTACTTTCACTATCAAATTCATCATCGGGACAATGATTTTTTAATAACCCATAAGGGTCCCATTTATCTATTGATTTTTTTACAACTTCAAATAAATAATGCCATTTATTTCTTCTCATGTTTTAATTTTATTATATTTACAACATTTTGTAAATATATTTATATCATATCCTAGCCGCTTTAGCGGCGTACAATTACAGTCCTGTTGAGGCTGTCGGATTTATCACTTTTTGAAAAAATGCATTAAAAATGTGCTTCAAAAGTGCCTCTAAACGTCATAAAGTGTATATGTTTTAACATCTTTTTTTGAGTGATACTATAAATCCGACAGCCTCGTTATATGCCGTACCGCCTATTCTATTATTATTTTTTAAACCATTTTATTGAAACTATAATTAATAATACAGCAACACTCATTTCAATAATACCATATATTATACCGTATCTTATATCAACACTAAATGCTGGATAATATAACATTAATACATATATCGTTTTCCCAATAATTAATAATATATAGAAAAATCCTCCAATAATGTTTATCCATATTATTGTCATCTTTTTCATAAATAAATTTAAAATAATAATAAATATAGGTATAACCATAAGAATATCTGGGATAATAAAGATAATTTTTTGTATATCTGATATATCATCTATTGGTACTTTTATTATATTACCTAGAATCGCATATGGCAAATTTTTAAATGCCATTACATCTAAATAGTAAAATAAAAATATTATGACAGTCCATAATCCAAATAATACAGTCCGTATATTTAATTTTGAATCATTATACTCCACTATTTCTTTATTTTCCATATTTTCTCCATAATTAATTGCTTTACACATTTTACTATACTATTTATTATTAAATCAAGTCCTTTCCAATATTTATAAATCAAATTAGGCCTGTTGAATCTGTCGAATTTCTATCTTTTAATAAATATTATACCTCCGCATAATTTTAATTTTATTTTTTCTTAAAATTTATTATCAAATGTGCTTATATTCCTGTTTTTTATTGTTTCCATTCCCGGTTTCATACGCATTATCCGCATCTTTCACCTAACGGCTTAACGCATTTCCCTATGTTATGCACCATGCAGTATAATTTCCATTGTGTTCCCACTTTTTCACTCCCCCTCAGCGTAAACCTGTTCATTCCTTTGCAATACGTTATATTCGAATATACGGGCTCTATTATCTGCATACGCCGGGAATACAATTCCCTCCACGCCGGATGGTCTATCTTTTCCCTCATCTTTTCCGATAAATTTTCTTTGTACTTTTTCTCTACTATATATAACGTCCTGAACGGCCTCTTCCCGTTCCTCCTCGCTATACATCTTTCTATTAACGGACATTCCGCGCAGTCCGCCCTTTTCGCGTGGTATTTCCTCCCGCTGTTGTTCCTAAGGGTAATGTCGTATTTGTATTCCAGCACTTTTCCGCACGGGCATTTATAGCTGTCCGTCTTTTCATTGTATTCAAAGTCTCCCGCGCCGAACCTTTTCTTTCCCGCTTTCTCCTTCTTCTTCTCCGCAAAATACGGATCCCTCTGCCGGAATTGCGGATCCGGTATTATCACCTCTATCCCCCTCTCCGCCGCCGCCCGCAGGTTCGCTTCTGAAAAATATCCCGTGTCGCCCTCCAATAGCGCCTTCTTCAACGGCTCTTCCTTGCCGGTTGCCTTTTTCATGTTTTCTTCCAGACTGTCCAGCATCTTCGGAAAACTTCCGCTTTCAGGCCCGCTGCCGGTTACTTCCGCGCTAACTATTATCTGGCTGCCGGAATCAGCCACCGCTATCCCGTTATATCCCTGTATATACCCGCGCGGGCTTTTTATCAGCGCGCTTTCGTTGTCCGTTATGTTCGACTTCACTTCTTCCCCGGCCGCCCCGGTCCTCGGTTCCGCTTCTTTCAGAAACGTGTTTAGTTTTTTCAGTTTGTTTTCCAGCCTTTCTATGCTTCTTTCCCTCCGTTCCTTATTGTCCCCGAGCGTCTTCGCATAGGGTCTTTGTATCTTCTTCGCCTTTTCGTCCTTGTCCATTTCCCGGTGCCTGTTTATTACTTTTTCTATATGCTCTTTCAGTTTGTCCCTTTTCTTCCTCAGTTCCTTTATCGTCCCCGACCACTCTTTTGACGCGTTTGAAGGCAGTTTGCAGCCGTCCACCGCGAACATTTCCCTCGTTATCAGATTTAATTGGGCGCATTGCGTCAGTATCTGTCCGAATAAGTCCTTTACCGCCCCGCCGTTTGTCGAGATAAACGTTGCTATAGTGTCGTGATCGGGCTCGCAGTCCTCCGCGAGCGCTTTGACGATGATGCTGTCCCTGCACGCTTTCTCTATTTTCCTTGACGTTATTATCCCTCTTGAATAACAGTACAGGATTATCTTTAATAACGCCCTGGGCGGATAAGCCGCCGCTCCTCTTTCGTCATTATTATATTTTTTTTCAAATAACGACATGTCCGCTTTGTTAACCAGGTAGTCAATAGTCCATTCAAACGTGTCAGGAAGCAGTTGTTCCTTCAGGTTAACCGCCATAAATTGCCCCTGGGTATTATCCGTGTCCTTGAATCTTGCCATAATGGGCTTATTTTATCACGGACACTTGTTTTTGTCAACTTTTTCTTGTTTGTTAGCTGATATTTCTATATATTCGACAGCCTCGTTATGCGCCGTATTGCTTATTCGATATTTTTTTATCGAATGTATTGTAAGCTTCTTGCTTGCTCCATTAGAAGAGTTTTATTCGCAGTCAGTGTTTCAATGTCACCCGATATTTCATCGTCCGAACCTTCTTTTAAAAACCTTTTGAGCAGTTTTATTTGACTGTCAACAAGCAAGATCGCGGTGTAATACTGACGTTGATTTACAAGATTACTCAATTCCTTTAATATAAAAGCCGTATTTTGCAAGACAGTGTACTTTCTCACCGACTGATCAATTTCAGTTGAATAAGAATCATAATCATCAGTATATGTTACTTGTAACGGAAAAATACGGTATATTGTTTTTCCCTTGGCATATGAGTAATATTCAACACTGACAAAACCAACCGGTACGATTCTATTTGATGAGATTTCCCTATAAAATTGATTAGCTGCGGTTGTATTTTCTGCACCAATTCTTAAATAATATTGAAAAATTCTATGATCTTCGGCATCCATATTTTTTATGTTATTTGATCTTGTGTGGGTGTAATTGGTGTTCACAGGAGTAAAGTTAGTAACCGGATACCATTCATTGCGGTAATCAAATCTAGTTTCTGTGATCCAAGGCATGAGCGATACATTTACCTTAATATTTTCAATTGCAGGATACACAAAACGGTTGTAATCATCCCAAATTTCTTTTTCCAATTCTCCCGACGAATCAATAAAATATGTATTTCCACCTAAATTTTTTAATGATTGATTCATAGTCGCCCAATTTGGGACTTCACCGTATCCCAAATAAGAAAAACTAATATTATTCTGGGACTGAAGTTTCATTAAAAAATCAAAATATTCTCGTTCCCTTGTTGCATTATTGCTTCTCAGTAAATCTGAATCTGTCATCCAAAAAAAGCGGGTACTATAATCATTGTCGATGGCATCCATACATTTGAAGGATTGATCCAATATTGCATCAATGGAAAATATTTTTCTGGTATTCTGTATTTGCCTTAACGCGTCTGTAATGGCGTTATTATCGGGTATTTCAATTATTTTGTTTGTTGTTGAATTAAAAATACCAAGAATAGCGTCAGATTGTTGGGCTTGTCGTATTCTTTGCAGTGCCGCAGCAATAGAATTTCTCCACTCTGGTTGTAATAATATGTTTGGGTTGTGAATAAAGAGAATGAAATTCCCTTTACTCCGGCTAAAATAGCTTTGTTCGTTGACTCTAAGAGCAATTAAAAGATTAAGATTATCTCCTATACTTAAAACTTGCTTTTTTTCCAGTTTGACAAAAACTGACAGATCGTCGGCAGGGTCTATTTCATATGGGAAAACATAATCATTTATATATTCATAAGCATCAACCATTGCCGGACTAACAAACTGACCTCCTTCAATGGTGTCCATATTGGTGTCCCTGCCAGACTGCGCCTGTCCGCCAGCCGCTAAAATGGTAAATGGGATAAATACAAAAATCAGAATAATCGTAATATTTCTCATTGTATGCCTCCTATATACTCAAAAAAATTATAATACAAATTTTTTACTTCGTCAATTATATTTTTTTGGCAAGTGTACTATTTACCATAGTATGTTCATAGTGAAATTTATTATCTAGCAATATGTCGCCTAACTCCATATATACGCCACTCTGCCATACACGCTATTATTCATTGGCGCTTGTAGATGTATGCCCAATAAAGTACTTGCCACGCTATATACAAAAGGCGCAAATGGTGGTATACTGACATTTATGGAAACAAACGAAAAACCAACTTTCAAAAAAATTACAAAGGGATACACCTTCAAGGTTTTGCTTCTGGTCGTTTTGGTGCTGTTACTGCTTATTCCTCTGGCGATGATTCGGGGGATAATAAGCGAGCGCAGACATACGGCGGATTCAGCCGAAGCGGACATTATGGAAGCATGGGGCAGCCGATTGCTGGAGGCCGGGCCGTTCATAACGATTCCCGGCATCAGGCTGGATGAATTCCGTTCGGTTAGACAGCCTTTTACCCTTGTGGTAATGCCGCAAAAACTCAATATCAAAACGGATTTTAAAACAGAAATACGCAAGCGGGGGATTTTCTCCGTGCCGCTGTTTTCAAGCGAACTGTCCCTTTCCGGTGTGTTTGATCCCGATATAGCCATCGCTTCATTATTGCCTAACGAGCAGATTTTCCCGGCGCAGGCGGAACTGGTCATCGCGCTTTCCAGTCAGAAGGGAATCAGGAAGATCGGCCGGGCGCTCTGGAATCAGCGGGAATTATTTTTTCAACCGGGAAACCAGAATATTAATATTATCCGCAGGGAAATTTCATCTTGGGATAAATCTACTTCTTCTGTTCCGGGCGGCGGCATTCACGCGGTTATACCCGGGTTTACAGACGCAAAATCGAATTTTGACATCGCAATCGCCATACAGGGCGGTCAGTTGGTACGATTTATGCCGGTGGGGCAGGATACCCATGTTGAAATTTCCGCTGACTGGGCTTCGCCGTCTTTTCAGGGTTCTTTTCTTCCCGGCAGTTCAAACATTACCTATTCAAGTTTTGACGCGGTTTGGGACATCAACTACCTTAGCAGGGATATTCCCCTGTTCTGGAGAAGCGAGAGCGGCAGTGAGGGCCGTGATTATGCGACTTCTATGTTCGGCGTTAATTTTTTCCGTGCAATTGATACCTATTCGCTTAACACCAGAGCTGTAAAATACGCCATCCTCTTTTTAATAGTTCCGTTTTTAACGCTGTTTTTGCTTGAGGTTTTTGTCCGCACGCGGATACACCCCGTACCGTACCTGCTTTCGGGAATTGGCAATGTTATTTTCTATCTGCTCCTGCTATCGCTTTCTGAACAACTGCCGTTCTACTTCGCCTATACCCTGTCTGCGTTAGCCGTAACTACAATGATGACGCTCTACTCGCGCTCGCTGTTGTCTTCATGGAACAAATGCTGGTATATGGGGCTGGTTATGATTATCTCGTATATACTTTTGTACGCGGTGCTTAACGCCGAATCTTACGCGCTGCTTATCGGGTCAATAGGGGCTTTTGTTATAGTAGGACTCGTTATGTTCCTTACCCGTAAACTAAACTGGTACGGCGCCGAGACGGCGGAAATAAAGGAGAACGTAAATGAATAAAATGATTATTGCGGGACTTGTTTTTGGCGCAATGACCTCCGTAGGCTGTAATACAAGCAAGCAGGCCGATACTGCCCCAAAAGGAAACTCTTCCGCCTCAGGAAGTTCTTCAGCCGCGGAAAGAGACGTGGTTTATCCCCACAAGCTGGGGCAGTTTGAGGTTTTTATGATGGTGGAATCCCAGCGGGACGGGAACGCGGATATACTTGTAGGCGCGGACGAGACCATCTTAAATCGCTATATTCCCGCAGGCGGTTTTAAGCATACGGCCAACGCTTTCCTCGTCAAACTGCCGGGGCAGAATATCCTTATTGACACCGGAACCGGCTCCGGCGGCATTATAATTGACAGGCTAAAAAAACTGGGAGTAACGAATGATAAAGTTGACGCGGTTCTGATTACCCATTTGCACGGAGATCACTTTGGCGGCCTCCAGAAAGACGGAGAAGCCCTTTACCCAAACGCAAGAGTCTATGTGCCGGAAAAAGATTACAAATACTTTATCAAAACCAATGTGAACCAGGGGGCCGTAGCGGCGCTGGCTCCCTACGATAACCTTCTTCGCCTAACGCTCTTTGAGCCGGGCGTTCTTGGCTCAAACCTGACGGAACTTATGCCGGGCATTACCCCCATCGCCAACTATGGGCATACGCCGGGTCATACTGTCTTTCTGCTGGAAAACAGCGGGAGCAAGCTGATAATAGGCGGAGACTTTCTGCACATTTCGCTGGTTCAATTCCCCAACCCGGATATTTCAGCCAGTTACGACATGGACAAACAAGCCGCCGCCGCTTCCCGCAAGCAGATTCTTGATTATGCGGCAGCAAACAGAATCCCCATTGGCGGTATGCATGTTGTTTATCCAGGCATGGGGACAGTAGAAAAAGACGGTAACGGCTATAAATTCACGCCCGCGCAATAATAATTACCCCGCGGGGTAGTACCATTCTTTTCCGCTGTCGTCTTTTATTATATGCGCGATTCCGTTAGCGGTTTCTTTTTCCCCAACAATTACATTTTCATGTAAACGGATTTTTCCGCCGCCACCGGGAAGATCAACGGCATAAACTGGCAAGCCCAAGCCGGAAATTAAACCGCCAAGCTCGCGGTAAATTGCAAGCCCCCTCTTGAGCGGAACCCTGAAATGGGCGGTTCCATGCGCAAGATCAAGCTGAAACAGATAATATGGAGACAGCCCCAGATCAAGGCAGCCGCTGAATAATTTCGCAAGCAGGTCAGGATCATCGTTAATGCCCAGCAGAAGCACGGTTTGAACATGTACGGGAATACCGGCATCCACGCAGGCGGTAAGGACGACGCGGCTTTGCACGGAAAGCTCCCGCGGATGGTTAATCTGTACTACAACCCTCAGCGGACGATTATTCGCTAACAGGGTGATTGTTTCTCCGTCCATTCGGGACGGCTCTGTTATGGGAACTCTGGTACATACGCGGAGCAAAATACCCGGACGCGCACCGCGCAAACCGGTGAATAAATCGCCTAAAGCGGCATTGTCTAATGTGAGAGGATCGCCGCCGGAAACAAGGATTTCGCGGATTTCAGTATGCGCCGCCAGATATGCAAGCGCGGGCTGAATGTCCTCAACGGGCGGCTGCGCGGACAGCCACACACGCCGAAAACAATAGCGGCAATATCCGGCGCAGGTATTGGCGGCAAGCAGTAACGCTCTGTCTTTGTACTGGTGAACAAGACGGGGAGCGGCGCGGTACAGATATTCGCCTAACGGATCGTCCAGCGCAAAGGGGTCGTGCAATGACTCGCGGGGGTCGGGAAAAAATTGCCGCCTTATTGGATCGTCTTTTTCGGGACCAGCCAGCGACGCAAAATGCTCTGTTACGGCAAAAGGCAGAGGCTGTATTTCTATCAACCCAAGCCGGCTTTTCTGCGGCTGTAGACATCGTAGAAGACGGCGAGCAAGAGGATCAAAGCCTTAACCACGTACTGGTAATGCGCGCCCAGATTCATCAGGGACATTCCGTTGTTAATGGCGCTCATTACAAGACCGCCCACGATGACCCCGATTACTGTCCCGATACCACCGCCGGCTGAAACGCCGCCGATGTAACACGCGGCAATGGCGTCAAGTTCAAACAGGTTGCCGGCCTGGGGCAGGGCGCTGTTCATGTAACCGGTAGAAACCACGGCGGCAAGGCCGGTAAGCCCGCCCATGAAACAAAATACTATGAATGTAACCAATTCTGAATTAATACCCGAAAGTTTTGCCGAGCGCGGGTTGCCGCCCACCGCGTAAATATAGCGGCCAAGCACGGTGTTGTTTAAAATAAAGTGAAAGGCAAAAACGGTAATGCCCAATACCAATACTACAATGGGAAGTCCCCGGTAACGGGCAAAACGGTCAGCAAGCCCAAGAACCAAAAGGCTTATTATGACCAGCTTGCCAATAAACACGGGCATCGGAGAAACTTCAAATTCATTGGCAATTTTTTTTCTGCGTCCAAAAAATTCGGCGATATAGAAAATTATCAGCACAAGCACCGCTACAACCAAAGCCATAGGATAGTAGGGGCCAATTTTGCTGGTATGCAGAGTTTCGTCCAGGGTTCCCGTAGAAAGATGGGAATAAATGGTATCCTTGAGGCCTATGGGATTAACTTTGGTAACAATGTAAGTAAGGCCCCGGAACAGCAGCATTCCGGCAAGGGTTACAATAAACGCGGGCATTTTCGCGTAGGCTACCCATGCTCCCTGAAAAGCGCCGATGCCGATGCCCATGCCAAGGGCGGCCAGCAGGGTGATCGGCATTCCAACGCCGGTATTGTAGATCATCGCGCTTAAGGCTCCTACAAACGCGCAGACCGAACCTACCGAAAGGTCAATCCCCTGTACAATAATTACCTGCACCATGCCGGTTGCCAGAATGAGTACATAGCTGTTCTGAAAGAAAATATTGGTAAAATTGCGCGGATTCCAGTTATTTCCGTTGGTCAGCGGGGCAAAAATCAACATGATTAGCGCCAGCATGATAAACATAGAATAATTTCTGATATTGCTTTTTATCAGGGTTTTAGTATCGGACGTATGGATAACTTTATCGCTCATTATTGCCTCCTCATCCGACCAGCGCCAGATGCATTATTTTTTCCTGGGTTGCCTCTTTTTTGTCAAGCACCCCTTTTATTTTACCTTCGTTCATAACGTAAATACGATCCGCCATACCCAGAGCTTCGGGAAGCTCCGAGCTTATCATAATCACGCTTTTGCCGGCGACGATCATACTGTTCAGTATCCCGTAGATTTCCGTTTTGGCGCCAACGTCAATGCCTCTGGTCGGCTCGTCAACGATAAAAATATCCGGGTCTGCCAGCAGGCTTTTGCTTACCACAACCTTCTGCTGGTTGCCGCCGGAAAGATTACGCACAAGCTGGTTTATAGAAGGCGTTCTGATGTTTAGTTCTTTCCGGTAGCGCTCCGCCTCTTTTATTTCTTTTTGACCGTCAATAATTCCAAACCGTGAAATCTTTTTTAAACTGGAGTGCGTAATATTGGTTTTTATATCCTGAATCAGCACAAGCCCCAGGCTTTTACGGTCTTCTGAAATATAACCCAGTCTTGAGTTGATGGCCGTGCGGGCGCTGTTAAATACGCGCGTTTTTCCGTTAATTCGCAATTCCCCCGTACTGCGTGACACGTATGATCTTCCAAAAAGGCTCATCATCAGTTCGGTACGTCCGGCGCCCATCGGGCCGCAGAATGCAAGAATCTCGCCCTTTCGCAGGTAAAACGAAGCGTTATCCACTACTTTTATATCGTGATAATCGGGATGATAGACCGTCCAGTTTTTAACTTCCATGACCGTTTCACCCGGCGATGATTCCCGTTCCGGAAAACGGTGGGTCAAATCGCGGCCCACCATGTCTTTAATAATTTTTTCTTCCGTCAGGTTGTCGGCCTTTACATCGTATGTACTGATAGAAAGTCCGTCCCGCAGAATTGTCACCGTGTCGGCAACTTTAAGCACTTCATTCAATTTATGGGAAATCATCAACAGGGTAATCCCCTGCTTTTTGAATTCCAGCATGAGCTTGAGCAGTTTCTCGCTTTCGTCATCGTTCAAAGAAGATGTAGGCTCATCGAGTATCAGCAGTTCCGTCTTTTTTGAAAGGGCGCGGGCAATTTCTACCAACTGCTGTTTGCCCACCCCAAGTTTGCTTACAACCGTTTCGGGCGGCTCGTGCAGTCCTACGGTATTCAGATATTTTTTTGATTCTTTTATATATTTATTCCAGTTAATTATGCCGAACCGGGTTTCCATGTGTCCCAAAAAAATATTTTCATAAATTGATAAATAGGGGCTAAGGGCCAATTCCTGGTGAATAATGGCAAGCCCTTCTTTTTCGCTGTCTTTGACGCTGTGGTAATTGGTTTCGCGCCCTTTAAAAAAAACTTTGCCCTCGTAGTCGCCTTTGGGGTAGACTCCTGAGATGCAGCTCATCAGCGTGGATTTTCCCGCGCCGTTTTCCCCGCAGATGGAATGAATCTCGCCTTTTTTTACTTTAAGGCTGACATTTTCAAGTGCCCTGACTCCGGGGAATTCTTTGGTAAGATTTTCTATTTCAAGAATATAGTCGTTCATTGATTCTCTCAAATGGGGAACAGGGACGAATCCCTGCTCCCTTTCCCCCACTATCTCAACTGTGCGGCCTGGGCAGCTTCGTAGAAACCGGCGTT
>JAITCL010000137.1 GCA_031283105.1 Treponema sp. | reverse complement strand
GAGTGAGGAAACGAAGGGTTTAATACCCCGCGGCTTGCCGCGGAAAGCCGCCGTAGGCGGCAGGTGCAGGGCTTGCCCTGCGGTATAATACCCTTTATTGAATATTTTTTTATCATTATAGATACCTTATCAATATTATACCAAAATAGTATGTTTTATCAATATATATAATCAAAATTTTCTATATTATTATACCAACCAATTTAGCCGATATTGCACCTAACTATCTGTATACGCCGCCTTGCTTCTCATCATTAATGGTGTCAAAGGGGCTGGTGATTGGCGGGGGTTTATGGCGGGCGGCGTGGGTGTAAGTCACCGGTTTTGCCGGTAATTCCTTACCCCACAATGAATTATAACTGGGCGCGAAGAGATTCGAACTCCTGACATCCACGGTGTAAACGTGGCGCTCTAACCAACTGAGCTACGCGCCCTTATCCATGAAAAGCATATAAAAAAAACAAAAATTAATCAACACAATATACAGTCTGAATAACGATTACAAACCGCCGCTGACGGTTCTTTGTTCGGTTTGCAGCGTCCATCCGTCCGGGTGGAGCCTGAAAACTGCAAGGAGTTTTCCGCTGTTATTTTCATACCAGCAGATGCTGCCGTCTCCGTCCAGACTGATGAGGCGCTGACCGCCGTCAAAAAGTTTAAGGGGCAGTCCGGCTGTTCTTTCCAGCGGTTGAATGCCGCCGCCTGAGTAGATTGCCGCGCCCTCTCCGCCTATGGTTGCGGCAAGGCTGCCGGCAATTCCGCCCGGTGATTCGGCAATTGAGAACTGGGTGTCTTCCCCCTGAAAATCGACCAGGCTGATTGAAGCGGTAATGTTTGCGGGGTCGAGATATAAAATCGAAGTTTTTACACCTATCTCTCCGGCGGACGGATTGTTTTCACGGCCCGCGCCGCCTGACTGGGGGGAAACCGCCACCGCATAAATACTGCCCGATGCTCCGCGGTATATGGTTACTCCCGCCTGACTCGGGTAAGGCAGGGGGACTGTTTCACCGGTATTAACATTGATCATTAAAAACGGGGTGTTGCCGGAAATCGCGCTGCGGCCAATGATAATCCGGTTACGGTCAATAAAAGCGGCGTCCATAAGGCCCACCGAGAAAAAAGTAAACGTACGGCTTTTCCCTGCGCTGGGAGGCGAGACAACGGACAGGTTTCCCGTGGAATCCAAAAACAGTATTTTTCCCCCAAAAGAAACCATTGAGCGAACCGGAGACCGGAACGTAATGTCGCTTAACGTCAGTTTTTTGCTGTTAGCGCCGGAAGACCGGATTACCGGCTGAGTCCGGGTATTTTCATCCTGCCAGAAAATAAACTGTTCGCCGGAATCGTTTTCCTCGGCAGCAAAGGCGGTAATGCGGTTATAGGCATCCTTGTTTTGTTCAATGGGGATATTTTTTCCCGCAGGAAAGCGGCTATAGTCCAAAGGGATAAAACCCATTGTCCCGTTTTCAGCGAGAAAGGCAATGGTTGACTCTGAAACCGCCGCTTCCGTGATGCCTGTTTGCGCTTTTACAGCCAGGGTACGCGCTTGCCCGTTCATACCGGCAAGAACCAGGGAACCGGCGCCGGTTCCCAAAGCGATAGATACGGCATTGGCGGCCGTGCCGGCGGCCATGCCGGCGGCGATTGCGGTAAAACGGCCGTTTCCAGGGGAAATATTGCCAAGCGCGGCCAAACGCCCGTTGCGGTCAATCGTATAACGGTATAACTGTGCGGCTGTTTTTTCCTTTTGAATCAGGCAAAAAAAATCATCGCCTGAAGGATAGAGCAGCGAACCATCGGGAATAGAACTTTCTTTTGCCAGCACATCTCCCGTTACGGCATGGATTACGGTCAGCCCTTCGGCATTCACTCCGGCAAGGTAACGGTTATTGCTGAACAGCGCCGGCGAATACAGATTCGGCGGCACATTAAAATGATTGGTTTCGTTTCCTGATTCCAAATCCCAGTAAGACAGGACGCCCGATGGAGAGTAGGCCAGCATATTCCGCTCCGATCTGCCGGTAACGGCAAGGCTGACGGTTTCGGTAAGCGACGCAGGAGACTGAAGCATAGCGCCGGTATCAGCATTAATAAAGACCAGTCCGGTTCTGCCGGTTCCGGCGGCGATGATAAAATTTCCTCCCGTTGAATAAAAAATATGTGCTATGGAATCCCTGAATTGCAGGGAAAAAATATTCCGCCGTTCTTTGTAGTTCCATGCTGAAACACGGCACAATCCCATGCCGTCATTTTCAACCGCGCACACTTCGTCTTTTTCCGGCCTCCCCGCCATTGCGGTAATACGGTGTTGGCTGATCTGAAAACGTTCCTGAGCGTAACCGCCGGCGCGGAGGTTAACATTGTCGCGGGTATTCCATATTTCCAGAAAGCCGTCGTCCCCCGCGCTGAGCAGAAAATCGCCTTTATAAATTAAGGCGTTTACCGGCCCGCGGTGTCCGCCGGGCATAACGGTGGTGAATGCCCAATCATTTCCGTAGAGAGATGACATTCCCGCCAAAGCCGCTATTGCCATGACCGCGGCGGAACAAAGCGCCTGTATGCGAAAGGTATATAACTGGTTTTGCATACCGGCTCCTTTTCGTTACGCGCTACCGGCGCGTCAGGTACAGTATATCTCCAAAGACCGCAAAAATCATCAGGCTAAAAATCAGTACAACTCCTACCGTCTGAAATACGTTTATTGCCCGCGGGTGGAGTGGTTTGCGCCGCAGCATTTCCACGATGAACAGAATGATCATGCCCCCGTCCAGTACCGGCAGGGGCAGCAGATTCATAACGCAGAGGGCGACTGAAATAAGGGCGAGAAAATCCGCCAGGGAACGCAGGCCGGCGCCAAAACTCCGCCCAAAACCTTCGGCGGCAATGTCGCCTACCATGTAGGTTATGCGAACCGGGCCGGAAACCGCTTCGGTAAGCTCTATGCCCTTAAAGAGCAGACTGAGACTCCGTAATGAAATGACGAGGGTTTTCCAGCTTTCCGAAACCCCTTTTGCCAGAGCGGCGGGCGGCGAGAGGCTGGGAGTCCGGTACTGTACCCGCGGCCACATAATGCCCAGCCCGTCTCCGCCCGGTTGGGAAAGGACAACTTCCGCCCTGTTCTCGGCCCCGTTCCGCATATAGGCAATTTCGGCGGTTCCAGAACGCGCTTCCAGCGCCTTCATTACATCAATGGTGTTGGTAACCGCCTCGCCGTTTGCGCGAATGATGCGGTCACCGGGCAAAAGCCCCGCAATGGCGGCGTCCCCGTCGGGCACAAGGGCGGCGACTACCGGATCGCTCCAGAAATAAACGCCTATTTTTCCCGCGCCGGTGCTTTTGTCCAGATCGGGTTTGACGTATAACGTAATGGTTTCACCCTGCCGGTCAACGGTTACGGGAAGCAGCTTGTCGGGGTTGATGGCTATGTTTTCCTGAACTTCGTGATAGTAAGCGGTTTTTTTGCCGTTTACCGCGATGATACGGTCGCCGGTCTTAAAACCAGCTTCATCCGCGGGATATATTTTATCGGTGGTGAATTCGGACGCAAGCACGATCCGGCTGTCTAAAGTTTGCACCTCAAAGCCAATGCCCCAAATGAATGACATCACCAGCGCGGCAAACACCACATTGAACAGGGGGCCGGCAAAGGACACCGTTATTCTTCTCCAGGGCTCTGCGCCAAAAAAAGTCCCCTTGACCGGCTCTATTCCCTGCGCGTTGTTTTCCCACGCTTCCTTAAATTCATTGTCGCCCCGCATCTTGCAGTAGCCGCCTATGGGGAACATTCCCAGACGGTACTCAACCGCGCCGATTTTCTTTTTAAGAATGGGATTGCCCCACCCGATAGAAAACGCTTCAACATCAATGCCCACCAGCCGCGCCGCAAGAAAATGCCCCAACTCGTGTACAAAAACGACAATCCCCAGGCCGAACAACCCCAGGGCAATTTTTACTATTAACATTTTAATCCCTCGATTTCCTTTTCCGCCATCGCCCTTGCCTGTCTGTCCGCTTCCAAAACAGCGGCAATATCGCC
The DNA here is from genome assembly GCA_031283105.1 of Treponema sp. Taxonomy (GTDB): domain Bacteria; phylum Spirochaetota; class Spirochaetia; order Treponematales; family Breznakiellaceae; genus WQXQ01. The sequence continues at coordinate 6,290 of JAITCL010000137.1, read as the reverse complement.
CGGCTCGGCGCTCCAATCCTTATCTACAACATACCGTGTAATGCGGCTTATATCAAGAAAGCCAATGCGCCCCGCAAGGAAAGCGTTTACCGCCGCTTCATTTATCCCATTGTACGCGCAGGGGTACAGCCCGCCTCTTTTCAATGTCTCATAAGCCAGATCCAGCAAAGGAAATTTTTCCATATCGGGCGGATAGAATGTAAGAGTCAGCGAATCGAAGTCAAGCCGCCCAAATTCAGAAAACGCGCCTTCTTTAGAAGGCGGTATTTCAGACTGATACAGGGCCTTGTGAATAGGCAGACGCATATCAGGCCGGGAGAGCTGGGCGTACACCGCGCCGTCCTTCATTCGTATCATCGAATGTACGATACTTTGGGGATGAATCACCACTTTAATTTTTTCCGGGGGAAGATTGAACAGCCGCGCCGCCTCTATCACTTCCAGCCCCTTGTTTGCCATAGAAGCCGAATCAATGGTGATCTTTGGCCCCATGTTCCAGGTTGGGTGAGCGAGGGCGGCCTGGGGGCTGACCGTTTCCATTTCTGCGGGAGAATAATCCCTGAAGGGGCCGCCCGACGCGGTGAGTATAATTTCATCTAACGCGTCCCGCCCGTGCGCTTCAATTAAATGAAAAACAGCCGAATGTTCTGAATCAACGGGAATGATTGGTACTTTTTTTTCACGCGCTTTTTGAAAAACCAGCGGCCCGGCCATTACCAGAGTTTCCTTATTTGCCAGGGCAAGAGCGGAACCCGCTTCAATCGCCGCCATTGAAGGTTCCAGCCCCGCCGCGCCGCTGATGCCGTTAAGCGTTATATCGGCGCCGCAGCGGGCAATGGCGGCAAGCAGGCGTTCCCGCCCGCCTTCCTGAGAAGGCGAACCTTCCCCCCCGCTGAGAACGGCAGCGGCATCAGGCCACAGCCGCCCCAGCGTGGCAAGTTCATCGGCATTATTGTGGGCGCTTAACAGAACAACTTCAAAATCATCTTTTCCGCGGGTGATTACTTCAAGGGCGCTTTTCCCGATAGAGCCGGTAGCGCCCAGAACGGCGACTCGTTTTTTCATGTCAGTTTAGGGCTGGACAAAAAGCAGGCTGAAAATAAAATAATATACCGGCGCGGCCAGAACAATGGAATCAATGGAATCGAGCACTCCGCCCCTGCCGGGGATTATACTTCCTGAATCTTTCAGGCCGGAACTGCGCTTAATCGCCGATTCTCCCAGATCGCCGAAAACCGCTGCAATGCCGGTTAACAGGCCCAATAGAGCGCCGGCAACCGAAGGTATTCCCACAATCGAATGGAAGCGGGGGACAAAAACTTCAGGATAGAACAGGGCGGCTCCCGCTCCGATAACAATCGAGGCAATGGCTCCGCCGATAAAACCGGCGATGCTTTTATGAGGGCTTATCGGTATGATTCCCTGATTTCCCTTTCCAAAAAGCATACCCGTTACCCATGCCACTCCGTCAGTGAAAAAAACCACGACCAAAAATATAAGGATAATGATGCTTGCATTTTTTTCCCAGTGACTTATCCGTACCAGCCATGCGATGAGCATACCGGGGTACAGCAGCACGGCAAAACCCGCGGCAAGCCGGTTAAGAAAATTGTCCGGCATATCGCCGCGGTAAAATATTCTTGACACCAACAGCCATGAAACAACGGCGGCAATCACCGCGGAGAGCAGCATATCACTCAAATTCAGATTCGCAATCAGGATCATGGTCAATGGCGGCAGTGTTCCCAGAATCGCCGCTTCTATTCTTGATATGGTTAATTTTTTCTGCGCCAGCAGCGCCGAGAATTCCACCGCGCCCAAAGCGCTGAAAATGACCACCAGCAGGTTGAAGGCAAGATGATGATACTGGGGAAGCAAAAACACCATTCCAAAAATAAGGGGAAGACCGATAAAGAAAACAAGAAGCCTTGGAATTATTTTTTTCATCATCCTTCTCCAATGCCGCCAAAGCGGCGATCACGGCCGCGGTATGCGTCCAGCGCTTCGGCAAGATCATCGCCGGTCCAGTCCGGCCAGAATTTTGCCGACACGTACAATTCCGCGTACGCCCCTTCCCACAGCAAAAAATTACTGAGCCGGTACTCGCCGGCGCTGCGGATGATCAGGTCGGGGTCGGGCACGTCGGGATTGTCCAGGCAGGCGGCGATGTCATCTTCGGTGACAGCCGCCATATCCCGGTCCTGAACGGCAAGCCTTTTTACCGCCCGCAGCAATTCATCTCTGCCGCCGTAATTCAGGGCAAGAATCACCTGCATGCCGGTGAATTCCCTGGTATCCGCCACAGCGGCGGCAATTTCCGCCGCAATATCAGGCGGCAAACCCGCCGCGTCACCGGCATGGCGTATCCGTATACGGTTCTGCCGGTAAAAATTCATCTCGCCGCGCAGGTACTGTTTTACCAGCCCCATGATAAAACCCGTTTCCTCGGCGGCGCGTTTCCAGTTCTCCGTTGAAAACGCGTACAGGGTAAGGTACTGCACTCCCCTGTCGCTGGCGGCCTTGACAATGCGTTTTGCCGCCTTTAATCCCTCAAGGTGTCCCTGGGTACGCATAAGCCCGCGCTGCTGCGCCCAGCGGCCGTTTCCGTCCATTATGATTCCGACATGCATCACACTTCCATTATTTCTTTTTCTTTTTCTTCAAGAACCTGATTTACCTTCTCTATATAACTGTCGGTGAGTTTTTGCAAATCGGCGGAGCCTTTGCTTTCGTCGTCTTCGGTAATGACAGAGTCTTTTAACATCTTCTTTATTTCGTCGTTGCCGTCTCTGCGTATGTTGCGTATCGTTACGCGAAACTGTTCCGCCTGATTTTTGGCAAGTTTTACCAGTTCCTTGCGCCGCTCTTCGGTAAGGGGAGGAATGGCGATGCGGATAACTTTTCCGTCATTGGAGGGGTTCAGCGACAGTTCCGAAGAACGGATTGCCTTTTCAATTTCGCCCATGAGGGTTTTGTCCCAGGGCTGAATCACGATAAGCCGGGCTTCGGGAATGGAAATGTTTGCCACCTGGTTTAACGGGGATTTTTCGCCGTAATAGTCCACCCTGATTTTGTCAAACAATGCCGCCGAAGCCCGCCCGGTACGCAGTGAGGCAAACCCGTCTTTCAGGTTTGCCAGCGTTTTTTTCATTTTTTCTTCGGTTGATTCAATGACCTCTTGCATATATCAGACCCCTACTTTGAAATACACATAATCGGCGATACTTACCTGCGCCCCGGTTTTTTTCCCGCACTCGGCAAGAGCCTGGGCAACGGTAAGTTTTTCATCTTTCACATAACCCTGTTCAAGCAGGCAAATTTCCGAAAGGTGTTTGTTGATCTTGCCCTTGAGTATGCCTTCAAGCACATTGGCCGGCTTGCCCTTGAGTTTTTCGTCCTGCTCCATTTGTTTGCGGAAAATTTCTTCCTGTTCGGTAATGTAAGCGGAATCGATTTTGCTTTTGTCCAGCGCGTAAGGGTTGAAGGCGGCGATGTGCAGGGCCAGTGAAAAGACAAAGGATTTTACTTCTTCATCTTTAAATATTTCCGGCTTGTCGCTGGCGCATTTGACCACGACGCCGATATTGCCGTCGCCATGAATATACTGGGTAAGGTATTCACCGCTTCCCGCGCTGACGGCTTTCAGCCGCTTCAGGCCCATGTTCTCGCGGATTTTGGTGGCAAGTTCAGTGACCATGCCGGCAAGTTCGTCATTGACAGCGTCATAGCCCTTTTCCAGCGCGATGCCGGCAATGGCGTTGCCCAGGACGATAAAGTCGGGGTTACGGGCTACAAAGTCAGTCTCGGAGGAAAGTTCCACGAGCACGGCTTTTGAGCCGTCATCTTTTATCTTTACAAAAATTTTGCCTTCGTTGGTTGCCCGGTCAGACCGTTTTTCCAGAGCGGCAAGCCCTTTTTCTTTCAGTAATTTTTCCGCCTGGTCAAAATCGCCTTCGGCGCTTACCAGTGCGTTTTTACATTCCATCATTCCCGCTCCGGTTTTTTCCCGCAGCCGTTTGACATCCGCAGCGCTAATATCAGCCATATACTATCTCCTTAGGCATCCTCGCCGTAAATTTTATCTTCATCCACCTGAATGTGATCTTCCTGTTCCGGTTCCTCCGTTGGTATCTCGTCCTTTTGGGCTTCCATCATGGTTTCAGGAGAAGAATATTTTTCTATTGCCGCGGCAATATCAACTTCCTGATCGTCTTCCTTGCTGGACGCGTCGGTCAACAGGCTTTCCATATCCTCATCTTCATCGCCGAGCGTTTCAATAATTTTCAGGCCGACTTCATTATCCGCCTCTATTACCGCGTTGGCGATAATTGAAGTGAACAGGGTGATGGCCCGGATTGCGTCATCGTTGCCGGGAATGGGATAGTCGATGCCGTCGGGATTACAATTGGTGTCTACCACTGCGGCAATGGGAATGCCCTGGCGCTGGGCTTCCGCCACGGCAATGGCTTCCATGCGGGTATCAATGATAAACAGTATGCCGGGCAGTTCCTTCATCTCTTTGATGCCGCCCAGGTTTTTTTGCAGTTTTGCCCGTTCCTTGCCGAGCGCCGCTACTTCCTTTTTGGTAAGGTTTTCGAAAGTTCCGTCGACTTCCATTTTTTCCAGCTTTTTCAGCCGGAGCAGCGATTTTTTAATCGTGACAAAGTTGGTAAGCATTCCGCCCAGCCAGCGGTTGTTGACATAATACATGCCACAGCGTTCCGCCTCTTTTTGAATGGCCTGCTGCGCCTGTTTTTTGGTGCCGACAAACAGCACGGTTTTGCCGGCTGCGACTGTTCTGCGGACTGCCTCGTAAGCGTCCTTGATTGCCTGAATCGTTTTTTGCAGATCGATGATGTGAATGCCGTTCCGTTCCGCAAAGATGTATTTTTTCATCCGCGGATCCCAGCGCTTCACCTGATGGCCGAAATGCACCCCTGATTCCAGGAGATTCTTCATGGTGACTACTGCCAAAGTTTCCTCCTCGCTCGACCAGCATCTAAGAAATCACTCATTAATTCAACCCCAAGAATTTTTTACCACGGAGTACACGGAGTTTCACGGAGGAATAAAGATTATCGTATCAAAACTCCGTGTTCCTCCGTGACCTCCGTGGTTTTTTATTTCTTCATCGAATTAATCATTACTTCCTTAAGGTACTGGTCATCCTTCCCTATGTCTCATTGATCTCAGACTAAAATCCGGATCAATGGAAATTTAGCTGCCGCGAGGCTCAAGCCCCAAACCGGTAGCCATTGTCTTTGAGCATGACATAAAAATCGTGTAATGACAAGCCCGCCACGGCGCTGGGGGAGCCGTTTATTGAGGTAATAAAACAGGCCCCCAAGCCTTGCAGGCGGTAAGAACCGGCAACCCCTTCCCATTCGCCGGTGTCAAGATACCATGCGATTTCAGCGTCGCTGAGGGGGGCAAAGGCAACCTCGCAGGACACGGAACGGCAGTCCATGCTGCCCCGCCGCCCGTTGTACAGGGCCATAGCGGTAATAACCTCATGCCGCCGCCCCGCCAGCCGTTTGAGCATATTTTCGGCGGCATTCCGGTCAGCCGGCTTACCGATAAGTTCGCCGTCAAGCACGACAATGGTATCCGCCCCGAACACCCATTGGCGCATAACTACATCGCCGCATGGCGCACCGCCTTTTTCCAATTTTTCAACAACCGCCTGGGTTTTCCGCCGCGCTAAATCTTCCGCCACCTGACGGGGTGTCAGTCCCGGCAGCGGCGTTTCATCGATTTCGGCGGGTATGCAGGTAAAAGGCAGACCCAGCAGCCGGAAAAAATCCTGCCGCCGCGGCGAGGCGGAAGCTAAAATTATTGATTCCATAGGAGACTCTTTATACCAGAATTACCTTATTTTGTCGCCCGCAACAAGACTCTTGTCAGGGTAGCAGGATTTACTTTATGACCATATAAACCGGCCGGAGGGGAGAGCCCGTAAATAATTAGGGGGTTCAATTGTGTATCGTACACATGGTTCGCAAATTGATAGAGAAATATAAGTTTTCACTGCGTCAATGATCGCCTCTTTACGGTATAAGACATCAGTTAGAAAAATTTATTATGCCTGTATTTATCATAGGTTCTATTTATAGCGTTCATTATTTTCTTTTGCGCCTCACGGGAATAACTTAAGGGGTAGTTGTTATACCTCTCTATATTTTCATTAACCTCATCTCTGATTTTAACAGGGAGGCTTTGCAGAATAAACATTCTGGAATTTTTATCCAGTCCGAACAGCGCCCGCGAAAGAGTCTCTGTGCTGAATTTTT
>JAITCL010000083.1 GCA_031283105.1 Treponema sp. | reverse complement strand
GTAGATTTCCCAGAAGGTTGCGTAACATATAAATTGACATTGGGTGATACTCAATTACCGGATGGCACAACAACTATAAGTTCTATTGGTCTTTCTGGAAATCTTGTTAAGCTAACACAAACTTTTTATTATAATGGTAACCCTATAATTAACGGTAGCCGCAGTGTTGTATTAGAACTTTTAACTCAATATTTTACAGGTTGGATTTGTGTTAGTGAAACAGACTTTACTACATTGTCAGCAATTCCTTCAATAGACTTGTTCGACAACCTAATTAAACGCATAGTTCATAATTAATAATACCGCAAATAAGAGACATTCTTAACAAATGTCTTCTGCAATGATTTCCTGTACGGATACGCCATACTCTTAAACGTTTTTATTTTAGCGTTAATATGTTCAATGACTACCCGTTTCCGCGCAAGCCGTTTGTCGTATGCCTTCTCGCGTTCGGTCAGCTTATGCGGTTTGCTTTCCTTCTTCGGTATCCGGCTGTTTTCATGAAGTTTCCCTGTCCCTAAATACCCAAGATCAGCCTGTATCAAAATAGATTCGCCAGCTCCCTTTCCAACGGTTTCCTTGCACATTTGAAAATCATGTATGCCGCCTTTTGCTTCCCTCACATCCAAAATCTTTTTTCTTTTCCACTCTATGATTACCTGGGTTTTTATGCTATGACGCTTTTTTTCCTCAAATAATACTCTTTTTGCCATTTTTTAGGGCGCAGTATCGGGCTTTCTGCCACATCAACCACTATGTATTGAATAGTATCTTCTGCTTTTTTGAGAACTTTCTCGCCAGGCAGCTTAAAAGTTTTGTCTTTCGCAAGAGCGTCCCTCAACCCATTGAATCGTTTCACAAACAGTGCTTTTACTTACCCAGTAATCCGCCCCAATGCTTTCCATTGTCCTGTATTCCCGAAGGTATTTCAGGGTTATGGTTAATTTGTCCGCAACAGAAAGTTTTAGCGGACTGCCCCCGCGCTTGCGCAGCTTGTCGAATTCTTTTTGCAGAATGACCGTCATTTTATCGAATGTTTCAGGCAATACCCCAAACAATCTCTTGAATACTATGTCTTTTGAATCCCGCTTCCTTTTTCCACGCCCCATCCTTTTATATTATCATTCCTCTGGTTGTCGAACAAGTCTATTATTAAAAACCAATCCATAATCCAATGTAATATTTTAAATATTTATTCCTTCATCGGAAAATACTGGGCTTGCGGATAGCGTAGTTATATTGTTGTTTTTATTCCAGACAAGTGTTGAATCATTTATTATATGCACACCGCCGCTGGCAACGGCGGCAATAGTGGAGGAATTAATTGTTCGCATATATTCTTCCATTTTTAAGGAAGTAACCGTAATTTCATATTCATGTCCAATTTTAACAAAGGGGCAAATTAAAAATCCTGTTTCTCTTAATTGCATCAATTCATTGCCTTGTAAACTAGTACCAACAAATAAACGATCATTAGTAGTGATGTCGTACATAGATATAGATAAATGGAGTGTATCTTCCGGAATATTATCTATATACAAATGTATTCCTTGCGATGATCCTTTTGCAATTACGGTTAAAGCTGATACGACATTTGCGTCAGTTTCAGTTGTAGCGCAGCCAAAAAAGACAAACCCGATGACCAAAATACCGGTAATTACACAATCTTTTGTTTTCACTTAAAGCCTCCGTTATATGAACCATTTTTAAAACTAACCGGGTTGTCAAACAAGTCAATTTTGCAATTTTAACCGCATACTTTTATCTTCAGTTTCTGTAAACCCCGGTTTTTTGTACACTTTTTCACCATTCTCCAGAAGACATTGTTATACGAAGTTGGGCAGTTTCAATAATAATCTCCATTTATTATTAATCCATTTTCCGCCTTAATATACCTATCACTATTTTTATTCATATAGTCAACCCATTCATTATTTTGATATGTTTTCAAAAAATAATTTTTTAACAATTCTAAATCACCTTTATGTTTATCTTTATATACATTAATATCTGAATCTAGCGCAAAAACCTGCATCCGAAACAAAATATCTATTGAAACTACTTTATATTGATCAAATTCTTTTGAACCATTGTTATAATAGTTATAATCGAGTTTCCATATACTGCGAAACATATCATATCCATTAACTTTAACTCCAAAATCACCCCATATATCTTTTCGATAATTCCTATAGCGTGTTTCCAATTTTAAATAATCACAATTTGAGACAATTAAATCAATATCATCTCCATGTTTTCTTAATCCGTAATATTCCATTGCCATTCCGCCAATAACAATTGGTTTGTCATTAAATGTAATATCTATTTTGTTAAGATCAATAATGGCTAATGGGTCATTCTCTGTCATTTGACTTTGCATTATATTTTATCCTTTCATGATTTTATAGCTTAATAAACTATATCTTGAAATAAGCAGTCAATTAATATAGTATATAGGCAAGAAGGAAGTACTACAATGGGAAGGATCAAAAGCGCGTTGGAAATCGCCCTGGAACGTACCGAAGCGGTAAAAACCGACAAGGCCAGCATCGGTCTTTTTGAAGCAAAGCAACAGGGGAAACGGCTTGCCAATGCTTTTCTTGCCGACTTGTCAAAAAATCTGGAAGATGAATTGAAAAAATATCCCCAAGACCAGTGGGAAAGTCTGAAACAGGGTATCTTTGAAGTGCTAGCCCCGCAAATTACCCTGCCCGCCGCTGCGGAAGATTTGCCCCGCATTGAAGCTGTGGGCAAGGGTCTGCAACTGCTCATAAAGGACGGGCGCTTTGCCGCCATGTACAAACAATTTATCCAGGTTCTTTCCCAGTACCTCGGTGAAGCATCCCAGTTTGAACAGGCAATCCGCCAGCAGTACGCCCCCAAGCTCCGCCAAAAAGAGGAAGAACTTTCCCGCCGCATGGGCAGGGAAGTCCGCATTGACCCGTTTCAGGATCCGGAATTTGCCGCGTTTTACAACCAGAACCTCAATGCCCTCAGAGCCAATTACCAGGCTGCGGTGGATCAGGTGCGGGATGAAGCGCAGCGAATCTGGGATGCAGCAACAACTTCGCTATGATTTCGCCGCTATCGCCGTACCGCCAGGGTAAAGCCCGCGCAGTATTCAATATTTTTAATACTTTTAACGCGCTCTCATGGAATCTTTTGGTGGGGAGTATTATTACTTTGTTTGCCCTGCGCCTGGGGGCGTCCTCTACCTACATTGGAACCCTCAGCGCGTTGCTCTATATCTCGTTGTTTTTTTTGCCTCTGGGAAAGATACTTGCGCAGCGGTTCAAGATAGTCAGTATTTACAGCTTTGCCTGGGTGGTGCGGGCGCTGGGAATGATACCGGTGGTTTTCGCGCCGCTGGCGGCGTATCTGGGGCATCACGATACGGCGTTGGGCCTGACCATGCTGGGGGTGGCGATTTTTCATGTAATCCGCGGCATTGGAATGATTGGCAATAATCCGGTTCTCAGTTACCTTTCAGCGGGGTCAGACCGGGGCAGTTACATGACCCAGATACAGATTATTAACAGCGCAACGGGAATGTTTTCCGGTTTTGCCATTGCCATTATTTTGGGGAGAAACCCGCCGCTGTTTCTTTATTCGTTTATTATGACCGTGGGCATTATCTGCGGAATTACCAGCGGAGCGCTGATAAAAAAAGTGCCGGAACCGCCCGGCGTGGGAAAAGCCGAAAAAATCAACCTGACCGGCATTTTTCGGGATGCCTTTTCACAGCCGCCCATTAAACTTTTTTTGACCATTCTGATGATTGTCGCGCTGGCGTCAGGAGTGTCACGAACTTTTTTGGTGGTGTACGCGCGTGAAGTGTTTTTTCAGGAAGACGGCATGATCCTGCTGTTTTCGGTTTTTGGCGGACTGGGGAATCTGCTGGTGGGAATGCTCATAAAATTTTTTGTTGATAAAATCGGAGCAAAACCGATTCTGATTATTTGTACCATAGTCAGTCTGGCGACCATGATCCCCATTGTGTTTTTTTCGTCTTCGGCTGTAGGTTATTTGACCACGGGGGTTCTGTTCCTTTCCTTTTTGTTTTTTATGCTGAATTTTGGTTTTTTGGGTTCCGAAGGAATCGCGCAGACATACTTTATGGGATTAATACCTTCCGAAAAAACACTCGATATGGGGATACTGTATTTTTTTGTTTTCGGCATTGCCGGCGCGGGCGGTTCATTTCTGGCCGGACTTTTGCTGGATATATTAACATTCTTCGGGTGTTCACCCTTTGTTTCGTTCAAAATCCTCTATGCCATTATCATAGTGTTAACTGCAATGGCAATTCATTTGCAGCGAAAACTTACTCCGTTGGGGGCGCTTTCATTGGCAGGAGCGGTAAAGATAATGTTTTCTTACCGCGAATTACAGGCCATATCGCTGCTTGACCGCCTGAATAAAACCCGGGATTCCCATCAGGAGGAATTGCTGCTGGGGGCGCTGCATGACGCGCCTTCCCATCTGGCGACCAAGGGTCTGCTTGAACGGGCGCGGTCTCCCCGTCTTGTTACGCGCTCTGAATCAATACGCGCTCTTGAACATCTTGAAAACCTGAGTGAAGACGCCGAAACGGCTTTGATGAATGATATTGTCAATAATCCTTTTACCACTGCCTATATCTCCGCCCGCATTTTGGGAAACCACGGCTGTGTTTCCGCCATTCCCCTGCTGCGGGAACTGGCATCATCAACTGATTATATGCTTGCCGGAGAGGCGATGATTGCGCTGGCAAAATTGCGGGACATGGCTTTTTGTCCCCAAATAGAAGAAATAATTCTTCATACCGATAACCCCCGGCTTAAAATTATGGGAGCGGAATCTCTCGGCATTTACGGCTTGCCCCATTCATTGTATGCCCTGCTGGAAATGCTTCAGGGCGCCAATCCGCCGCCCTACCTTCGGGACGAAGTTGTTCTGGCAATGGCGGCAATCCTGGAAATCCAGCAGCAGTTTTACCGCTTATTGGTCGGTTTTCATGCGGATACCGCTCTTGCCCCGGCGCTTGCCATGGACGAGGCGGAAGCGGCGTATGAATTTTTCAAAACCAATATGAGCGGACGAAAAAGCGCCCGAAACAAGGACGCGCTGCCGGTTCTTTCCCGGCAGGCGGAAAACATTCAGGCTGCGGTTTCAGCTTTTGTGCATGACCATGACGGCTCGGCTCTTTCTCGCTGGATACTGGAGCTTCCCGCTCATTATTTTTCCCGGGATCCCGCGTTTGAAACTGCCCAAACTATTTTTTCCGAAGTTCTGCTGGACAATGAAATGGCTTCCTATCAGCGCCTCCATCTGTTGATTATCCATTGGGCTGCCTGTCAAATTCGCAACTGGATCAACAGACTGAAATAGTAATTTAATAAGAAGTTGTTCAGAAACTGAAGTTTCCGAATAACTCTATTGTTTAGTCTTTCAAGAGACTCAGCCTGAAAGACGGCTTGCGGGTTCGCATTTCATTATGACGGGTAATGCCTATGTTATAGCGCCGCTCCGCCTCCAGAGTTGAGGGAGGGCCGTGGCCGGGAAGCACGGTATAATCGCCGGGCAGGGACAGAAGGCGGCTTCGCAGCCGGTTAATCTGCGTTGCCGCGCCATAGGCGCTGGCGGTAGAACCTACCATGCCTGTTGTCAGCACATCGCCGGTAAAGAGCAGGCTGTCAATCCGGTAAACGACGGAATCGGCTGAATGACCGGGAATTGAAATTACTTCAACGGAAAAGGGGCCGATACTTATTTTGTCTCCGTCCTTTACCGGCGTTGTTCTGTTGTCAAGAATAGAGCGGTTTATCGCAAAAATTTCCACATGGTATATCCGCATTAAAGTCCGCAGTCCATGTATATGACCGGAGTGTTCGTGGGTAATCAGCACGGCTCTGGGATTTAATTCATCTTTTTCAAGATACTCAAGAAGCTGTTCGTCCATACTGCCCGGATCAATAATGATGGCATCAGGACGATCTTCCGCGCCCAGCACATAACAGTTGCTGAAACGAAATGAACAATAATGAAAAAAAAGTTTCATGGTTCTTCCATTTCAAATACCGCTTCCGCAGTATTGGATGATTTGAAATTGATTCCCTTCTGGGAAGCGTTAACAAAATAGACCCGTTTTAAATTACAGTCAATGAATTTTGAATCTTCCAGATCAGCGTTGATAAAGCGGCTGTTGTACAAATTGGAATTGCTGAAAGAACTTTGGGAAACGGCGGCTCCCAAAAAATTGGCGTGAACCAGCTCCGTCCCTTCAAAAAGACAGCCGGAGATTTGTGCGCCGGCAAACGACAAAAATTGCAGGTCAGATTTGGAAAAATCACAGTTTATAAATTTCGCAAAATCAAAAAAACACATACGCATTACAGACTCTGAGAACATACAGTTTAAAAAACTTGCTTCCCGGAAATTACAGCCGTAAAACCGGCGCTTGGAAAAATCAACGCCGGTAAAGCGCATTCCCGAAACATTTATATCTTTTATGGTGCTGTTGTTGGTAATATAAGCGACAATCCGGCTGATTTCCTGCTCCTGATCCGCCTGGTGGGTAAAACAAATATGGGAACCGCTTATGGCAGACCGTCCGCAGCCCGCCGCGCAAGGGTTTATGGTAAACACACCTTATTTTATCACTTTTTCGGCTTGTCAACCAGTGCTATCCGACATTATGCCCTTCAGTTAACCTTGAACCGCGAAACCTCCTGCATCAACGTTTCAATGGCTTCGCGGTTTTTTACGCTTATCTCGTTGACCTGGTTTACCGCCGTGTTTACCTGCTCCGCGCCGGATGCCATTTCATTCATACCGCCTGTTATCTCCTGCGTTACTTTTTCAAGGTTTTGGCTTTCATGCATTACTTCCTTACTGCCATCAAGCATTTCCTGGGAACCGCCTTTTACCTGCCGGGTTATTTCGCTCAGACTGCCCGCGCTTCGGAGAACCTGTTTACTCCCCTCTCCCTGCTCTTCCATCGCGTTACGGATATTTTCTTCCTGTTCCGAAACGATCTTGACGCCCAAATCAATCGCCTCGAATTTGTTAAGCACGTTTTCAGTGGAGTGGGTTATCTTGGTGATTGATCCGGTTATTTTTTTCAATACCGTGCCGATGGTTTTCGACTGTTCGCTGGAACTTTCCGCCAGTTTGCGTATTTCATCTGCGACTACGGCGAAACCCTTGCCCGCATCTCCTGCGTGGGCCGCTTCAATCGCCGCGTTCATCGAAAGCAAATTGGTCTGGCTGGCGATGTTTTCCATTACAGCGTTAATCTCCAACAGACCCTCGGACTCACGGGCTATTTCCTGAATATCTGACGCTACATCCTGCAGGCCGGCGCGTCCCACTTCGGAGGCTTCTTTCAATGTCTTCACATTACCGGCGTTATTGACCAGCGTTCCTGTAACAGATCTGATATTGGCCATCATCTCTTCAATGGCGGACGAAGCCTGGCTGACATGAGAGCTCTGGTTTTCAACATGCTCGTTGAGTTTATGAATGTTTACGGTAAGCTGTTCCATAGTCGCGTGGGTTTCACTGACGCTGGCACTCTGGTTGATAATTTTTCCCTTTATGCTCTGGATATTGGCGGTAATTTCGTTTACCGCGGCGGCGGTCTCGTTCATATTACCGGCAAGGTCGGTTCCTATGCCGGACAATGTCGCCGCTTCTCCTTTGACATTTACAACAAGGTTTTTTATTTTCTCCAGCGTCTCGTTAAAGTACAGGGCAAGGTCGCCGACCTCGTCTTTGGAATGGATGGGAATGGCATGTGTCAGGTCTCCTTCGCCTTCGGCAATGTCCTTGAGGTTGTCCGCCACCTTGACGATTGGCCTGCTGATGGTCCGGGCCAGGAATACGGCCGCTAAAACAAACAGTACCAATACTACGATGCTTATCACCAGGGTTATTTCAAGCATTATGTAGACCGGGGACATTATCGTATTGCGCATAATGGCTACCGCGTAGCTCCAGGGGGTTTTAGTAGTCCCGACAGTAAAGGGAATGGTAAATATTTTCATTTCCGCCTTTACCGCTTCGATATAATTGGAAAAAGTAAAAGGCTTGCCTGTTTTAATGGCGTTTACAAAATCATTCATATATACGCCCGCCATGTCCGTTTCGGTATCCTTCATGTTTTTCCCAAGACGGCCAGGATCAAAGTGGGCGGCATTCGTACCGTCATTGCTGAAAACGGCGGTTACGGAATCGGGAAAAGGCTTTTTGATTTGTGAAATTTCCTGAATACCCGTCAGCGGAAGGTCAAAGCCCATAACCCCTACGACCCTGCCGCCGACGCGTAACGGAACACTGACTGAAGTCATCATTACCATCATACCGCCCACGTTATATTCGAAGGGGTCCAAAATTGTTGGAATACCTGAATTTCTCGCCAAAAGGTAGTAATCGGCTTCGTCAAAATCTTCAAGGGCATCCACTTCAACTTTTCCGTTTTCCCAGTAATAGTAGGGGGAAAAACGTCCGCCGGAACTGGTTCCTTTTGTCCCTATATACTGCCGGTCACCACCTTCCAAAACGTCCGGTTCCCATACGCACCATGCCCCGATAATGCCGGGATTTGCCAGCGCCAGGCCTTCGACTATAACATTAAGCACATTCCGCCGGTTGGCAGTTACCAGATACTGGTATTGTTCCATTACATGAGCGGCGGTCTCCACCTTATAAAAGTAGATATTAAGAAAACTGCGAATTTCAGCAGCGGAGTCAGTGGCCATGCTGACGGCATATTTTTCCGAAATGCCGGTGATACTGGTACGTGACCGGATAAGCAGGGTAATGCTGACCGTGGCGATGGCGAATAAACCAAGTACGACTATAATCGCCGTAAGTTTAAAACCGATTTTCATTTAAATTTCTCCTTTCTCTTGCGATGAAATTATCATTATATCAGCTTTATTTGGCGAAACCAATACGGTTTAATACCCCGCGGCTTGCCGTGGGGATAGGGTGCAAAAATTTTATTTTGGGATTACTCCACCTTAAAACGTGACACCTCCCGCATCAAAGTGTTA
>JAITCL010000099.1 GCA_031283105.1 Treponema sp. | reverse complement strand
TTTTATGAAAATAAAATAAAAATTCCAGTTGATTTGCTTGCAATTGATTTTAATAGATATAATGAAATAAATAATGAAATAGGATATATCTATAAAACAATAAAAGAACAGGGGAAAGTATTATAT
The DNA here is from genome assembly GCA_031283105.1 of Treponema sp. Lineage (GTDB taxonomy): Bacteria > Spirochaetota > Spirochaetia > Treponematales > Breznakiellaceae > WQXQ01. Next base: position 9,877 of record JAITCL010000099.1, on the reverse strand, counting down.
GGAGCGTTATGAATCTTGGATTGAAAGAGCAAAAAGTAGTCTTGAAATATCAAAAATAGCAGTCAATGATAATGTATATTATGAAGATTTGTGTTACCAATCCCAACAGGCTGTTGAAAAAGGGTTAAAGGGTCTTTTAATATATTATGGTGTTGAGCCTGAATTTACACACAGTATTGGAATATTGTTAGATGAACTTGAAAAATTTATAACGATTCCCAAAAATATAAAAGAAACAATAAATTTAACAAAATACGCTGTTATAACGAGATATCCCGGAGAATATGATGAAATTACAAAAGAGGGATATAATGAAAGTGTAAAAATAGCAAATATTTGTTTGGAATGGATAGAAAAAATCATTAAAGAATGTAAAGAAAATAAGAAATAAACCAAAACTGCGCATACTTCATCTCATCCGTAACCGTTTCCATGGGTTCATGCCCAAACAAATCAAAAAAAAAATACCCCACCGCAGGGCAAGTCTGCTCCGTTTGTCAATAAAGGTATACAACGCCCGTAATTCATCATCGTTCATTTGTTCAACATCCATTATTATTTTTTTCTGTAAACTTGATAAATCATGCCCAAATGAACAAATGAAAGGTGTATTTATTACATCCAAAATCAAAGGAAGTTTCATACAAAATACAGGCAATTTTTCTTCTTGACAGCTTATTATTATATATTACTATTTTAATAATATATTTGTGTTAGGTTTAAGATTTTACAAGATTCGTATTGTAAAAACCAGCCAAGCGGGAAAGTGAAATGATGGGAAGTTATATGTGATAAAATCCTGAATTTTTTGAGGAATGGGCATAAACCTGTTCCTACAAAGGGTTTCAGTTTTTTATAACAGCCGGCTTTTGCCGGTTGAATATTTTGCCAAAACAAGGAGAAAAAAATGGCAAAGAAAAGTTTTTTGGTGGTATTCATTATTGCTTCACTGGTTTTTGGTAGTTTTGTATGGGCTGCTGCTTCTGCTCCAAAACAAAAATATCCCAGTGGAACGGAACTGTATCCGGCAGTTTACGGAACATTTGCAGAACTGTATCCAAAAGCGAAGTATGCGAATATCGACTTTTACAACAACAGTTATACTCTTACCGGTATAACGGGTATGGCGCTCACCACGCCTCTTTCCTACGATATGACGGTTCGATTAACAGGTTCGGGTGAGATAGATATTTCATACTCAAACCTTTACTCGAAAGATACGACCACGGGAAAATGGAGCAAGGCAAAAGCTTTCGGTTTATATAATTACAACAAAGCTGTTAGTAATATTACAACAAAAATGCTGGCAATAGCCAATGATTCGGCGGATCTGGCCCGTGCGGAAAAAGCGGCAATGGCGGATATTGTCTTTGTATACACCATCATGGAAAAGTTCACTGATTTGGCATTTAAAGACTTTATCGAAAAGTACGCAAAAGGTTCCGTGTTTGTTTTGGAAGGCCCTGTATCTGATGTAAAAGAATCCAATAAAGAGATAAATGGAGGCGCCTACAAATACCTTGTTACCATGAATAAAAGTCTTATCGAAGATGATGAGCTTTTTTCGGCTTTAATGGGCAAGACTATTTACTGCCGGTTCTACACGAATCGGGACGACGTTATACGTTATAGCAAAACATCGGTTATAAAAGTTTCAGCGGTACTGATCAGCGCATTTAAGGGTTCCAGTGGTTCGTTATCTTTGGATTTGGCGGCAAATGAATAGGTTGTCTGTCATGTGTTTATACTTCGCACAGAGGCACATCGTACCTGCGGTACGAAGGCGTAATTTGTAGTTTCATGGTTTTCCTCCGTGTGCTGCTGCGCCCTGTGCCTCTGTGTGAGGTTTTTTTGGATGTAATATAAATATGGCAAGCAAACTGACGCAAATCCAAAAAAGGATATTTGTTATTCGTGAAAAAAGGGTAATGCTGGACAGTGATTTAGCATATCTTTATGAAGTAGAAGTAAAACAGCTTAATCAGGCTGTAAAAAGGAACATAAAGCGGTTTCCCGGTGATTTTATGTTTCAGTTAAAAAAACATGAATTTATTGAGGTGGTCACAAATTGTGACCACCTCCAAAACCTTAAATTCAGGTCTACCTTGCCTTATGTGTTTACAGAACAGGGTGTAGCGATGTTAGCGGCGGTATTGAACAGCCAGAAAGCAATAGATGTCAATATTCAAATTATGCGGGCTTTTATCCAATTGCGTAATTATGTTTTCAACAATAATACATTATACGAACAAATAGGCGATTTACGTAAACTTCTCATGCTTTACATTGAGAAGAACGATAAGCGGGTAAGTGAAATTATTATTGCCCTGAATAATCTTATTGAGCAACCGCCAAAAACCAAAACAATAGGTTTCCGTGCAAACTAAAAATTAACGCGGAAAACGCCGCCGCAATGGCGGACATTTTGGGTTAAGCGCAATATCACATATCATCTGTAAAATTGACAAAAATATGAAAACGCTCTAAAATAATTCTTAATGGGAAAGAGCATATGAGAAAAATGCTATTCATATTGGTATTTTTTGTAAATGCGCTTGTTTACACACAGGAAACGGATAAAAATATAGATGATGAGTATTATGACTCCGGAATGGCAGGGAATATTACAATATATGGAGAGCGTTCAAAAGAATATGATTCAGAATCAATGGATGCCTATGTATTAAAACAGCTAAACGGCTCATCATCGGACAGAAGACAATTTATCGAGACAGATTTTCTTGAAAAAGCGGGATTTCGCCGGACTGGTAATGTAAAATACCGCAAATCTGAAACATCCGAAAAATTATTATCCGTACTGCATGGTGTTTCACATTTGTTTAGTTTTGGTATTGTACCCATGAAACCTTTTTTTGAGATAGAATATGATGAATTACCGAAAGGTAAATATTACCAATTTGAATCTGTTATTATAAAAAACAATTTTATTAACGCAACACCTGAAATTTTAATTGTAATTGAATTGGAATATAAATTACAAATTGAATTTTGTAATGGCATAATTATACAAAATAATACAGATTATTATACAGATGAAAATATAGATAAATTTGAAAAACTAATCTCAAAATTGCCCGATTATCCTGAAAGTATAAAGCAGATAAAAAACCGTTATTCAGGAGAATTGTTAAAAATAAAGGCGGCTTTTGAACGGCATAAAAATCCAAGTGAAAATTATTTGAGGGCATTACAAAATGTTGGGAATAGTTTTAAAAATTTAAGAAGATGAGCTACGGTAAAACCGCGCATACTTCATCTCATCCGTAACCGTTTCCAGGGGTTTATGTTCAAACGAATCAAAAAATAGATCCAGGCAAAACCAAAACCGGCAAGGTGGGTAAGATGCGCTACGCCGCGGTTGAGGCCGAAAACAGAAGATGCCAGTTCCAGAGCGGTAAAGCCCAGTACCATCACCGGGGCGCGCAGGGGCAGTATTCCCCACAGGTAAATTATTGAATCGGGATAAAATACCGCATAGGCAAGTTCAACGGCAAAAATCGCGCCGGAAGCGCCCATAAGTATCACCCCATACGCGCCGGTTACATAATACACGCAGAACGAAAATATTCCCGCCAGCGTACCGGTAACAAAATAAAATAGCAGGAATTCCCGGCTGCCCATGTATCGTTCAACCTGAACTCCAAAAATAAAAAGGGCGAACATATTAAACAAAATATGGCTAAAGCCGCCGTGAACAAACATATAGGTAACGAAAGTCCACACCCAGCCTCTCATAACCAATCCGGGAATCATTGACAGATAATAGGTCAGTCGGCGAAGACCCAAAAAATACATCGCCATAAAAACAAGAATGTTAATGCCGATAAGCCAGTACACCGCGCCGTTATTCTGATAGCGGAAAGGCTGCCTGATTATGTTCATTATCTAAGAATAAGGGTAGAGAGAAAAAGTGTCCAGTATTCGGCGGTAGTCCGCGATGGTCTGGGCATGAACCGCCTGTTCCCGCACTGCCGCGCCGCCTTTCAACCCTTTGGTGTAGGCGCAAAATTGTTTACGCATTTCAAGACAGGCGCACGGTTCGCCAATGTCAGTGGCCAGCAGTTCCAAATGACGGAAAGCGGCAGCCATGCGGACGGTAAAGGAAACCGGTTCCCATGCGCCGGTTTCCAGCAGAGAGCGGGCGGCGGAAAAAATAAAAGGATTGCCCATCGCGCCGCGGGCAAACATCACTGCGGCGCAGCCGGTTTCCCGTAACATTCGCCGGGCGTCTTCCGGCGTGTACAAATCTCCCGAACCGGTGACCGGAACCGCAAGCCGCGAAACAAGGTTCGCAATACAAGACCAGTCGCTTGTGCCGCCGTAGTCCTGGCTTCTGGTGCGGGGGTGCAGGCTTACCATTGCCGCGCCGGACTCTACGGCAATACGGGCGCATTCGGTGTAATTTATGGAACGAGAATCCCAGCCGGAACGCATTTTTATCGTTACCGGCACATTCCCTAATGCTTCGCGGGAAGCCCGTACCGCCGCTTCTACCACTTTGCCCAGTCCGGCGGGGTTTTTCATCAGCGCCGAACCTGCGCCGTTTTTTACTACTTTTGGCACCGGGCAGCCAGCGTTTATGTCAATGACATCCGGTTTCAACGGGGCCAAAAACACAGCGGCTTTATAAATCGCTTCCGGTTCTGCGCCAAACAGTTGTATCGCATAATGCCGCTCATTGCCGGCGCGGCTTACCAGGCTGACTGCCGCGGGAACAGCCGCCCCGCCGCCGCCCAGCCCATAATGTCCCGGATTGCGGTACAATGCCTCGGCGGAAACAAGTTCGGTACAGGAAAAGTTTGCCCCCTGCTCAACGCATAACGAACGGAAACTCCGGTCGGAATAACCCGCCACCGGCGCGAGAAAAAGATTGCCGTCCAGTTTGAGAGTTCCAATGGTAATGGGGCGGTAAAGGCTCATTATGCGTTATGGATTGATTATATGAAAACATCAGGTTTCTGTCAAAAGCGCGTCTGCCCGGGGGTTCTTCATTTTTTTGCTCCGGCAGGATATACTATAAGCCTATGAATAAAGGCGGCGTACAGAAACTAAAAAGTATTGGTAAATTTTTTCTGATACTGTTTTGTATTCTTGTTGGCATATCAATTATCTGGATTTCTTTTTCTTTGATTGGCCGGAACAAGCCCGATGCCATAATTCCCGATTCTGCCATTTTTCGAATGAGCATTGCCAATCCGGTGCGTCTGCTTGATGGAATCCTGTCTCACGAATCTCTGGTTGAAATTGCCGCTGTGCCCGCGTTTTCCGCGCTCAAAACACTGGAGGAAAATCCCCTTTATAAAAACCGTCTGCTGCGCCTTGCCGCACGGGGCAGTTTTGAGTTTGCCCTGCTGCCTACGCCGCCGACGGCACAGTCCGAGCCGTTTATGGCTGCCTGGGATATGGGCCTGTTTTCGCCGCTACTACGCGTTCTTCCCCTGTTTTCCGGTTTTGTCAGTATTCCCAATTTGTACTATACACAGGCGGGAAAAAATTCCCGCTTTGAATACCGTATGGAAAATAAAACCCTGTTCATCGGCCCCCGGCGTAATCTGCTTCTTATCACCGATAGTTCGGCGATTTTTGAATCCACTGTGGGCAGTACGCCCATAAACGAAAAGAAAGACAAAATATTCAAAACCATCAAGCCTTCCGCATACGATGCGGTACTGCTGCTTTCCCCGGAATTTCTCGGCAATCTGTTGGCGGGACAGGATACGAGTATTGCGGCAATTGTAAAAAACATTGAGTTTGATTCTATGGTGGAAGCGGGTTTTTCGCTGTCGCAAAAAAAACTGGAATTGCGTTTAATGGCTCCGGTATCATCGCAGGAGGCGGCGCTGGGCCGCCTTCTGGAACAACGTTCCCATGCCCCGGCTGTAACGGAACGTCTTCCCGCCGCGACACAATACGCGACCATTCTTTCGGCGGGAACGCTGGAAGAGCTTTATCAGGCGGCGCTGGTATTCTCCGGCCCCGATTTGGACGATACTCTTAAAAAGGCGGAAAGTTCTTCACGCCTTCTCCTGGGTTTGACGCTTAACGATTTGCTTTTTTCATGGTCGGGAAAGGAATTCGCCGTTTTTGGCATGGAAGGCCGGCCCCATCCGGTCTGCGCTGTTCAAATCACCAATGAACGAAAACGGCAGGAAGTTTTTGACAAGGCGTTTAAATCAATTGCGCTTAACGAAAATATATCCCTGAATTTGGACGGTATGCGTATTCCCCGGATTGAAGTTCCCAATTTCCTGCAATCCCTGCTGCGGCGCTGGAATATTTTCTTGCCTTCGCCCTATTATACCATTTATAAAGATTACCTCCTGATAAGTGAATCGGCGGAAACTCTTTTGGCTGCGTTACGCGCAATACAAAAAAATGAAGTGCTGGCCAGGACTCCGGCATGGCGGAATATCGCGGGGGGAAAGGCGTCTTCAAGCGCATTCAGCCTGTATTATTCTCTGGACTTGTCACTGCCGTTTTTTCTGCGGACAAATACCGTTTTAAGCAGCTTCCTGTCCGTATACCGCCAGGGTTTTATTCGCATGAGTTTTGACAAGGGTATGGTAGATATTTCTTTTGCGCTGATTACCGGCTCCGGCGGCGGCGTAACGCTTATGAACGGTTATCCCATTGCCATCGACGGGAATCCGTCTAACCGCATCTATGGAGCCGGCAAGGGAGAAAACAGGCGGATATTCCTTGCCCGCGAAAATTCCGCTATTGCGATAAATCCCGCCGATAACAGCATCTATGAACTTTCCGGTCAGGGGCCGCTGTGGATTATTCCCGCCGCGGATATGGAAGCGAAAAGTGACGCCGCCGCGTGGGTACTCAGCGGGCAGGGGCGGACAACATTGGTAAACAGCGGCATGGAACCGGTGCAGGGGTTTCCGGTGCTTACCGGAATCAGACTCTCTGCTCCTCCGGCTGCCTATGGGGGCAGGTTGTACCTGTGCGGCGAGGACGGAAAAGTCTATACCATTGACGTAAATGGCGAACAGGGTGTTTGGGAGAATTCATTTTTAACGGCTCTTCGTTCTCCGCCTTCGTTCATTTCGGTTCAGACAAAGCAGGGCGGGCGCGGTTATGCGGCGGTTTATCCCAAAAGTTTTTTCGGCGAGATATGGCTTCTTGATGTGGAAGGCAAGGCTCTGCCCAACTGGCCTGCATCGCTTGAAAGCGCGTTATCAGACGGGCAGGAAAGTTTTGGCGGAAGTTCCGGCATCGGTTTTGGCTCGCCGCTATTATTTGTCCGTGACAATCGCGTGTTTACGGCCTTTGTTACCCAGGCGGGGGAATTATCGGTTTTTGATGAAAACGCCACTCTCGTTCCCCCCTTCCCCCTCATACTTGACGGTGTTTTTTATCAGCAGCCGGTTTTTGACGGTGATTATTTCTGGCTCATTTCATCTAATGGGACGCTCTTTCAGATAAGCCTTGCGGGTCAAGTTTTATCTCAAAATATCCCCGGCTTTTCAGTGATGGAAGAAGGGTATATAACGGTCTTTGACTGCGATGGCGATAAAGTCCCCGAAATTTTTATTTCAGGTGAGGGTAATGCCCTGTACGGCTATTCCCGCCATTTCCGTTCGCTGGAAGGTTTTCCTTTGCCGGTATGGGGAAGGCCCCTGTTTGTCGATTCTGTCGGCAAAGAAAAAGCCGAAATCATCGGGTTGGGAATGGACCGGAAATTGTACCGTTGGCAATTCAAATAAAGTTGTTCGGAAACTTCAGTTTCAGAACAACTTCCTTATGAAAAAAACAAAATATCGGGCTTTAGACCGATATTTTGTAAGACTTGTTCGACAACTAACACGAACCGAAGGTTCAGTTGTCGAACAAGTCCAATTCCTACGAAGTTTCTTTTAACTCGCGCAGTTCGTGCAGGGTGCGAAGTTTCCAGACGGCTTTTTCCTGAATTTGACGGACACGTTCACGGGTGATGCCAAGATATTTTCCAGTTTCTTCCAGAGTAAGCGGGCTTTCCCCGGTCAGACCAAAACGCAGTTGAATTATTTTCATTTCTCTTTCAGATAACTGAGAAAGAATTCCGCCGATTGTTTCCTGCAAGGTCATGGAAAAAACCATCTCAAACGGTTCGGCTCTTACATCGTCTTTTATTAAATCGGCAAGGCGCGTAAGATTTCCGTCATCAACAACGGTGTCTAAACTTGTAGTTTCCTGGGATAATTTTACTATTTCTTTAACTTTTGAAACAGGAACATCCAAATATTCTGACAATTCTTCCTCATTGGGATCGCGCCCTAAATCCTGCGTTAGCTGTTTTGCTACATAGTAACATTTTTTGATCGTGTTAAGCATATGAATCGGTATGCGGATAACGCGCCCCTTGTCGCCTATGCTTTTGATAATAGCCTGTCTAATCCACCAAGTGCCGTAGGTGGAGAAACGGCAGCCTCTTGTGTAATCAAAACGTTCAACCGCTTCTATAAGACCGATGTTTCCTTCGTCAATCAAGTCCAAAAGCGAAAGCCCGCGATGCTGATAATTTTTGGCAATGGACACAACAAGGCGCAAATTGGCGTTTATCATGGAGTTTTTATAATGAAGAAGAGCGTTGTCAAGAGCGGTTTTTTCCTTGCTGTAGTCAACATCTTTATTTTTATTTCTATCGGATTCCAGTTCTTTAAGTTTTGTGCGCAGACTTATTATTTTTTCGCCGATATTTTGTTCTTCCTGCAAAGTCAAAAGGGGAAACCTTGAAATTTGCCTGAAGTACAATGCTAACGGGTCGGACTCTTTCTGCGTCTTTATTTTTTTATGAGACTTATCTATTAATTTTCTGGGACGCTTTCCTGCTTTTTCTAATCCAATTTCCATTTTCAACCCCTTATGTTCTTTGATTATTCACGGGAATATTCCCCGCTCTTGGAGCTAAAGCCGGGTCCATGGGATTATCATTTCGGAAAACCATGAAAAACAATTGCGGTTTTACCGAAACCGCGTTTATGCCTAATTTTCCCAATTCCATTCCCGGCGTTATTCTATCACCGACATTTACAGTTATTGTTTCACAGCCGCCGTACATGTAGTAATAACCGCCCTGGGTTTCTACAATTACAACTCTGCCAAACTTGCGCCAGGGACCTGCGGATACCACATTCCCCTGCGTTAAACTTCGCACTGACTCAAGCTGTTCGCCTTCTACAACAACGCCCATCTGCCCCGTCATGTAAGAAATTTCTTTTGGCGTTATGGGCCAGCGTAAGGCATAAATCCCTGACGGAGCCGTTCTGGGCGGCTGCGTTCTGGACGGCGTCGTCCCGGCTGCCGAAGTATTTGCCGCAGACGAATTATTTTGCGTCCCGGAAGGCGTACTTCTCCCCGGCACTTTAATTAAATCGCCTACCTTAAGCACATGGTTGGAAGAAAACCCGTTTATCTCCTGTAATCTCTGTAAAGTAATACCGTTATTACGCGCTATGCTGTAAAGCGTGTCGCCTCTGACCGCCATATAACTGACAAGCGTCTGCGTATTAACGGAAACAGAAGGAGAAACGCTTGCCGTACTCCCCGGCAAAACTGAACTTTCGGCGGAGACCGGTATTATCAGTCTTTTTCCAACGTTAATTTTGGAAGGATCGGTAATACCGTTGGCATTCATAAGCTCATCAGCGGTTACATGATAAAAACGGGAGAGCGAATAAACTGTATCTCCCTTTCCAACAACATGGATCAGCTCTTCTGCGGCAAGCGTTCCTGAACTTAGAATGCCTGCCAATAATAAATATAAAATATGTCTTGGTAGATACTTCACGGCTCTTCATTATCGGCACAAAAGTGATATTTCAACACTCAAATTCAGACATTTTTTTGTTCTTTTGTCATATTTATA
>JAITCL010000078.1 GCA_031283105.1 Treponema sp. | reverse complement strand
ATGTATGCCCAATAAAGTAATTTGGGGGCTTGTGGGAAAACCTTATAGGCAGCCGCACAAGCCGTTTCCGCAGGAAATGGCTTGTGCGGTGCTTGTTAGAATTGTCCCCAAGTAAAATTTTTAGGCATACATCTTGAAAATCATAATGCGCGTTGAGTAAACAGCCGATACTGAAAGCGGAGTTTTCTATTGATAAGAAGCCATCTGCTTGCCGGGCTGTTTTTTTGCCTCATTGGAGTATTCCCGCTGAATGCGGTGAGTGTTTCATTTTTGGTCATGGAAACCGGCCAAAGCAGAGAAGACCCTGCCGGCCAGTACCCCATCTTATGGGAAAACGGCCTGTTGGAAATTTTTTTTGAGTCGGGGCACATAGTGACTAATTCTCCCATAATTAAAGTTGCCGAAAGACCTGCGGATAATTTTCCCCGTGAGGCGGAAGATGATTTTGAAGAAGCGCGAAGGGGAGGGATGGATTTTTTTCTGGTGGGCATCGTGGATTATACGCGCTCCGACGTATCACTGCGTTTATTCAATACCAAATCACCCGTAATAATAATACAGGAACAAAAATACACGGTAACAACATTCAGGAACACCAGAGAAGAATATGAAAATATAAAAAAGGCTGTCAGATTAATGGCTGCCCATTTGAATCAGGAAGGTAAAAGATGAAAACAAAGATTTTTTGCGCGGTAGTTATTGCTTCGCTGATACTGCTGGTCAGCGCTACGGTATGGGAAGGCGTTACCGACGTTGTTTCCAAAGGAGATCTGCCGGGAAACTACAGCATCGCAACCAACTCTTTTCCCAAAAATTCGGTGGTAGACATTACCAATCTTGAAAACGGCAAGATGGTGCGGGCGATCGTTGTTTCCGGTCTTGAAACAAGGGGCCTTCTGGCGACGCTTTCCCGGAATGCCGCCAATTCCATTGACCTGCGCAGTAATTCTACCTGCAGAATACGGATAACCCAGCCATCGGATGACATTGCCTTTTCCCGTTTCAAGTTAGGCCCCATCGCCGCCCCGCCGCCTTCCGCTTCCGAACAGAATGTCGTTGCTGAAAATAATGTGTCCGAAAGTACGGACAGAGACGAAGCGCGGAATTATATTACCATCGTTGAATCTGACTCCGGCGCGGATGCCGCAGTCGTTGCGTATAACAGGGCGGATTATCCCGTTGCCGCAGAAGCGGTTACCGAAACAGCCGCGCTTACGGTTATCGACGAAACTGTACAGCCGGTTTTTGATGAAAAAAATACCGGAATAGTCGCGGTACAGACCGCGCCGGAAACAACAACGCAAACCGTTGCACAAGCGGCAGAACCGGCGATAAAACCGGTTAAACAAACTGCGCCGGCAGCTACCCGGACAAGAGCGGCACAAGCCCCGGCAAAAGCCGTTACGGAAATAACTCCGAAAAATACTGCCAAAGCATCTGTCCAGCCAGTTGCGGAATCGGCTGTACAACCGGTTCTGGCAGAAGTTACGGTCACCATGACCGGAGCGCGACCGGCGGAAATAACCCCCCAAGATGTGGTTGTTCAAACATTTGTCCAACCAGTTGCGGAAACATCGGCGTATACCGTTGCAGGGCCGGTTGCCGCGGCAGTTGAAAATTCGCCTGAATCGGGGAACGCCGGCAATCTGGGCATTATTCCTTCGGAAGAACGTCTTCCCCAGGCGGCGAACCGGTTTGTCATTGCGCCGGAGAACCTTGCCCCTCCCCTGAAAACGAACACTACTTCACCCGGTTCTTTATCGCCGGGAATGTCTGATTTTTCACCCTTTCAGGTGCCGCTTATCAGCCGTCTGGAACAGGGCAAGTGTTATGTGCAAGTTGCCGCATACGAGCGGGTTGATCATGTAGAGGACGAAATCAGCCGTATAGGAACGACGTATCCGCTGACAGTACAGAATATCGGAAGCGACGCCAATCCCATGTTTCGGATACTGCTTGGCCCCTTGAACCAGGGCGAAAGCGGGGCAATGCTGCAGCGTTTCAAGAGCATTGGTTATAACGACGCCTTTATACGGTATAATTAGGGAAGTTTGTCCAGCGCCTGGCGGCGTTCACGCACACGGGCGAGCCGTTGTTCCATTTCTGTTATTTTACCGTCCCGGATAAAACCCTTTATTGCATCGAGGCTGTCTTCAAACTGATCAATACGCTCCAGCAGGGCATCCCGGTTTGTGGTAAACAACTCAGTCCACAGGGGGGCGTTGAACACGGCAATACGGGTAAGGTCTTCAAAACTGCCGCCGCCGAAGCGGGTAATGGCAGTGTCGGCTTCGCAGTCGATAAGGGAAGCGGCAATCACATGACAGAGTTGGCTGGTAAAGGCGATTTTCCGGTCATGATCGGCAGGGCTGGTTTCGGTAATGCGGCCAAAGCCCATGCGGTGAATAAGGTCTTTCAGGAAGAGCAGATTTTCCGGCTTGTTGCGGGACAGCGGGGTTAAAATATAATTTTTTCCCTGAAAGTTACAACGGGCGGCGGCGGCAAAGCCCCCCCCCTCAGCGCCGGCCATAGGGTGGCCGGGAATAAATTCAATGTCTGAACGAAGTTGTTCCGCTCTGGCGGCAATGCTTCCCTTAACGCCGGCAATATCGGTTACCAATGCGCCCGGCTTAAAAGAATGTTCCCATTCATCAAGAAACTTCAACAGCGCCGCCGGGCCAGGGCAGAGAAAAACCACGTCGCAGCGGGCAAGCATCTCCCCCGCGCGAGCGCCTTCCCAGCCCTGCGCAATAAGCCCCGCCTCTCTTGCCAGAGTCAGGGCGTTGCCGTCAATGTCACAGGCAAGCAGATTATTCTGCGCGATGCCGCAACGGTTTCGCAATGCGATAGCAAAAGCCCCGCCCATCAATCCCATACCGACAATGCCGATGGTACATTCTTCGATTGGTTTCATTTTACTTCTGTCTCCCTCCCTACACACATAAATCACCCCTGTTCTCTTCCTCCGTGTCTCCCGCCGCGCACTCGGCTTGATAAATCAAGCCGGCATCACTGTAAACGGTGGCTTTTGTTGTGCGCGGTAACGTGTCGCATTTATTCGGTCAACGCCCCTTAACGGGGCGCTGTTACTCGGTTACCGTGTCCTCCGTGGTTTTTATTCTTCTTCAAATTGACTTGCCTTCCAGCGCGGCATATTTATGCAGCGATTCCATCAGTGAAGCAAATACCTCCGGCGTAATGGACTGCTCGCCGTCGCAGAGGGCGTGTTCCGGGTCATTATGCACTTCGACAATCAGGCCGTCGGCGCCGGCGGCGATTGCCGCTTTTGACATGGCGGGCACCATCCATGCAAGACCCGTCGCGTGGCTGGGGTCTACAATTACCGGCAAATGGCTTTTCCGTTTCAGGGCGGGAATAAGGGCCAGATCGAGGGTGTTCCGGGCAAAGTTGTCAAAACCCCGTATGCCCCGCTCGCAGAGAACGATCTTTTCATTGCCGCCCGCCATGATATACTCAGCCGCCATCAGCAGTTCGGTGAGGGTTGAGGCAAGCCCCCGCTTCAACAGAATGGGCTTGCGGCTGCGTCCCAGTTCTTTTAACAAAGCAAAGTTCTGCATATTCCGCGCCCCCACCTGAATCACGTCAACTTCTTCAAACAGCTCAAGCTGGCTTATCTCCATTAACTCGGTGACAATGGGCAGGCCGGTTTCTTTTCTTGCCTCAAGCATCAGATCGAGACCCTGACAGCCCATTCCCTGAAAACTGTAGGGGCTGGTACGGGGCTTGAATGCGCCGCCCCGCAAAAAAGCGGCCCCGGCTTTTTTGACCGACCGGGCAACCGAAGTAATCTGCTCGCGGCTCTCCACCGAACAGGGCCCGGCAATAACGGCAAAAGACGCGCCGCCGATGCTCACTTTTTTTCCGTCAGCCCCCGGCATTTCCAGAATCGTATCCGCCGGATGAAACTTCCGGTTCGCCCGCTTGTACGGTTCCTGTACGCGGATAACATTTTCCACCAGATGATTCGCCCGCAGGGCCTCGTCATTGATGGCGGTGGTATCCCCCACCAGGCCCAGCACTATCTGTGCCGCGCCCTCGGAAAAATCGACCGCTACTCCCTGTTTTTCAAGGCTTGCCACCAACGCCTCAGCCTCGGCGCGGCTAATACCCTGTTTCAACGCTATAATCATGCCAATCTCCTAAAAAAAAGGAGGCTCAAGCGGCTGCCGCCGTCCAAGTCTCCCGGTTTCTTCCATAAAGATACTACTATAATGACAAAAAAAGTGTCAAGGCATCACGGACTGATCTATGGTGACAGTCACCCATAGGGAAAATTCCCGATAGGGGTAGAGTGGTATATGTACCGATTTGGGAAATTATATGACGGTTTGCGGCGTATACGGTGAGTTATGTGCAATCAAATTTGAATATGTCTTCAAAATATCTTGATAATATCTAGTAAATGATATAATTTATAAAAGGATAAATAAGCTGGAGGAAAAAATGGAAACTAATGAAAGAACAGTATCAATAAAAGAATTGGATGCGAATGATAATTTTTTTGAATTATTGGATCTTTCCAAAGACTTTTTTTATGAATATGAAAACAACAAAAAGGAATTTTTTGAAGTAGATACTATAGACGAAATAGATATAAAAAATTATTTCCAAAAGTTTATTGGAAATGAAAAGGCAAAAGCATTTATTGCAGTAATAAATGAAAAAATTATTGGTTATATTACGGTTTACATTAAGGATCAGCCGAATTATTGGAAACTTAAAAAAGTGGGAGACATTTCTGGACTAATGGTGAATAAAAATTTTAGACAGAATGGAATAGGAACAAAACTAATAATAAAAGGGTTAGAATATTTCAAACAAGAAAATATAAAATATTATACCTTATTTACATCTGTAAATAATACTACCGCAATAAAATTGTATAAAAAATGTGGATTAAAGCCATTACAAACAATTTTATATGGAGAAATTGAATAAGAAATATAAAGCAAATTTGACTGCGCCTAATAGGTCTGTATGCGCTTCGCCGCCTATTCGGAGGCTCCAGGGTTCCGTAAAACCGCAGTCGGGCTTGCGCCCTTTGTGGTGTGCTGGAGGTGACAGTTACTATTTCCTGTTTCTGATATAATTGCCGTAATGACGCTGGGACAAAAATTCTATAATCAACCGACCATCGACCTTGCCAAGGCGCTGCTCGGCAAATATCTGGTGTGCGATGATTTGAAAGGCAAAATTGTCGAGACTGAAGCCTACCTGTACCGGGACGATCCCGGCTGCCATGCCAGCCGCGGCCCCACCCCCCGCAATGCGCCAATGTTCGGGCCTGCCGGGCGTACCTACGTTTATTTCATTTATGGGATGTACCATTGCCTGAACATAGTCTCCGGCAAAACCGGCGAGGGCGAGGCCGTACTGATCCGCGCTCTGGAGCCTGTCCAGGGTATTACGCTTATGCAAAAAAGACGCAAAACAATGAAGATAGAAAACCTCTGCAACGGGCCGGGCAAACTTACCCAGGCTTTCGGCATCACCCGCAAACACAACAATATAAGCCTGCTTGACGGCAAACTGCAGATTCATAACAGCCGGGAAAAACCGGAAATCGCATCCGGCAGACGGATTGGCCTGTCCGCGGGACAGGAACTGGAATTGCGCTTTTTTATTAAGGGAAATCGGTTTGTCTCAAAAACGCCCGTATAATGCCAGCAATAAACAGGGATGACAGGTGATACGTGTACGAAGAAATTATGGTGATATAGTATCTATTATCACGGTAAATGCTGTTGCCCTGGAATCAGTCGGCTTGACATAAATGCCCAAAATGGCTATTTTTAAGCAGTAATTGCGGCCTTGGTGGAACTGGTAGACACGCTAGCTTGAGGTGCTAGTGCCGAGAGGCATGGAAGTTCAAGTCTTCTAGGCCGCAAAATTTCTAAATATCGCTTTCTGTCGCCGGTTTGCCCATGTCGCGGTTGCGTATTTCCGCGCGGCGGATTTTTCCGTTGATGGTTTTGGGCAATTCACTGACAAACTCAATGACCCGCGGGTATTTATAGGGCGCGGTGTTTTTTTTCACAAAGTCCTGCAATTCCTTAATCAGCGCGTCGGAGGGTTGGCAGTCTTTGGCGAGTACCACAGTCGCCTTGACGTTAAAGCCACGTATCGGGTCGGGTATGCCGGTTACCGCTGTTTCGGCGACAGCGGGGTGCTTCAACAGGACGCTTTCCACCTCAAAGGGGCCGATGCGGTAGCCGGACGATTTAATAACGTCATCGTTGCGCCCCACATACCACAAATAACCCTGTTCATCGTAATAGGCCAAATCGCCGGTGTGGAAGTATCCGTCATGCCATGACTTGCCGGTAGCTTCGTCATTTTTATAGTAACCCATAAACAAACCGACCGGACGGCGGACGGTTCCCGCCTGGGCGTGTTCCGCCTTCATGCAAATTTCACCCGTCGCGCCGGTGGGGACTTTGTTGCCGTCCGCGTCAAGAAGTTCTATGGCGTAACCGGGGATTCCCATACCCATTGAGCTGGCGCGCGGCGGCGTAAAGGGGTACAGCGTTCCGCAGCAGAGCGTTGTTTCCGTCTGCCCGAAACCTTCGTATATGTTGAGTCCGGTCATGGTTTCCCATTTTTTGAACAAATCCTGGCTTAAAGCCTCGCCCGCCGCAGTGCAGTGTTTAAGGCTGGAAAGGTCAAAAGACGGCACGTCCTCGTTCATCATAAAACGGTACATGGTGGGCGGCGCGCAAAAACTCGTTACGTGATATTTTTCGAGCGCTTTTAAAATATCGTGCGCGTTAAATTTTTCAAAGTCGTAAGTCAGAACGGCGCATTCTCCGAGCCACTGCCCGTACATTTTACCCCACAGTGATTTAAGCCAGCCGGTATCGGAAATGGTAAAATGCAGGCCGCCTTTTTCCACGCGGTGCCAGAAAACGCCGGTTCCTATATG
The DNA here is from genome assembly GCA_031283105.1 of Treponema sp. Lineage (GTDB taxonomy): Bacteria > Spirochaetota > Spirochaetia > Treponematales > Breznakiellaceae > WQXQ01. The sequence goes on along the minus strand of JAITCL010000078.1, from coordinate 32,525 downwards.
GCCGAGCGGGTAGGTGTAATCGTGCGCTACCATTTTGGGATAGCCGGTCGTGCCTGATGAAAATGACATTATCATTATATCCGAGGCGCGGGTGGCTTCCGCTCCGGTGGGACACTGCCACACATCACTGGCTGCTTCCATGCCCGCTTCAAAATCAAGCCAGCCGTCCCCGGCTTTTTTACTTTTGGTTACCGCTTTAAGTTTTATCGTTTCATATTCGCTTAACCCGCCGTCAAAAGCCTCGGTGCAATTATTGTCGCCGGTAATGACCGCCATCTTTATGCCGCCCGCGTTACAGCGATAGATGTAATCGTCTTTGGTTAACAGATGCGCCGCCTGAACGGCAACCGCGCCGATTTTATGCAGGGCCATCATGCAGTACCAAAAAAGGTAGCTCCGTTTAAGCACCAGCATCACAAAGTCGCCCTTGCGTATGCCGAGGGACTTAAAATAATTGGCGGCTTTATTGGTATACCGCGCCATTTCCGCAAACGTTATCCGTTTTTCTTCACCCTCGTTGGAAATCCACAGCATACAGAGCGCGTCCGGCTGGTTTTTTGCCAATTCGTCAAGCACGTCATAGGCAAAATTAAAATCATCATCGCAGGTGATTTTATAGTTACTCATAAGGTCTTCGTAAGATTTATAATCGTCCCTGTTTTTTCCGGTATATTTTTCATACATTAACATGGATAAAACTCCTTCTATTTAATTACCACGGCAAGAAATTGCGCCGCCTGATCGCCGGTTACTTTCATGGCATGCGGAACGCAGGAATCAAAATACACGCTGTCGCCTTCGTTCAGTTCATACACTATATTGTCAAAATAAAATTCCATTGTACCGGAAAGCATATAGTCAAACTCCTGCCCGTCATGCGCATGGAGTGTTGGCTTTTCACCCTGTTTTGGCTCTACCGTTACCAAAAACGGTTCCGCTTTTTTGTTGCTGAACGTGAAGGCAAGATGTTTATAGTCATACGCCTTGCGGCGCTCTATGTCGTATCCTTTGCCTTTTTTTACCAAAGCGCATTTGGTCAGTTTCGGCGATTCACCGGAAATAATATCCACCACATCCACGCCAAAAATTTGAGCGGCATTTTGTAAAAAGCTGAACGAAAAATCCTTCTGTCCGTTTTCATACGCGGTATATTCGTCAACGGCAATTTTCATGGTCTGCGCCATTTTTTCAACAGAAATGTCAAAAATATCCCGCAAGGCTCCCAGCCGTCCGCCGATTTCCTGTAATTGGCTTGTCATAATTCCTCCTATGCTAAAACAGCGCCGGTATCATTTCCAGGCCGGCGCGTTCATTGAAACCGCATATAATATTCATGTTCTGCACCGCCTGCCCCGCCGCGCCCTTTACCATATTGTCAATGGCGGTAACAACAATCAACGTGCTTTCCCGGTGGTCAAAATGAATCGAAATATCGCAGTAGTTTGACTGGCGCACACGGTTGGTTGCGGCAATTGCGCCTAATGGCAGTACCCGTACAAAAGGTTCAGCATGGTAAAAATCAGTGTATAACGCGTGAATTGTGGCGGCATGGTCACGTGCCGGTGCGGCAAGGGGAATGTACATCGTACTGAGTATGCCCCGGTTCATGGGGGCAAGGTGCGGTGTGAAGATAATCTCCGGTGCGGCCGCCGCCGTCATAGCGGCGAAGTTACGCATAATTTCCGGCCTGTGCCGGTGCGAGTCGATTTTGTACGGCGTTACCGAATCGGCGCATTCCGGGTAATGGAATGAACGCGAAGGTTCCCGCCCGCCGCCTGAAATCCCCGATACAGAATCAATGATGATAGTGGCAGAAGCCGCCGCAAGCCCTTTTGCCAGGGCGGGAAAGACCCCCAGCGAAGCGCCCGTAGGATAACAGCCGGGGTTGCCGATAATCGCCGCGCCCCCGGCGGCAAGTTCCCGTATGCGGTTCCGGTTTAACTCAGGCAGTCCGTACACGGCGTTTTTGTGCAATTCGGGATACTGATAGGACTTGCCGTACCACGCGTTAAATGTAATCTCATCATCACCGAAACGAAAGTCGGCGGACAGATCAATAAAAGGTATGCCTTTTTCAACACAGGCTTTCGCATACGGTTCGCCAACGCCGTGGGGCAGGGCGGCAAAAACAATACCCGCGGCAGAAATGACTTCTTCGGCTTTTACCAGCGGCGCACAAATCCGCTCCAGCATATTGGGGTATACGTCTTCAAAATGTTCTCCCTCAAAACTTACCGAGGAAAGAATTAACCCGTCAATTTCCGGGTGGCCCGCAAGAATCCTCACCAACTCCGCGCCGGCATAACCGGTCGCCCCAATAACTCCCGCTTTCATGGGCTTTCCTCCGCAGTTAAAATAGCATACGCTTCTTCGGGCTTTTGCGCGTTCAACAGGGAATCGCGTAACGCCTGTTTTCTGAGCATGGCGCTGACAAAAGACAGTGTTTGTAAATAGCGCGCATGTTGGTTGTAAGCGGAGGCAATCATAAAAATCAACCGCACCGGCTCATCATCCAGAGGGTTGAAATCCGCAATACCAACACTGCTTATCCCGACTGAAAGCACCAGATCGGTTACTGAATTGAGCCGTACATGGGGAATGGCAATACCCCTGCCAATGGCGGTACTCATCAGTTCTTCCCGCCGGAGAATCTCAATGGTAAGTTCCTGGCTGTTTTTAACCTGCGGGGCTGTCGCCAGATTTTTGGCAAGCGCAAGCAGGGCGTCGCGTTTGGCGGGGCAATGAAGAAAAAGGATGCGGTCAGGCGAAAGTATCGCCTGCATCTGCACCGGTTTAAGATTCTGTTCGAATCTGTTTGAAGAAAGCCGGTCATTGACCCACTGTTCAATTTCCGCCCTTTTGAAGCGCCAGGCAGTTCCGATTTTTCCCGACGGAATTTCGCCTTTCTGCGCCCAGTCGTATACGGTGCGCTCCGACACCCTCAGGTACTGTGCGACTTCCTCAATAGTCAAAATGGCATCTTCAACCATAGTAGAATAATTAGCATAAAACCGCACTAAACGTCAAGATATGCGCCGTAATTCAAAGTTTCAAACCCTAACAGCCTGCGTCAGTCTTGTAAGCCCTCCTTTTTTTCGCTACCATTAACCCATGTTGGATAAATTTATCAAGGCGCTCTTTGGTTCCCAGCATGAACGTGACCTCAAGGCGCTGTTGCCCATATTACACTCGGTTAACGATAAAGAGGCCTGGGCTGCTTCCCTGCCCGCCGATGAATTCCCCCGGCAAACGGCGCTCCTGCGCGAGCGATGCCAGAACGGCGAAAATTTGAATAAGCTGCTGCCGGAAGCCTTTGCCCTGGCGCGGGAGGCGGCGCGGCGCTGCCTCGGCGAGCGGCCCTATGACGTGCAGGTGATGGGCTCCATTGTCCTGCATCAGGGAAAAATTGTTGAGATGAAAACCGGCGAAGGCAAGACCCTGATGTCCGTTGCCGCTGCCTACCTTAACGCCATTCCCGGCAAAGGCATACATGTTGTTACGGTTAACGATTATCTGGCAAGCCGCGATGCTGAATGGATGCGGCCTATTTTCAGTTATTTGGGCCTGAGCGTGGGAACGATTCTGTCTGATATGGACAACGCGCGGCGCAAGGAAAATTACGCCTGCGACATTACTTACGGTACGAATAACGAATTTGGTTTTGATTATCTCCGCGACAATATGCACCGCGACATGGAAAGCCGCGTACAGCGCGGGCATAATTTTTGTATCGTTGATGAAATTGATTCGATTTTGATTGACGAGGCGCGTACTCCGCTGATTATTTCTGGCGCGGCGGAGGACGACACTTTTAAATTCGCTGAAGTTGACAAACTGCTGGGAAGCCTCAAGGAAGTGCAGAAAAAAGAGAACGGCGATTATCCCGATGAAACCCAGGGCGAGGAAGTGATAGGCGATTATAAACTTAATGAAAAAAATAAAAATATTTCCTTTACCAATCAGGGGCTTACCACGATTGAAGAGATTCTGCAAAAGCGCAGTCTGATTCAGGGGGCCATTGTTGATGAAGAAAATTTTGAATACATTCACTATTTTACCCAGGCGCTGAAAGCCCATAAACTTTTTCACCTTGATGTTGATTATGTGGTGCAGGACGGGCAGGTACAGATTGTCGATGAATTTACCGGGCGCATTTTGCATGGCAGGCGTTATTCTGACGGCCTGCATCAGGCAATCGAGGCGAAGGAACGGATAAAAATCGCCCAGCGCAACCGCACTCTGGCGACCATTACCTTTCAGAATTATTTCCGTTTGTATCAAAAAATTTCCGGCATGACCGGCACCGCGGATACCGAAGCGGTTGAGTTTTCCAAAATTTATAAGCTGGAGGTTGTGGTCATTCCCACCAACCTGCCCGTTGCCCGCCTTGATGAAGATGACGTTGTATATCTCAACGAGGCCGACAAGTATACCGCCCTGTGCAATGAAATTGCCGATGCGCATAAAAAAGGCCAGCCTATGCTGGTAGGGACTGTTTCAATAGAAAAATCAGAAAGAATTTCCGCACTGCTTACCCGCCGGGGCGTCCGTCATGAAGTGCTGAACGCCAAAAATCACGCCCGCGAAGCGCTGATTATTGCCGAAGCGGGGGCGAAAGGCTCGGTAACGATTGCGACTAACATGGCGGGACGCGGCACGGACATCAAACTCGGCGGCAGTCCCGAACACCGCGCCCGCAGACGCGCCGGTACGGGCGCAAGCCCTGAACAGTACGCCGTCATCTACGGCGAAGAATATGAAAAGTGGAAAAAAGATTACGAGGAAGTAAAGACTCTGGGCGGCCTGTACGTTATCGGCACCGAGCGGCATGAAAGCCGCCGCATTGACAACCAACTGCGGGGACGTTCAGGCAGGCAGGGCGATCCCGGCAAAAGTAAATTTTTTATCTCAATGGATGATGAATTGATGCGGCTGTTCGGCGGCGAAAAGATGAAAAACATCATGACCCGAATCGGCATGGAGGCGGGCGATCCCATTTATCACCCCTGGCTGAACAAGAGCATCGAAAACGCCCAGAAAAAAGTCGAGGAACGCAACTTTGAGATACGCAAACATCTTCTGGAATATGACGACGTGTTAAATCAGCAGCGCAAATACATTTACGAACAGCGGGATGCCATTCTTCTTGATAACGATCTTAAAAAGCGGGTGAATGACGCGAGCGCCGACATTACCGGAATGTTAATCGATGAATTCAGCCGCGATCAACGGCATGACGCGGACGGCGCGCTCAAGAGTATCACCGAACAGCTTCGCGCCAAATTTGGCTATCAGTTAACGCTGGATTCAAACAGCGCCCCGGCAAAAACTCCCGAAGCGCTTGAACAGCGCATGCTTGCCGATCTTGAAAAAGATATTAACGATAAGGAAGCCATTATCGGCACGGCCTACCTTAACGCCATTATCAGGGACAACTACCTGCACGCCGTTGACCGCAAGTGGCTGGATCATCTGGAAAACATGGAGGCCCTGCGCGAGGCCGTTTATCTGCGCCACTATGCCCAAAAAAATCCCCTGACCGAATACAAGGTTGAAGGCTTTCAAATTTTTGACCGCATGATTGATGATATACGCCAGGAAATCGCCTCGCGCCTGCACCTGATACGGATTCAGGTCGCCCCCCCCGGCGAGACCCGCAGGGCAAGCCGTTCATTCGCCACCGCGCAATCGGCAAGCCACAGCAGCATGGACTCCTTTGGAACATCCTCCTTCGGAACCTCGTCTTCTTCCGGGTCGGCGGCTTCCGGTGGCAATTCGCCCATGAGCGCGGCATCCCGCCCCGATGGCGCCACGGTAGTCCGCAGTCATCCCAAAGTAGGCCGCAACGACCCCTGTCCCTGCGGCAGCGGCAGAAAGTATAAGCAATGTCATGGGCGCTGAAAAAAAGCGCCCCGTTAAGGGGCGTAGATGAATAATGCGGCATAGCGTGGCGCTCAATGAAATCCCCATTGAAAATAAATGCGCCGAACCTTTAGGTGAGGCAGTGCGCCCGGGTCTCAAAGCGAGGTATGCAACAGTTACAGAAATTTTATAAATCACGAGTTTTTTTCATTAATTACAACGCGCCCCGACAGGGGGTGTAGATGAATAATGCAACAGGCGCCGGCGCCGGACAAGTCTTCCATGACGAGTAATGGGAGGCGGGCTTTAGCTCGCCGTCCGCGCCGCGGTCAAAGCGAGGTATGCGGCAGTTACGGAAACTTTATAAATTGCGAGCTATGCGTGGCAAGAGAGCAGGGAAGAATTTTTCACCACGGAGGACACGGAGAACACGGAGGATAAAGTATTATCTTATCAAAACTTTGTGGTTATATTCTTGTTAGGTTAACACGCAGTGCGGACTTCCCCCATATTTGAAAAACATATATCTTAAATCAAGAGGATAATTATGGTAACAGTACGCATGGATTCGCTTATCAAGTCCATAGCTACGGCGTTGGATATTGTGGAAGGCGGCCTTTTGGGGGCAAGTACCAATCACGGCAAGCGGATTGCCGTTCTGTGCGCCAAAATGGGAACGGTTCTGGGAAAAAATCCTGATGAAATTACCGCCCTGGCGGTGTGCGCGCTGCTCCATGATAACGCGCTTACCGAATATATTCTTTCCGAGCGAATGGATGGAGACCATGATTCTGCCATGAAGAAACACTGCGAGTTCGGCCAGCGGAATGTAGACGCCCTCCGGTTTAAAACGAATGTAAAGGATTTTATTCTCTATCACCATGAACGCGCCGATGGCACGGGGCCTTTCGGTATACGGGAAGGAGAAGGCCCCCTTGAAGCGGAACTTATTACCATTGCCGATTCAATTGATGTCGCCTGTCATCTCCAAAGGCTGGAGCCTGAAGAATTGCCCGTTATCCGTAATATAATCGTTCAGGAAACCGGAAAACACTTCAGCAAAAAAGCGGCGGAAACTCTGCTGGAAATTCTTGACCGGCCCGCGCTTCTGTCGCTCAAAGATAATGTCATTAAACAAACCGCGTCGGATGTTTTGTTTCCCTGGACTGTCGATATACAAGCAGAAACTATTTTTGGCCTCGCCGGTTTTATTGCCCGTATCATCGACTACAAATCTGTTTTTACCGAAAAACATTCAACACAGATTGCCAATAAAGCGTGGTTTATGGGGAAATACTACCGGTATGATCCGGAGAAACTGATGGAACTGTATCTTGCGGCGTCTCTCCACGATCTCGGCAAATTGGCGGTTCCCCCTGACATCCTGGAAAAACCCGGCAAACTTTCCGGGGAAGAATTTGAAATTATCAAAAAACATATTCACCTAACATGGGAACTTCTTAATGATATTGAAGGGTTTGAATCTATATGCCAATGGGCGGCGAATCATCATGAAAAACTGGACGGCAGCGGTTACCCTTTTGGGAAAAAAGCCCCTGAACTGGATTTTAATTCCCGGCTGTTGGCGTGTCTGGACATATATCAGGCGATAAGCGAAGAAAGACCCTACCACCCCGGGCGTAACCACGGAGATACTATGCAGATACTCCATGAAATGGCGGATATGGGAAAAATAGACGGGGACATTACCAAAGATTTGGACATTGCCCTTGCTCCCTACGACGGTAAAGATTTGCCGCCGCCGAATAGCTGTGGAGCGGAAAAACAATGATACAGGATCAGGTATATTTGTCGCTTGTAGCGCCCTGTTACAATGAAGAAATGGCTCTTCCGCAGTTTTATGCGGATACCGTTAAAATAGGTGAATCAATTAACAAACCGTTTGAACTGGTTTTTATTGATGACGGTTCAAAAGACGCCACGCTGAAAATACTGAGGCAGATGGCGCATAACGATGCCCGTATTCATTACATTTCCTTTTCGCGCAATTTTGGCAAGGAAGCGGCAATGCTTGCCGGATTACAGGCGGCGCGGGGAACATATATTGCCGTGCTGGACGCGGACGGCCAGGATCCGCCGTCCCTTATTCCGCAGATGCTGGAAGCGGTCGAGTCGGGGGAATATGATTGCGCGGGAACACGGCGGATAAACCGTACCGGAGAACCGCCTGTCCGCTCGTTTTTTGCGCGGCGCTTTTACCGGATTATGAGAAAAATTACCGGTATAGATATTATTGACGGCGCACGGGATTTTCGATTGATGAACAGACGGTACATGGACGCGCTTTTGGCGCTGCCGGAACGGAACCGGTTTTCCAAAGGCATATTCCCCTGGATAGGTTTTAACACCAAATGGTTCGAGTATGAAAACATTGCCAGAACGGCGGGCGGCACCAAATGGTCATTTTGGAAACTGGCGGCGTATTCACTTGACGGAATGACCGCCTTTTCATCAAAACCCATTGCCATTGTCTCGGCGCTGGGGATGGCGTTGTTTATGGTTGCGCTTGCCATTATTATTTTTATAATAATCCGTAAACTGGCGTACGGCGATCCGGTTGCGGGGTGGGCGTCAACGATTTGTATTATTCTGTTTTGTTCGGGGATTCAACTGTTTACCACGGGTATTTTGGGCCAATATATCGCAAAGACATACACGGAGACCAAACAGCGCCCGCATTATATAATCCGTGAGGCGCAATGAAGTTAATTAACAAACAGTTTTTTCGATTTATGATTGTCGGGGTAATCAATACTTTTACAGGATCCGCGATAATGTTTATACTGTATAACGCGGCGCAGTTGAATTACTGGTTTTCGTCGGCGTGTAATTATATTATCACCAGTATTTTAAGTTTCTTTTTGAATAAATATTTTACTTTTGCGGTGAAGGGGTGGAACCTGTTTATGGTCGCGGCGTTTGCGGCAAATATTGTATGCTGCTATGGTATTGCCTACGGAATTGCAAAACCGGTGATGCGGTACGCCCTGCACAGCCAATCAATAAAAATACAGGAGAATGGCGCATTGTTTGCCGGAATGTGCCTGTTTACCGTTTTGAATTATCTGGGACAACGGTTTATCGTATTCAATCGTCAAAAAAGGGAGAAAAAATGAAAAAATTGCATCAGGCGCTTATTTTAATCGCGGTATATGTACTTGCCCTGGGCATTCGTATATATTGGCTTTCGCAAAAGGACGGCTTGCACGTAGACGAAGGATTAACCATAGCCATTGCCTGCTACAATGATTTTATCATAAGGGAAAATTATGAATACGGCAAAAAATATACCGGAAAAGAGTTGAAGGAAGCAAGCCTTGTCAGTTCTGCGAGCTTGAAAGACGCGTTAGCTGACGTGCGCAGTTTATGGAAAGATAACCGCGACCCCCCGCATACTAATTTGTACTATACATTTTTGCGGCTTTCGTTGGTCGGGCTTAAAACCGGCGATATAGCGCCGATTGTTTTCAGAGGGGGTATTCTCAACCTCCTGTTTTTTACCGTATCGTTTATATTTTTCTTTTTGCTAATGCGGCTGCTGTTTGCCGGGTCTGAACTGCTGCAGTGCGCGGCAACGTTATGCGCATTTTTATCAACCGCGGCCATTTCCAATACGCTTTTTTTGCGGCCGTATCAAATACAGGAAATGTTGTTTATTATATTCTGTTATTATTGTGCGGTAAGTATTGGATGGAAGAAATATCGTGTAAAGCCGATAGCGCTTATGTCGTTGATTACCGCCGTTACGCTTATGACGGGATACTATGCGTTAATTTTTATCGGACTGTTGGGGCTCTATGTCGTGTATCTGCACTGTAAAAATAAAACGTTTACTGAAATACCGTATTACTGTGCGGTGCTATGTCTGGGAATACTGTTTGCCCGGATTTTCTATCCGAAATATATATCCGGCTTTTTTTCGTACCGGGGACAGGAGGCCGTAAGGACTATATCGGGTAATATATGGGGAAATATATGGTCTTCAATAACGGGCGCCGTAACGCTTTTACAGAAACATTTTTTCAGTTATCCGGTTATTGCCGCGTGTCTGGCATATTTGGCGGTTCCGTTAATTCGCAAACAGAAACTGCGCGGCAAAAATATTTCCGCCGTTCAAAAAATGGCATGGTATATTTTTATCGCGTCAATACTGTATCTGTTTATTGTTTTGATAATTGCCCCGTATAAGATTTTGCGTTACGGTATGCCCGTTTTTCCGTTTTTTGTTATTTTGCCGGCAATGCTGATTGCTTCAATTGAAGCGCGGTCAAAAAAAATGGCGTTTGTTGCAATGCTGCTATTATGCGGGTGCTGCGCGTTTAATGCGGCGAGGGAAAGCAACATTGAAAATATTTTTCGCAACAAGCCGAATCAGTATGTATTTACGCGTGATAAAGACATACCGGTGTATGTTATTAATGCCGGTTGGTCATCGTGGAAATATGCCAATTTAATTCCGTATGTACATGACGAACAGGCGTATTATTTTATCGACTGGTATAAATATCTTGGTGAATATTTGAGGACAGGCCAGGGAAATGCGGTTATTCCCCTGCCGGAAGCGGAAGACTACGATACGATTTATCTGCTTACCGAATATATTCCGGGGTTTCAACAATTCGATGACTTAATGGAAGATTTACAGGCGGCGCAGGGCGTTATGGAAAGCGAGTTTGAAATTTACACCGGAGAACCGGAATCATGGTTTCCGTATTTTAAGGGCAAGAAGATAATTATGGGGAATTCAACAATGCAATAGTTTGCGTTCATGGCGCCCGACACCCGGCGGCGTACAGTTATATACTTGTTATGCGAAGTGTGGGCGTATACCATTTATTTTTATTATATTTTTAAATGCATAAACCCATCAGAATCTATAAAACCATATTTTTTATATAATCCTTTCCCATATATTGATGTATGTAATCTGAATATTTTATAATTTAATATTTTTGCTTCATTAAGTATTTTTTCAAATAATATTGTAGCAATTCCTTTTCGTCTGAATTCATTTTTTGTAAACATATTCGTAATATATGCTACTTTACCAGATGGATTTCTATATGTTGGTGGTAATTCATAAAAACATAATCCGCTTGTTGCTATTATTTCATTATTCTCTATTGCCAACCAAGCTATAAATTTATTATTTACAATATTTTCCGAAAAATATTTTTTTAAATCATTATCTATACAATTTTCAGGAACATCTCCTTCATCCAATAATTGCTGTTTCCTTAAATTTATTAATATATTTACATCATTAATATTTGCTTTACGATATTCCATATAAATTATACCCCTATACCATTTTATATACAAATTCCCTATGGGTGACTGTCACCGATTTTGTCAATTTCATTTACGCAATAACTTTTGACCGCTTCAAGGAGATCGCCCGCTGCCAGTTCTGGGCGGCGGTGCCTCAATGCCGCAGTCTGCGGCAGCAGAGTGATAAAAACGCGCCGCTGATCAGCGTTCAGATTCCGCAGATAGCCGGCGGCTGTTCCGGCGAAAACCGGCAGCGCCGCAATATCATGGCGGTACTGTTCCAAAAAATCAGCCGCGTCCATCACCATTTTTCCCGGGGCAAACAGGGTGAAAATGCGATGACGCGCGTCAGGCGATAGTGAGGGGCTTTTTTCGCGGATTGCAAGCGGGATTCCCCGTCCCGCCGCCGCCGACACCCGGGCTTTCATGGTGGAGATTTTGCGCTCAAAATTGGCGCGGTACAGGCGCAGCGCGGCGGTTTCGTAGGGGGGAAGAATTTCACCGTCAGCGTTTTCCGCGGGCAGGAAGGGACTGCGGTAGAGGAATGAGGAAAGCTGGGCCTCCAGCGGACAGCGGCGTTCCTGTCTGCGCTCGAAAAACGGATAAATGTAGGTTCCCCGGGCATAAACCCTGCCCGAGGGATACGAAAAATCCGCTCCGTAAACGGTTATGTGTTGCGCGCCGAGGCTTTCCGCAAGGGACAGGCAGGCATAGGTGACATTGCCGCCGGAAGTGTCCAGCAGGGGGAGGGGGCGCCATTCCTGCGTAATGTACGCCGCCAGCGGATGGCCGCCGGAAAAAAAGAAGGGATGATTTGAAAATCCCGCCAGCAGGGGCGGGCTGGCGATGTCAAGAAACAGCGGAATGTCGGCGCAGTCCATCCCCATAAAATGATAATAACTGATATGCTGGCAATCAATGGAAACGACCGCGTCGGGCCTGATTCCCCGGTGCAGCAGGGACGGCAGCGCGGTATCCGCGGAAATGACAAACAATTTTTGCGCTCCCGCTTTGTCTTTTTGTTGGGAAAGAAGAGCAATTTGATTGTCCAGCGAGGGACCTGCCGCGCAGATGGCGGCTTCGCGGATGGGCGGAGCGCTCCGGTTCTGGCGCTGGGCTGCCGCCAAATTGCGAATAATATTGGCAAACCAGCGCATGCCAAAATGCGCCTGTACCGAATAATCGGCGGATACCTTTTCGATGGTTTGCTGTATCGCATCGGCGGCTGCGCCGAAATTCTGTTTGTCCAGTTCCGTCCGGGAGCGCAGGGGCAGCGTCTTGATTCCACCGCACAGGGCGGGTTGGTATAACTCAAGTATGACGCTCTCAATAAGGCCGGGCGGCGGATCCACCAGCAGGGTACAGCGGGGATCTCCCAACAGCGCAATGTAGTCGCGGGAACACAACAGTTCGGCAACGCCGTTAATGTCGTAATCAATAATCAGCACATGGGATACGCCGCTGTTCAGCGCCGCCAGGGGGGCGAAGCCCGCGCCCAGACCCATGAATACCACAAAGCCTTCGGCAGGCAGGCCGTTTCTGTCTTTTGATAAAGTTGAAACCAGCCGTTCCGCCTCTCTGACCGGATCAACGGTAGAGTGCAGGGCATGGGCCGCGCCGCTGTAATCAACGAGGGCGGGTATCAACTCCCCGGAAAGGGAATCCAGAAATTTGTAACGCCCCCGCGTTGTTTCCGCAGCGGAAAACTGTGAGCAGAGCGCGGGGTTGTGCGCGGAAAGGGCAAGAAGGTTGCGTTCAAAAAAAACCCATTTATCCACATTTCCTCCGGGTTATATTTCGCAGCGTTTCCGCAATTTCTTCTGGCGGGACTTGGGGGTTCGAGGGGAACAGCAGCGGACTTAATTCGCCTGACAGAACGGCGGCATACTGCGGGTTACCCAGCGCGGCAATCAGGGTTTCGGCGGCATGGCTGCGGCGTTCCGCCGGTGAATCGTTAAGCGTCATTATTTTGAAACAGCCGCTGACTTTATGCTCCCCCTCGTCTTCTGTTAAATTCATGCGGGGCAGGCTGTTTCCCAAAACCGCGTGATTGCCGCCAATAGAAAAAATCCGCGCAGGTGATGACGCAATTCTGTTTTTGAACCAGGCGGCGTACACGTCATGGCTGCCCCCCGCCTTAATTGCCCGTGAACGGATAAAGTGCTGCGAGTACACGGGCCGCAGCCGCGACGCCGCGCCGTAAAACAGATGGTCAAAACCGTAGGGCCGGGCATGGCTTCGTATGTCCGGTATCCCAAGATCCATACCGGCAAGAAAAATACTGCCGCTTGAAAGAGCCAAAGCCAGTTCAAGGGCGGATGCGGTTACCGTTCCCCGCTGCGGGACGAGCGCCGAAGGAATGCCGATGCTTTGCAGTGCCATGCTCTGCCACACCGTGCCGTCATTCAGGGGAAGCAGGGGGAGGGCGGCGCATTGGGAAGGAATAGCCGCGGAAAGGGAACAGGCCAGCAGGGGCGGCGTTCTTTCCCCGCGGAAGCAGGCGTGTAAATGCAGCAGCGCCCAGCCGCCGCCGTCCGTGCTGATCACCATGTCGGGCGTAATGCCGCCCGCCGCCAATGCGGGCAGTGAAGAAGAAGCCGCCAGAACAAACACACTTTTCCGCGCCGCCAGAATTTGCGGCAGGGCGGCCTCCAGGCTGGGGCCTGAACCGGTAATGACTATGGGCATATCCATAGTCCGGTACAGTACCGTCCTGTTCACGAGCGCGAGATTGCGGAAGAAATTGCGCGCCCATCTTCCGCCAAATACGGCGCCGGTTCTGCGGCTTGCTTCTGAACGCTTGATAAATTCCGTGCTTTCGCGGACAAGCTCAAGGCATCTATCCCCATAGGCGCGGATGCTGGGACGCCATTCGATAATCCGCGCCGAAGCCGCCTCGGGAATTTGTTCTTCAAGAAATTCCTGTACCCCTATCCCGCTGTCCGGGAGCCATACCGGAATATCAGGGTAACGGTCTGCTGTTACGCGAAAATAATTATCCGCATGGAGAACAACGATTTTACTTTCAGGCCGGAATTGCCGCAGGGCGGGAATCAGATAACCCAGCCCCGGTTCAATTAAAATAAAATAGTCTATGTCACGGCGCAGGTTAAGCGCTTCGATATAGCGGTCGGCTTCAATCTGCGGCTGGTATCGGGAGTGAAGTTGTGTAACAGAAAATGGGGAGTGTTGCTCGTTCTCTGTATCTGTTGACAACCCGTTCAGCTTACTGACCAATCATTGCGCTCCCCATTCCCCATTCCCCATTCCCTACTCCCTACTCTCTACTCCCTATTTTCATATCCCCAGCGCCTCAAAGGCGGGAGAAACTGAATTGGCGCTGAATTGGAAAAGCACCGCCAGACCGGTGGAATGGGAAAGCAGGTGCGCAAAAAGTTCCCTGTCCAGCCCGTCGGGCAGCAGGGCGAGGCAGTTTTCACCGGGTAAATCAGTGTACACCGCGCCATGATCGGCAAGCATACCGTCAATGTCCGGCGAAGCGCCGTTGAAAACTATTCCATGAAATAAAGGGTTTTTACGGTGGAAATTAACAACAATGGCCTGAAGCTCTCCGGAAACGGCGTTTGTACCGGCAAGATTCGCATTGTTTATGGCAATGGCTTTGCTCAGAAGCCCCATTGCTACACCAATCCCAATTCCTTGAATATTTTTTTATACGAATCAAAATATTCGGATTTTGCGAATTCTTCGATTTTATCCTCCGGCAGAGATTCCAGGAGACGATCCATGTACGACAACACGCTTTTCAGCTCACTCTTGAAATTTGCCGGAATATCAATATCCTCGTCGGCATCAGCCCCGGCGGTTTTGGCCGCGGAGGCCTGGGGCAGGCTTATTTCCCCTTCGTCAAAGGCTTCCAGATCGTCATCCACCGAAATGGGGGCTTCTTCCGCGTTTATTTCAAAACCTTCGGGAATAATCCCGGTAAGGCCGTCGTCGGCAAGGCTTCCGGCAGGGCCGCCGGCAAGGCCGCCATCTTCTTCTTTTACGTCAAGATCGATACCTGCGTCAAAGTCATCCAGGGCAAGATCGCCGGCAAGATCATCGGTAAGGCCGCCGGCAAGGCCGCCGGCAGGGCCGATGTCTCCGGCATCAAGCTCGATGCCGGTTTCATCCATAACGAGGCCGTCGGCTCCCATATCAAGCTCAATGCCGGTCTCAACATCATCCATCGCCAAGTCTTCGGCAAGGCCGAGATCTTCTTCCGCGCCGGTATCAATATCTACGGCAAGACTCTCAACGGAATCGTCGGCTTCCGTATCAAGCCCGATGCTCTCATCCATAACAATGTCGCCGCCGAGGCCGCTGTCTCCGGTCTCGACATCATCCATCGCCAGGTCATCGGCAAGGCCGAGATCTTCTTCCGCGCCCAATTCAGCGCCGGTATCAATATCAATGCCGGATCCAAAATCATCCATGTCAAGCGATATGTCATCCCCAAACGAAATATCACCCAGAACCGGTTCCTCCAGGGGAGCTTCCACCAACCCGGCGGAAAGATCCGGCTCGTCAATGACCGCTTCGGAGAGATCCAGCCCGGTATCAAAGACCGGCTCATCGCTGATTTCTTCCTCAATTGGGGCCGGGCTTTCAAAAGTTTCCCCAATGCTTATTTCACTTTCAGCGGAAATGTCCAAATCGCCGGTTTCTTCTTCAAACGGGGACAGGCTTTCGGCGGAAAGATCCAGACTGGTATCAAAGACCGGTTCATCGCTGATTTCTTCCTCAATTGGGGCCGGGCTTTCAAAAGTTTGTTCAATGCTTATTTCATCTCCCAGCGAAACCGGACTTTCAAAAGTTTGCTCAATACTTATTTCACTTTCGGTGGAAATGTCCAAATCGCCGGTTTCTTCTTCAAATGGGGACAGGCTTTCGGCGGAAAGATCCAGATCGGTATCAAAGACCGGCTCATCGCTGATTTCTTCCTCAATCGGGGCCGGGCTTTCAAAGGTTTGTTCCGCAGTCTGTTCTTCAACTATTTCTTCTTCGGGCGGGGGCAAACTTTCATCAATGGAAAAATCATCGGCATCAAGGTCAAAGCTGGTTTCATCAAAACTTAAATCCGCGGTAATTTCAGAAGCCGTATCCGGGGAAACGGTTTCTGTTAAACCGCTTTCTGCGAGGGCAGGTTCATCAAGAGTAGTTTCTTCAATAGCCGTATCTTCAAGAGCAGGTTCTTCGAGAGCGATTTCTTCAAGGGCGGTTTCATCGAAGGATGTTTCTCCGAGGGAAATTTCTTCGAAACCGGAATCATCAAGGGCAGGTTCTTCAAGAGTAGTTTCATCGAAGGATGTTTCTCCGAGGGAAATTTCTCCGAGACCGGAATCATCAAGGGCAGGTTCTTCAAGAGCGGTTTCATCGAAGGATGTTTCTCCGAGGGGGATTTCTTCGAGACCGGAATCATCAAGGGCAAAAGGGTCTGTTTCAAGATACATGCTGTTATCGGGGGCGGGCGTAAAAGGAATCGCGCCTTCACGGCGGAGATCCTGCAATTCTTCATCATCTTCTTCTTTAAGCGATTCAAGGGGCATAAGCTCTTCTTGCATCTCTTCCGAAGGCATTTCTTCTGACGGTATCTCTTCCAGCGGGGGTATTTCTTCCAATGACAACGCGTCAAGAGATGATGTTTCAAAATCATCATCAATACCGGCTTCCAGCGGCGGGAATTCATCAAGCGCTTCCGCCTCGATGTCATCATCCAGGTTGATGCCCAGATTGTCGAAATCTATGGCTATCTCTTCCTCTTCTTCTGTTTCCGTGGCGCTTTCATTCTGTTCGGAAAGCTCTTTAAGCGCGGCTTCATCCGCTTCCCGCCGGGCATCAAAACCAATGCCTTCCTCTGCGGAAAAATCGGCGGATGTAAGAATGTTTTCCATCTCATCGCCGGTCAGGGTGATTTTTTCATCATCTCCCTCTTCTCCGTCAAAAAAACCGCCGTGCCGGGCTTCGGCGGTTACGCCGGCGGTTTTTACGCCGGGGGCGCTTTCAATGCGCACACCGGCAAATTCCTTTTTCAGGGTGCTTAACTCAAGCCGGATCGCCGACAGTTCATCGGCTATTTTCATCAAAAGCTGGGTGGACGCTTCTTCGCCGCCCCGTTCTGCCGCAGACGCCGTTATTCCGACATCGAAATTATCATTATCATCGTCTTCAACACTAATCTCCGGAATTACCGGTTCCAGATCGGCAAAATCAAAACTTGATTCCTCCGTATCGTCAAACTCCATGTCAAAGTCAGCGTAGGGTACGGCTTCAGTGTCAAAATTGACCGCTTCCGCCATGCTTGCAGTCAGGTCTTGCGGTTCGCTTTTAACCCACACGCCGTAAGCGTCAAGTTCTTCCGCCGAACCGATTGTGCCGCGATCAGAGTTCTTTGAAGGTTTTTTTTCTGCCATGAACCGCTCCCACTCAATTTACCATTTATAGCTCAATCCATATAACCTATAAATTATCGGCTATTCTTTTATTGTAATCTATTGGTTTTTGTATTGTCAACTACTTGAATTATTTTTTCAAATAGCCTATAATTGAGGGAGAATCAGTTATACTGGGAGGGAAAAACTGAAATTATCCGCTGTTATATCCCGCATATTGGCTATTGTATGTACCCTGTGTATATTTAATCTGTCTGTCACCGCTCTTTTTGCCCAGGAAGCGGCTTTCCCGGAGGAAACCACTGTTCAGGAAACCCCGGCGGTCGACCCGATTACCGCCCGGGAACAGGCGCTTTCCCTGGGAGACGCCGGGGCGGGGGCGGCGCTCACCCCTCCCGCGGTGTCCGTCTGGGGCATATTCCGGGTAATTTTAACCCTTGCCGTGGTTGCGGCGGCCATTTACGGCCTGGTCTTCTTTATCAAACGGTCTGCCCGGGGCGGCAGAAATCAGGACCCCTTCCTTAAAATACTTGCCAGCGCCCCGCTGGGGGCAAACCGCGGCGCGTACATTATCGCGGTGGGTTCACGGGCATGGCTGGTGGGCGCCGCAGAAAGCGGTCTCAGCCTTATCAGCGAAATTGATGATAAAGACGTCCTGAATGCGATGCTCCTCGAAGATTCCCGCAAAAGCGCCGAAGCCCCCGCCGGGCCTTTCCCCGATTTTAGGGCTTTGCTCCAAAGGCTGGGAATGTCGGCGGAATCCAACGCCCCTCCCGGCCCGGAAGATATTCGCAAACGCCGGGAAAGGCTCAAGGGACTGTGAGAGTGGGGAGTAGGGAATGGGGAGTAGGAATGAGGAATAGGGAGTAGGGAGTAGAAATGAGGAATGAGAAAATTGCATAGCAAAAAAAATATATGGCTGCTTATCGTGTTGTTGCTGCTGCCGGTTGTGGCGCAGGCGCAGGAAGCCCCGGCTCCCGCCCCGCAGCCGCAAGCGTCGCCGTTTACGCCGGCGCAGGGGACAACGGCCTTGCCCACGCCGCCGCCGCCGCCGATTATTCCTTTCATTGATTTAACGGTGCGCAATCCGGCGACAGGGCAGGAAGTGGCTTTTTCCCTGCAACTGCTCCTGCTGCTGACGGTATTATCGCTTGCCCCCAGTATCATCATTTTGATGACGAGTTTCCTCCGCGTTTCCATTGTGCTGGATTTTATTAAACGGGCGCTTTCATTGCAGCAGGTTCCCCCGAATCAGGTTATTCTGGGGATTTCCCTGTTTCTAACGATATTCATCATGTGGCCGACATTTTCAAATATCTACGACCGGGCCTTGCGGCCCCTTGCCGCGGGGGATGTTAATGTGGAGACGGCCTACCGCGAGGCCGAGGCCCCGTTACGGCTGTTTATGTACAGCCAGATGCGCAGCCGCCCGGAAAATATCCGGCTGTTTATGGCGATGCGGGGGCTGGATAGGCCCGACACGCTGGCCGATGTCCCCACCTATGTGCTGATTCCCGCTTTTATTTTAAGCGAGTTAACGGTGGCTTTTAAGATAGGGATACTGCTGTTTATTCCCTTTATCGTTATCGACATGGTAGTCGCCAGCGCCCTTATGTCGATGGGCATGATTATGCTGCCGCCGGTTATGATTTCGATGCCCTTCAAACTGATGCTGTTTATTCTGGTTGACGGGTGGGGGCTGTTAACGGACCAGTTGGTTCGTTCATTTATATAATAAGGATAGAGAATGAGCATAGGTGAGGTGACCGCCCTGCTGCGGCAGGGGATACTGGAAGTGCTACTCATAGCGTCTCCTCTGCTCCTGTCCGCGTTGACGGTGGGCTTGATAGTGGCAATTTTACAGGCGACAACTTCCATTCAGGAGCAGACTTTAACCTTTGTGCCCAAAGTTATCGCAATCCTGCTGGTGCTGGCGTTTTTGGGCGGCTGGATGTTCAGTTCATTGCGGGAATATACCACGGAATTATTTCGGAGAATTCCAGATATGGCGAGGTGATTGATTGGTAGACGGCGCGGTATTACAAAATATTCTCAATTACGGGCCGGTGTTTTTGCTGATTGCCGCCCGCGCCATTGCCATGATTGAGACCGCCCCCCTGCTGTCATCGGAGGCGATTCCCCAAACGGCGAAACTGGCCCTGGCGGGTTTTACCGCTTTTGCCGTGATGCCCACCGCGGCGGTTTTTGGGGTGGAGGCGACGGCGGCGGGCGCGGCAGGAATAAGCGGCACGGGAGCGGTTATGCTTCCCAGCGCGGGCGGTCTCTCTTTTTTAAGCGACCTGCGCTATGAGCCGTTTAGTTTCAGGTTTTTGCTGCTGTTAATAGGCGAGGGGATTATCGGCATCATTATCGGGTTTTTCCTCACGATTATTTTTGCCGCCTTTTCCACCGCCGGACAATTTTTCTCCCTGCAAATGGGCTTTGGCGCTTCGGAAACTTTTGACCCCCTGGCGCAGGTTGAAAACCCCCTCATGGGCCAATACCTCAATCTGGTGTCGATGCTGATATTTCTGACCATCGGCGGCTTTCGGGAATTATTTTTGGGCGGCTTCTGGCGTTCCGTGCAAAGCATCAGCGTTACCGCTTTAATCGCGGGGAGGGAACCGGTAATCAGTCTGTTGGCGTCGGGGCTTTCCCGGCTGTTCATGGATGCCATTGTCATTTCCCTGCCGATACTGGGAACTTTGTTTCTCGTTTCCCTGACCACGGGGCTTATCTCCAAAGCGGCGCCCCAAATTAACATACTCAGTGAAGGTTTTCCCATTTCCATAACGGTGGCTTTTCTGTTGATTTTTACGTCCCTGCCCTTTATGACCGAGGCTTTTGCGCGGGTCATTGATTCCGGTTTTGCCAGCCTGCAAAGTCTGTATGCCCAGATTGGGCAGCAGATTGAGGGAGGATTTTAAGATGGGGAGTAGGGAGTGGGGAGTAGGGAATAGGGAACAGGGAACAGGGGTCGGGGATTTTTCTTCGGGAGATGGGCGTGTTCTTGTGGGTTACGCTGAAACTACAAACTACGCTTCCCCATTCCCCATTCCCCATTCCCCATTCCCTTTCATTCACTTGCAATGGTTCTCTGATGACGCAGAAGCCGAGGGCAGGACTGAACAACCGACCGAACATAAGCTGCGCCGGCTGCGTGAAGAAGGGCAGGTACCGAAAAGCCAGGAACTGGTAGGGGCGGTGACGCTGTTTCTCCCCGCGCTCTTGCTGCTCTTTTTGGCGCCGTCCATGCTGCGTACCTGCGTGGAGATGCTGCGCTTTTTCTTCCTGCGGGCGACAGAATTAGACCCCACCAAAGACGCTATTATCGTAGGGGCCTTTTTCCATTATCTGGTCAAACTGGCGCTGCCCATACTGATAGTGGCGGTATTTGCCGCGCTGTTTTCCAACATTGTCCAGGTGGGTTTTTTATTTACCACCAAACCCATTACGCCTGATTTTACCAAAGTGCTGCCCCGCTTCGGGCAGTTTTTCAAACGTATCTTTTCGATAGACGGGCTGTTTAATTTTGCAAAATCAATTATCAAAATGCTGATTATCGGGGGCGTGGCGTTTTCCCTCATCAAAATGGACATCAACAAACTGGCGAATCTGCAAAAGGCCGGCCTCTGGCTGGGGCTGACGACGGTGGCGTCGATTGCCATTCGCATACTCCTCATCTGCGCGGTGTTGCTGCTGATACTGTCTATCCCCGACCTTTTATTTCAGCGTTGGCGTTTCCGGGAACGGAACAGAATGTCCCGGCAGGAAATGAAGGAAGAAATGAAAATGTACGAGGGAGACCCGCAGATACGGAACAGAATCCGCAGCCGTTTCCGGGAGCTCCTGAAACAGAATATTGCCGCAGCGGTTCCCCGCGCCGACGTGGTTATTACCAATCCGACCCACTATGCCGTGGCGCTGGAGTATCAGCGGGATTCCATGCCCGGCCCCATGGTAACGGCCAAGGGCGCGGATGAAATGGCGGCGCGGATACGCAACCTTGCCAATGAAAACGGCGTTCCGTTAGTTGAAAACAAGCCCGTCGCCCAGGCCCTGTACCGGGAGACGGAGGTGGGGGATTATATCCCCGAAGCGTATTATTCCGTGGTTGCGACAATATTCAGAAAGGTGATGGATATTAACGAACTGCGGCGCAAGGCGAAATCGCGTGAAAGGGCAAGTGCAAGGGTGAGTGCATGATAGCCTTGCGAGACAACCCATAAGGAGATGTTCGATATGCTTGAATTTTACCACAAACCACACGAACCG
Organism: Treponema sp.; assembly: GCA_031283105.1. Classification (GTDB taxonomy): domain Bacteria; phylum Spirochaetota; class Spirochaetia; order Treponematales; family Breznakiellaceae; genus WQXQ01. Next base: position 10,701 of record JAITCL010000078.1, on the reverse strand, counting down.
GCACGAACTTTTACTCCATATCTTGTTGGTGTTCGTATGCGTACCTTTGGTACGAGTTGGTGTTGGTTCGTGGTTTATGATTCTTTGCGAACAATATTAGGGAGGCTCGATGGCTGATGCGGCGCGGGTAAGCGGCGAGAATACGCTCTCCAGAAACCCTCTGGGCAACGCGAAAGACCTCTTTATTGCCATCGGCGTTATTGTGGTTGTGGTGATGATCATCATCCCCCTGCCCACCGTCTTACTGGACACGCTGATGGCGATGAACGTCATTCTCTCCCTGCTGGTGCTGCTCATCGTATTGTATTCCCAAAAACCCACGGAATTCAGCCTGTTTCCCACGGTGCTGCTGGTAGCCACGGTCTTCAGTCTGGCGCTCAACATTTCTTCGACGCGGCTTATCCTGTCCAAAGGGGCAAAGTTTGACGGCAAAATGATTCGCGCCTTCTCCAGTTTTGTTGTCGGCACGGGCGGCAATCAGGGGCTGGTCATCGGCTTTATCATTTTCATCATCATTATCGCGGTACAGGCAATCGTTATTACCAAAGGGGCGACCCGCATTTCCGAAGTGGCGGCGCGTTTTACCCTGGACAGTATGCCGGTAAAAATGATGGCGATAGATACCGAGTACAGTTCCGGTTCAATCACCGAGGAAGAAGCGCAAAAACGGAAAGCGCAAGTCCAAAGAGAATCCGATTTTTACGGGTCAATGGACGGAGCGAGTAAATTTATTTCAGGCAATGTTAAAATAGGAATCTTTGTCACGGTGATAGACGTTATCGGCGGCATTATCATCGGCGCCGCTCTGCACGGCGAACCGATGGAACTGGCGCTCAACAATTACATCAGTCTTTCCATCGGCGACGGTCTGTTGACCCAATTCCCCGCCCTGCTGATTTCCACCGCGATGGGCATTGTGGTAACCCGGGCGGCGGCTACCGGCAATCTTTCCGAACAGGTTGTGGAACAGTTTACCGGCTCTTCCCGCATCTACTGGATATGTTCGGCGGTGCTGGCGGGGCTTGCCTTCCTGCCCGGCTTCCCCCACGCGGTGCTGTTCGTCATGGCGGGATTCATGGCTTTTACCGCCTTTCAGGTGGGACGCAAAAAGAAACAGGAAGCCAGTTTTAATGAAATGATGGCGAAGACCAAAGGCGGCAAAAAAGGCAAAGAGGACGGCGTGGAAATATCCCCGGTTGTCCCACTGGATGCCCTTTCGCTGGAACTGGGTTACGGCCTGATACCGTTAGTCGACAAGGAAAAAGGCGCGGAACTGCTGGAGCGGGTGCAGGGGGTCAGGCGGCAGTCGGCTTTGGAACTGGGACTCGTGATTCCCAAGGTGCGGATAATCGACAATATGGTTTTGGATCCTTCGGAGTATTGTTTTAAGATAAAGGGCGTTGACGTGGGCCGGGGCAAGATACGGATGAGCCATTTCCTGTGCATCAATCCCGGCACGGTAAATACGGAACTCCCCGGCGAAAAAACGGTTGATCCCGCCTTCGGGCTTCCCGCCCTGTGGGTCACTGAAGACCGCCGCGATGACGCGGAACGCGCCGGTTATACCGTGGTTGATCCCCCTTCGATTATCGCCACCCACCTCACTGAAATTATCAGGCGTCATTCAGCTGACATATTGGGAATGCAGGACACCCAGGCGATTTTGGATACGCTGCGCAAGGAATACCCCGCCGTGGTGGACGAAGTGCTGCGGCCTGAACTGGGTATGCCGGTGATTAAAATTCAAAAGATACTGCACGGCCTGTTGCGGGAACGGGTGTCTATCCGCAACATGGTCACGATACTGGAGGCCATTGCCGAATACGCGCCGCTGTCCAAAACGGTCTGGTTCCTCACCGAAAAGGCGCGTCAGGCGCTGGGCAGCCAAATTTGCCACCAGTACTCCGATGAAAGCCACCACCTGCGGGTGTTGACCATTGCGCCGGATTTGGAACAAAAAATTATTGAAAGTAAATATGAAACCCCTTCCGGCGTGGTCTGCGCCTTGGATCCGCTTACCCAGTCGGCATGGATAAAGGCGGTAAGCAAAGCCGCCGCCGCGGTCAAGAGCAGGGGTTTTCTGCCGGTTATACTCTGCTCCGAACAGGCGCGTTTCCTCGTGCGCAATTCAACCGATAGGGAACTGCCCGATTTGGCGGTTATTTCCGTTCCCGAAATTACGCCGGATATTATTCCCGAAGCGGTCGGCGTTATCAGACTGGAAGGCGCACCTTCCAAAGAAGATGGAGAATAAACACGAATGCAGATATATGTTGAGCGGGGCGTAAGCAAGGGAGACTGCCTCCAGAAAATTGTTAATAAATACGGCGTCAGGTTTACGGTACTTCGGGAAAAGACCTACCGCCCTTCCGGCTTCAGGGGGCTTTTTTCCCCTGAGGGAGTGGAGCTTGAATTTTGCCTTTCCCCCCTGCGGGGTCTTTCCTTGCCAAGCTCGCCTTTACAAGGCGCTGAACCTTATTCCTCGCTTCCCGGCGAGTCGCCTTTTTCCCCGTATACTACCGCCGGCAAGGCCGCCGGCAGATATTCATCCGCTTCATCAAAAGATGATTCCACCCTTGATTTTGTCGAGGCGAAAAAACGGGTATTGGCCGCCGCGGGCAAAAATCCCGATCAGGTATTTCAGCAGGTACAGGAACAGGATGAATCGGCGGAAGCCGCCCATCAACAGCAGATACTCGACCGCTTAAAAGAAATTCAGGAAACAATCAGTTCAAAAGATACCGTCAAAACCGACCACCCCAGCCTGTCCCGCATTGCTCAAATGCTGAGGGCAAATGATTTTTCCGAACGCTACACCGCCCGGATTCTGGAAAAGGCCCACAAGGAATTACCGCTGGACATTCTGGAGGATTTTAACGCGGTTCAAGACCGCGTCCTCTGCTGGATTGGGGAAAGTATTAGCATATATCAGGCATCCGAAAAACCGGAGCGCATCATGGTTCTTATCGGCCCCACCGGAGTTGGTAAAACCACCACCATCGCAAAACTGGCGGCGGTGTACGGTATTTACGGCATTGAAACGGGAAGTACGGAGCGCAGCCCGCTGTCCGTGCGCATCATTACCGTTGACGCGTACCGGATTGGCGCGAAAGATCAAATCAAGGTGTACGGCGATATAATGGAGATTCCCGTTTCATACATCGACAACCGCCGCGACCTGCGCCGGGAGATTGACCTGTACCGCGAAGAAACGGATTTGATTCTTGTTGACACCATCGGCAGAAGCCCGCGGGATTCGGCAAAGTTAGGCGAAATGCAGGAGCTGCTTGACGCGTGCGGTTCAAAAGCGGAGATACATCTGGCAATGTCGGCAAGCACCAAAACCAGCGACATGGAACATATACTCCAGCAGTTTGAGCCGTTTAATTATCAGGCGGTCATGCTGACCAAGCTCGATGAAACCAGGCATATCGGCAATATTATTTCCGCGCTGGCGGAACGGGGAAAACCGGTGTCGTATATAACCGACGGGCAGGATGTTTCCAAAGATATAAAGAAAGCGAGCGTCGTCCGGTTTCTTGTCAATCTGGACGAGTTTCGTGTTGACCGGGAAGAAATCGAAAAGCGCTTCCCCGCGGTGGAAGTGAATCAATTGCAATGGAGCTAGAAAGATATGGAAGATCAGGCGGAAAAGCTGCGTGAAATAATGCGGCAAAAAAAGAATGCGTCGGGCGGCGACCGGACGGGAAGAAAGTCGCAATCGGCCGGCGCCGACGGCAGGGCCGAAAATTCAGGCATGTCGAGGGACAGCAGAAAAACCCGTATTATCACCGTTACTTCCGGCAAGGGCGGCGTGGGAAAAACCAACCTTTCGGTCAATATGGCCCTTGCCTTTGCCCGGCTCGGCAAGAAAGTCGTGGTCATGGACGCGGATTTGGGGCTTGCCAACGTCAACGTTATGCTCAACATGATTCCCAAATACAACCTGTACCATGTCATAAAAAAGCAGAAAAGCATCCATGAAATTCTCGTGGAAACCGACTACGGCATTTCCATAGTGGCGGGCGCTTCGGGCTTTTCCCAAATAGCCAATATGAGTGAACAGGAACGGCAGGATTTTATCAGCGAGCTTGACACCCTTTCCTTTGCCGACATCATTATCATAGACACCGGCGCCGGGGTGAGCAGCAACGTGCTGGATTTTATCGCCGCCGCCGATGACGCGATTATTGTTACCACGCCGGAACCGACGGCAATCACCGATGCTTATGGTATAATCAAGATAATCGCCATGGAATACGATCCGGTCAACATCGGGCTTAAACTTGTGGTTAACCGGGCAAAGGGGGCGGCGGAGGCAAAAAGCGTCGCCGACAGAATGACCAATATTGCTGGACAGTTTCTTAACCTTAAGCTGGACTACCTCGGCTTTATCTACGATGATCAGTCCGTACCCGCTTCGGTACGCCAGCAAAAACCGTTTATGGTGATTGAGCCCAAGTGTAAGGCAAGCCTGTGTATCCAGCATCTGGTAGAACGGATGGACAAAAACAGACTGGTTGAACCCGCGGGTATTGGCGCGATGTTCAAGAAGATGTTCAAACGCACGTAGTACGAATACGTAGGAGATGTCCAATATGTTTGAATTTTACCACAAACCACACAAACCAGCACGAACTTTTACTCCATATCTTATTGTTGTTCGTATGCGTACCTTTGGTACGAGTTGGTGTTGGTTCGTGGTTTATTTTTCTTCCTGGACAACCCCTATGTGCGAGTACTACGCGATCATAAGGGGGGCGCATGTTTAATCCAAAGTGGGGCTTTGTCTGCGGCGGGGCGGCCTTTGTACTCGCCTTCATAATCAGCCTGTTATTGGGCCATACCATCCTGTTAGTCGCGCTGGCCCGCGCGGCGGGTTTTGCCGCCCTGTTTTTTTGCCTGGGGGCCGGCATTTGGGCGCTTATCACTATCTTCATTCCTGAACTGCTGAATGTGCAGGATAATGCCGCGGATAATGTTTTTTCCCGGAGAGCAACCGGCGCACGGGTAAATATCACCCTGGATGACGCGTCTGACTCCGCTTTTTCGGCGGCTTTGCCGGGAGCGGCGGATAATGACGAGGTAGGCGATTTTAAGGATCTGGTTTCCCGGTCAACCAAACCCAGTCGGGATATAGACCAAAGTCCCGCGACAGGTTATACTGAAGAGGGAGAGCAGGAAGAATCTGCCCCGGTGTTTGACAACTCGCTGGGCGCTTCACTTGACAACTCGCTTGACAGCGTCAAGATTGAAGGGCTGGGGGATTTTTCCATGGATTTTGGGGCATTCGTTCCTGAAGGAGGCAAGGGAGGGGGTGCGGACCCGTTCATGGATCCGTTCTCGTTTCTGGCCGGTTCAGGCGATTCCATGAGTAAGGAGGAATCTCCCCCGCCGCCGCCGCGGAAGAGTTCCGCGGATAAGACGTCGCAGTTACAGGGAGATTTTGACCCCAGGGAAATTGCCGCCGGCATACGGACGGTGCTGGAAAAAGACAAGAAAGGATAGCTTATGGGGAATGCCATCCCGGACGATAAAACGGAAGAAGAACGCTGGCAGGAATACCGTAAAACCCGGAATCCGGCCATCCGTGAAGCCTTTATCAAACAGTACGCGCCGCTGGTGAAGTATGTCGCCGGGAAAGTCGCTATGGGAATGCCCAGTAATGTTGAATTTGACGATCTGGTGGGCTTTGGGGTTTTCGGGCTGATTGACGCCATTGACAAATACGACCCCGAAAAGAACGTCAAATTTAAAACCTACGCCGTAACCCGCATACGGGGGGCGATTTTTGATGAACTCCGCCAAATTGACTGGGTTCCCCGTTCCGTCCGTCAAAAAACCCGCGAAATAGAATCCACCATAAGCTCTCTGGAAGCCCAGTTGGGGCGAACCGCCTCGGATCAGGAAATCGCCGGGGCGCTGGGCATGAACGAAGACGAATACCTTAAAACCATACAAAAAATCTCGGGAACCTCAATACTCAGCCTCAACGACGTGTGGTTCTCCGGCGATGAAAAAGACCGGGTGTCCATAGTAGACTCCATCGAATCGCCGTCCAGCCTGAACCCCGACGTAATGGTGGAAAAAGAGGCGATGCGCCAAGTGATAATCGCCGCCATTAACGAACTTCCCGACAAGGAAAAAAAGATACTGATACTCTACTATTACGAGGATCTTACCCTCAAAGACATAGGAAGGGTGCTGGAAGTCACCGAATCCCGCGTTTCCCAACTCCACACCAAGGCCATTCTTCATCTCAGATCAAAACTCACCAATATTCGCAAAGGTATTGTCTAACAACACAAAGTTTTACCGGAAATCCTGCCGATAATAGCATAAGAGGAGTAGTAATGGTTGATTTTGTCCAGCTACAGGAAATCTTAAAGGATCGCCTGGAACAGGACCGGGCTATACATATTATCGAAGTTGCCGGCCCTACCCTGGAAGCCGTCACTGCCGATGCCGCCGCCCTTCTGGATATTCCGGTTCGCCACCTTGAGTACGAGATTACGGAAAGGGGTTCCCCCGGTATTCTGGGGATAGGAAAAAAAGAATGGCGCATACAGGCTTATGAGAAAGTCACCGTTGGCAAGAAGAAAGACGGCGAAGGGCTGCTTGAGGAAGAACTGGGCGAACAGGGGCCGGTTATTGAAGACCGGGACGGAGAAGCGTTTGTTCACTTTACTACCGCCGGGGACGCCCTGCTTAAAGTCACCGCTCCTTCGGGCAATGGCCGCAAAGCTATGGAAAGCTATGCCGTACAACTGCTTAATGACCGCCAGACTCAAAACATTAACACGGGCCTGGTCAGTAAAATTGTCCGTGAAGCAAAGGGCGAATATATCAAAGTCGGCGTTTTTGAACGCCACTCATACAATGACAGCGTCGTCAGGCCGGAAGTTTCCGAAGGCGAGATGTACGCCTATATGCAGGTGACGCCCCCCGGCGAGGGCGGCTGCGACGTTGCCTACGAAACATTCATTACCATATTCAAGGGCAGCAGGATAGTTCATGGAATTAAGGAAGACGTACTGTGGAATTTTATTGATAAACCGGTATACAACGAAAAGATGGAGATAGCGGAAGGAACCAAAGCCCTTGACGGCAGGGACGCCTATATCCAGTATTACTTTGAGACAGACCAAAGCAAAGTGCGGCTGAAAGAGGGAAACAACGGCAAGATTGACTTCAAAGAACTTAACATTATCCAGAACGTGGTAGAGAACCAGGCCCTTGCAAAAAAAATACCCGCGGAAAAGGGCATTCCGGGAGAAACCGTTACCGGAAAGTGGCTTTCCGCAACCAACGGCAAGGACATCAATTTGCCGGTCGGCACCAATGTTCATGTGTCCGACGAAGATAGCGATGTAATTCTTTCCGACATGAACGGGCAGGTCATTGTGGCGGGCGGCCTGGTCAATGTTGAACCGGTGTATACGGTCAACGGCGACGTGAACCTGAAAACAGGAAATATTATTTTCCTGGGTACCGTCATAGTGCAGGGAAATATAGAAGACGGCTTTTCAATCAAGGCGGCGGGTAATATTGAGGTTCACGGAACCGTGGCGAAAGCGGATTTGGACGCCGAGGGCGACATAATCATCTATCAGGGGGTAAATGGAAAAGGCGAAGGCCATATACACGCCGGAAAATCCCTTTGGGCGCGTTTTATAGAAAACGCCAATATTACCACCGGGGATATGGTATTTGTCTCCGATGGAATCATTAACTCCTATGTGGACGCGTACAACCGAATCATCTGTCAGGGAAAACGCGCCAGTATTATGGGAGGAAGGCTGCGCGCCTGTGAAGAAATCAACGCCAAGGTTCTGGGCAACCCCACCAGCGGCACGGAAACAATCTGCGAAGTGGGCTTTGATCCCAAGAGCAAAGAAGAACTGGACAGACTCCACGGGGTAAAGAATGAGCTTGACCGACAGCTTGAAGAAGCTAACCGCAATATAATGTCTTTAACCAATATTAAAAAGCAGCGGAAGAGCCTGCCCGAAGACAAGGAAATTTTCCTGAAGGAACAGACGGAAAGCCGGAATACCTTGATGGCTGAATTGCAAAAAACACACGAAGGGATACAGGAAATTCAGGCTTTCCTGAGCAGCCTGAAAGCCCGCGGCAGGGTGTCGGCTTCCGCAAAAGTGTATCCGGGGGTAAAGATAATGGTACGCGATGTAATGGAAGAGGTGCGCACCGAATACAAAGCGGTAACCTTTGTTCTGGAAAACGGACTTATCAGAATGACCAAATATGAAGAACCGGACGAATCTGCAAGGAAGGGGCCTGATGGCTATACAGCCCATTGATCTGCAAACCTTATTTACCCAGTTGGACAAGGTAGGCAAAGCACAAACCGCCCAACGCGAGGGTCTTGCCATTCAGCAGGAAATACAGGGCGTGCAAATTCAGCGTAAAACGGAGGAACACATTAAGTCGGTCAACGAAGCGCAAAACACGGGTGACGACGGGGTCGAGAAAGTCAAAGAACGGGGATCCCGGCGGCAAGAATCAGGCGAAGGAAAAAAGAAAGAAGCCGGACAAAAGGAATCTGAGCGGGAAGCGCCGCCGGTTCCGGTTTTCTGCGACCCCCGCCTGGGCCGTAACATCGACATAAGCCTGTAAAAATGACGATACCCCTTGTTTTATCCGCCATCAGCCTGTGCCTCTGCGTTTCCGGCTTTTTCTTTTTCCGCCGGTACATAGAACGCAAAACCGCCGCCCGCGAACTTCTTGCCGATTACCGCGCGGAAGTCTACCGCCTGATAGCCGAAATTGACGCCGCCGCGGACAGAGATTCGCTGTTGGTAGAAGAACGCATCAAAACACTCAAAACTATTCTGGACGATACCGACCGGCGCATCTCCGTGTATATGCGGGAATTACAGCGCAGCAGGGCAGGGGAGGCAATGTACGCCAGCCTGGGCCGGGGAATTCGCGCCGCTCTGGATTCCCGTCCGGTTCCTGTGGAACCGCCGGTTTCAGAGGAGCCGCCAATTCCACAAAAGCCGCAGCTGCAGGAACCGGCAGTTTCTCCGCCGCCCCCCGCCGCCGTAAAACGCAAACCCAAAAAAACCAAAATCAAAGTACAAATCGCCGAAATGTCCGCGCAGGGCCTCTCCCCGGCGGAAATAGCCTCCCGCCTGAACTTAAGCCTTGCCGAAGTAGACCTGGCGTTGAATTTGTTGAGACGGTAAATCGAATAACAAAGAAGAAGAATTAACCACGGAGATCACGGAGTACACGGAGTTTTGATACGACAATCTTTCCCCCTCCGTGTTCTCCGTGTCCTCCGTGGTGGAAATTCTTCCCTTTTTCTCATCACGCACAGCTTCCCGGTGACTGTCACCCCTCACTTTTCATCACAACTATTGCAAGTGTAGGCAATAATCTCCTTCAAAATGCCAATCCCTTTTCGCAGTCGTTCCTTGAGCGCGTTCACCCGCTCGTCGTTCCAGTACTCTTGCGGCGTGTCGTATCCAAGCGTTTCTTTTGACGTTTCAAAATCGTGGGTAATTATTCTGCCCCTGCTTACTATTGACGCGTCCGGCACATACACCCGCGGGCGCCCCTCGTCGTCATTTTGAAGGTAGCCTTCAAAAACGCTGACTATTTTCCGGTATCCTTCCGAATTGTTTTCCCGGTCTTCTTTTATATCGCAGTAATAAATTTTGTCAATTTCCATTTCGCGCGCGACATCCTGAAGGTAGACGGTGTAAACCTGGCACCAGGGGCATTCCTTAAAACCGATAAACACAATACCCCTGCCCTTTGCCAAAATGTCCGCCGTCTCGTTTGCGTTTCTGTAAACAAATATATTGTCACTGCCGGCCAAAGGGTATTCCAGCGCGAACCTTTCGGTATCGCTCATTTGACGCGCCTCTTTCCCGTTGCCCTTTCCGTAACATTGAAAAAACATACAGGAAGAAATAAAAAGTAAAATAATTTTATATGATTTCATATCTTCCTTGTTCATAAAATTTCCGTAATCTGCCGCATACCTCGCTTTGACCGCGGCGCGGACGACCAGCTAAAGCTGGTCTCATTTTTATCGTCATGGATGCCTTGTCCGGCGCCGGGGCGTGATACATTTACTCATCTACACCCCTTGACGGGGTGCTTTTATTTGCCCCCATTTCATGCTACATTTACCTCATGGACGTTATCGTCGAGTTTAACGAGGCGGCGTTTCGGCATGGGATTAGCAAAGAGGATATTCTGTGCGCCTACATGAACAGGATATGCGATGCTGATCTTGGCGAGATGCCTGAAAAATATGCGGTCATTGGCTTTGACCGCGCTGGTACCCCTCTTGAAATTATGTATAATCCGGTAGACGATAACACCATTAGCATTTTCCATGCAAGGAAAGAATTATGGCAAGAATGACCAAGGAAGAAGCGTATGCGCTTGACGATTTTGTTACCAACAATGAAATTACGCTTGGTCCTAATGGCAGCGGCTGGCTGAGTCAGAGGGAATTGCGTCTTTTGGGTATGTCTAAAATGACTGTCAATTACCTCTTTACTAAAGCGACGGCTGATCACAAAACCCTTGCCCAAATCATTGATGAAATGGTGCAGGAAAAAGTTACTGCCGCCGCTGTATAATCCCTCTCTCATTTCGCTTTCCTCTTTCTCCTTAAATGTTTTTTTAGCGGCAACTACGTTGCTTTGCAACGCGACCGCT